>DASRLH010000069.1:0-12977 GCA_035648595.1 Tepidisphaeraceae bacterium
CCGAGGATTGAGCAGGCTCGAATGCCACGCGGGCAGCATGACACAAACCAACGGCTGGCGCAATGCAGATTATTGCTATTGTCACGCCAAGCAAAATCCCGGACGCCTGTGGCGTCCCGCCCGTGCGTGTTGTATGGAACCTTAGACTCGCCGCTTTGCATTGCGCGTGCGCGGCGCGCGGGAAACATTGCTTTCATTGTGGAGATTCAACCGATGCGGCTAAGCCGATTTGCTCTGGTTCTGGGGGGACTGTTGTTGGCGATCGCACCCGCTGCGCGGTCGGCGGACGCGCCGACCGCGTCCGCATCGGCAGCCGTTAAGCAGGACGCCGGGCGCATGGTGCCGCTCGACTTGGCTCGGGGGAAGACCGCCACCGCATCTTCCAATCAGGGGGAAGAGCATCTGCCGGGCATGGCGGTGGATGGAGACGCCGACACGCGCTGGTGCGCCGCCGACGGCTCGGCGCCGCAATGGCTGCAGGTCGATCTGGGAAAGCCGCGGGACCTGACCGCCTGCCGGATCAGTTGGGAGAAAGACCGGCAGGCCTATGGATATACCATCGCCGGATCGGCGGATGGAAAGACCTGGAAGACGCTCGCCGACCAATCCAACGCGCCGGCCGCCGCGCAGACCCGCGACCTCAAACTCACCAATAGCAACGGCATCCGCTACGTCCGGCTGAACGTCATCAAAACGCCGGAGGGTTGCTGGGCGAGCGTATTTGACTTCGAGGTCTTTGGCAGCCAAATGGTGGCGGCATCGTCACAGCCAAAAGTGAAGCCGGCGGGAAATAACCTGGCGCGCGCCGCCGCCCGCATCAAGGCGCCCAAGGGTTTTGATCTGACCGTTTTCGCGGCCCCGCCGGATGTGTCTTACGTCACTTGTATCTCGGCAGCGCCCACCGGGCCGGTCTTCATCGGCATCGACGAGGACGGCTCTCTGGGCCGCAAGCCGGGCAAGGGGCACATCGTCCGCGCGATTGACAGCAAAGGCACGGGCGTCGCCGATCAGTTCAACGTCTTTGCCACCGTCGATCATCCGCGCGGCATGGTCTGGGACGACGGAAAACTCTACGTCCTGCATCCTCCCTACCTGACCGTTTATTACGACGACAACCACACCGGCGTCTCCAACCGCTCGGAGGAACTGGTCACCGGCATCAGCAACATTCCGATGCTCGCCAGCCGGGGCGCCGACCACACCACCAACGGCATCCGCATGGGAATCGACGGATGGATTTACATCGCCACCGGCGACTACGGCTGCTACCCGAAAGCCGTCGGCAAGGATGGCACACAACTCACATTTCACGGCGGCGGAATCTTGCGCGTACGGCCCGATGGTTCGGGACTGGAGATCTATTCCTGGGGCCATCGCAATATCTACGACGTTTCCATCGACCCGCTGATGAACGTCCTGACGCGCGACAACACCAACGATGGCGACGATTGGAACGACCGCCTCGCGTATATCGTGCCCACGGGATACTACGGCTATCCCAGCCGATTCATGCACTTCCCCGGCGAGTTCATCGACTGCCTGGCCGACTACGGCGGCGGCGCGCCGTGCGGGTCGCTGTTCATTGATGAGCCGGGATTGCCCGGCGGGCTGTTCACCGTCGAATGGGGCAACAGCCAGATCGACCATCACCCCCTCACGCCGATGGGCGCCAATTTCAAAGCGGGCTTTGAGAAATGGATGGATTTGCCGCGCGGCACGGATTTGGATGTCGATGGCCGCAGCCATCTATTCGCCTCCTCGTGGGCCAATGGCGGATTCGATTACAGCGGGCCGAATGTGGGCTATGTATTGCGCCTGAGTCCCAAAGATTACGCCGCCCCCGCGTTCCCCGATCTTCATGCGGCAAGCGATGCCAGGCTGCTAACGTACCTGGCTTCTCCCAGCGCCGTTCGGCGGATGGCCACGCAGCGCGAGATGCTCCGCCGGGGCGATAATCCGGCGCTGGATTCGGGCCTGCTGGAGATCATCGCATCCGGCGATCCGCTGGCGGATCGCGTGGCGGCAATCTTTACCTACAAGCTGCTGCACGGTGATAAGGCGGACGCACAGCTCGCAAAAATCGCGACGGCCAATGCCGATCTGCGCGAGTTTGCCCTTCGCGCTTTGATCGACAAGAAGAACGATCCGGCGGTTCCCGTTAAGCCGTTCCTCGACGGCTTGTCTGATGCCAACCCGCGCGTGCGCCTGACGGCGGCGTGGGGCCTGGGCCGGCTCGGGCATGCAGAGGCGGCGGCAGCTCTGCTGCCGCTGACCGCGGACTCTGATTTCCTGGTCTCTCACGTCGCCACCAACGCGATGGTCACGCTCAACGCGAGTGATGTGTGCCTGAACGCGGTCGAGCCTTCGACAAGCCCGCAGCTCGCGCAAGGCGCGCTTCACGTTCTCAAGCAGATTCACGATAAGAAGGTGGTCGATGGATTGATCGCCCGAATCCCCAAGTTGCAGGATCAAACCGTGCGGGCGCAGGCGTATGCCGCGTTGTGCCGGTTGTGCTATCGCGAAGCGGATTGGAACGGCAGTTGGTGGAGCACCCGGCCCGATCGCACCGGCCCGTATTACAAAAATGCCGAGTGGGATCAGACGCAAACCGTGAAAGATACCCTTCGCGCCGCCCTCTCCACCGAGAAGCCGGAGATCGTGCGATCGCTGATCGTGGAGCTTGAGAAGCACCAGATCGCCTTCCCCGAACTCCCCGCGCTGGTGGCCAAGGCGGCGGCAACCGACCCCGCGTTCCAGGAACTGCTGGTGGACATGATCGCCAAGAGCACCAAGAAGCTGACCGCCGACCAGATCGCGCAGTTGCACACGGTCGCTGTAAACGAGAAGGCGCAACCCGCGCTGCGGGCCAAGGCGATCCGCGGGCTGGTGCGCGATGCGGGAAACGCGGCGTCGCTTGATGCCGCCGTCGATGCCCTGGCGCCGATGCTGGGCGCGCAAAAGCCGGCGCCGCAGCTCGCGACGGTGCGGGATGAGTTCATCCGCGACCCGCAATTCGCCCGGCATATTCCGTACTTCGCGAAGCTCGCCGACTCCGCGTCGCCGGCGAAGCGCGAACTGGCGTATTGCGTGTTGATGAATTTGTCGGGCAGCCGGCTGGTGCGGGCCACGCCAAAGGCCGCCGCCGCCAGGGTGATTGACAAGGGATGGGACAAGCCGGCGAATGCGGTGCCGATGCTGGATGCCGTCGCCCGCGTGCATGCCGATGGATTCTCGGACATGGTGCAGGCGATGCTGACCGACCCACACGCGGAGGTGGCGCGCGCCGCCGCGGGCGCTGCTGATGCGCTGGGCCTTAAGCATGGGGCGATTCCGGTGGTGCAGTTGATCGAGTCCATGAAATATGAAGACGTGGTGGCCGCTGTTCAGAAGGACAAGGGCGACGCGAATCTTGGCAAGGAACTGTTCCAGCGCCAGGGATGCATCGCCTGCCATACGCTCTCGCCGAAGGAGCCGCAGAAAGGCCCCATGCTCGGCGGGATCGGCGGGCGATATAACCGCGCCGAGTTGTGCGAATCGATCCTCAAGCCCAGCGCCAAAATCGCGCAAGGGTTTGAGACCCAATGGTTCAAAACAAAGGACGGCGACGTCATCGAAGGCTTCGTCAGCCACGAATCCGGCGACGAACTCGAAGTCCGCGTTCCCGCCGGCGTTGCCACCATCGTCAAGAAGAACAACATCGCCAGCCGCGGGAAACGAGATATTTCAATGATGCCCGAGGGGCTGGTGATCAAATTGACGCCGCATGATTTGGCGAGTTTGATATCGTTTTTGCAATCGACGACGGGGAAATGAGAGGTAAGGGTTGGCGCAGCGCATTATTCTTTTAATTGATCCTTGACTCGAGGGATACGTCGCAATCCAAGTGAGGCGTTATCACTTTTAATTAACAGCCATGTTTTTTAATGGACAAGCTTCACATCCTTTCGCTGGCGCTGTAGGATTGACGGCATCATCAAATAGATCACCCGGAGCCGATAATGCCAAGACGCGAGAATTGGATGGAGAGCATATCGGCATGATTGCAAGCAACAGACGACACATGTCACAGATGCTGGATGACCTCATGAGCAGGTCGAGGGCGCAAGTGCGCGCTGGAGCCACCAAGGATAAAACCCATGTGAAGACTTACCTTGTGGAAGCGAGCCTCCCGGAGAACACTAAACCAGCTCAAGCACACGATTTCGTCGAGTCACTGCTTCCACTCGTCAAAGCGGATCAAATTTCCGACTTGTCGCTATCGCCTGCAACAAATGACACGTTAATTTCCGTTCAAGCAAAAGTATCGGGCGAACCAATCACAGCCTATGTGGACTTTACGAACCCGCGATTTTGGTTCGTCCACTCAATGGGTGACAGCAAGAAAACCGATTGGCTTATCGCGCGATGGGTGGGAGAGCTTCCAGAGCTTGATCACGCATGGTTTCCAACCAGCTTTTTAGAGAATTGCGAACAGTTCGGGTCAATTCGTGGCGTTGGACTCGACTACAACCGTACCTGGCTAAATAAAGACGACACTGACGATACGCGGGTTGGGGCGTTGACAATGCAGGTGCGCGGGCAAGCATCTAAGCGAATTCTTGGTGTAATGCGGCGTCAGAACGCGGCTCCAAACGAAACGCCGCTGGCAAAAGTGACGGTTCGGCTCAATGGCGGTCGTGGCTTGGATGACGTCAGGTACGATGGAAAACTTGTCGGTCGGGGTAAATCATTCGAGGATCATCTCTCGCTAGCAAGTAACCTGTACGGGCGCTACCAGTCTCAGGTTAGGTTGGTCGAGTCGGATTATGCGATCGGCCCCGAAAAGTCTGGCAGGTGCCTCACCATTCAAGGTGAACCGATAACATTCACATTTGACCGTCCGATTCAAGATATGACGCTGTTCTCCGAGGGCATGTTTGCGGGGACAGAACCGTTCAAACTTTGGGGCGTTCCTGTCCGACACGCCGAGGACTATTACACGGTACAGGCGTTTGATCTTCACAGCGCTCGGCCGCTCGCGTTCGAGCTGTCGCCGAAGGCCATTCGCCTTTATCTTCCCAAAGGATCGTGCGGAAATTCCGTTTTGCGATTCTACGCGAACCTTCAGCACCGCTATGACGCGATGGTACAGGCCGTGAACGGCAGCGGAGACCCGGTCTTTGCATTTTAATCTCAGAATGCTCAACCTCTGGATTGGATTGTGTAAGGGAGCAAGTGGGCTTCCTCGCTCAATCCGCGATTTGAATTACAAAGAGCATTTGATCGAGTGGAGAATTATCAACAGCAAGAACAAGGAGTGCAAGCCGGAATTCACCATGTGCTCCGAGGACATGGCGCATTCTGTATTGTTTGAGTGGAAGAGTGGCCCTAACACCGACGCACACCAACTCGAAAGCTATGCAGGATTGAAACCGGAAAACCTACAGCAAATGGGGAAAATGTCTGTTAACGCCACGAAGAGTTTCGACGTAGCCGTGGTTGGCCTGGCAGAACATGCGGAACGCCTGAAGATCGGGATCGCTAAAGGGAAACACCCTTTCCCATTGCTGCTCGTTCATGATGATGGGATGTCGCTCGCGATGAACAAATTCTCATGCCCGGCGCTGAATGATTTGTTTGTGCCGTCGTTTTCAGTCGAGTACAAGAAGGCGCCGTCCCAATTTGTTCCGGTCGATGCTGATTCGTTGGTTTGGGAGGTCGCTGACGTTGTAATCCCGCAGATCCTCAAGCACATGAGCCTGAGAGACACACTGATTGATTCATCGGTGATTGCGCAGGCAATCAGCCCGCAATGGCAGATCATGCATAAGGAGGCACGGGCTCAAACCAAGCACAGGGTCGAAGAGGCGATAGAGCAAGCCGCGGCCGGGGAGTTCAGCTCGTATCTCACGTGGGACAGCCGCGCAAGCAAGGCGTCGATTATTGACAATCCGATGGAGTTCGGATTGGACAAACGCAGCAATGCGTTTCGCAAGATGCTCAAACTCCATGCGCAATTCCGCGATCGGCTGCAGAGCGGCCGGAAGTATGAATATCAGATGCGACTACCGCTCTAATCCTTGGACGGTTATTGGTCGTGCCGCTCTCTGCAATTCCCGCTGCGCCCCATTCCAGCAACAGGAGATACTCGCCGTTTTGGCTTTCACCTCGCCAACACAAGCCTTAACGCCGCCAATAAGAACCATCACGCCGTGGCTTCTTCCACCATTTCATTCGCCGAAACCATCTCGCGCATCAGTCCCGCCGCGAGGTCGCCAGGGGCTTCGCCGGGCATCACGTCCCAGGTGTATGTTTCCACCTCCAGATGCGGGGCGTAATCGAGAGATGCGACAGCTGACAGCGCGCGTTTCAGATCGTCGCGCGTCGTGCCCAGCGGGCCAAGCCGCTGGGCATCGACCGGCACATGGAAATGCACCCGCCACGCCGGCGCGGTGCGGAAATCGAGGCTTGGATGATTCACGAGGTCCTGGGTCAGATCGGTGGCGCGGATGATCCGGCCATCGGGCAGACGGGCAATCGTTTGATGCAGATAGCGCGACTCAACATATCGCAGCAGCGCGGCGCGGCCGACGGCGTTGTTCGCCGGATCATTCAATTGCAAGGCGCAACTGATGTGCACCTTGTTGATGCGGATGCCGGCTTGGTCGATCTGGCGAATCGAAGCCGATACGTCCTCGAATTCCACCGCCTGATGGCAAACGTCGTAGCACAGGCCCAGGTGGGTCCGCACGAATTCCAACGCGCCCGATGGATCGGCGCGTTCATGAAGCCGTTGGAAGAAACGGATCGCTTCGGCGGTGGTTTCCAGCACGCACATCGGCTCGGGCTCGATCGCCAGGCGGATGATTTTGCCAAGCCTTTCCCGCAGGCCATTCAGCCCGCGCGCGCATTCGATCAGTCGATCGATCGCGCGATCCATAAAATCCGGCGCATGCTCGTGGCCCTTGAATCCCAACGGCAGAGTTGAGATGCTCCCTTCGCCGCCTTCGGACAACAATGCACAAAGCACCGTTGCGCATTGCAGGGTGTAGTCAAGTCGTTGGGAGCTTGCCCAGTCGGGCAGATAAACTTTCTCCTTCACGCGATCGCTGTGGAAATCGCCGAAGGGGAATGCGTTGAGGGTATGGCACGAAAGATTCCGGCGGGCCAGGCCATCCGCGAAGCGCGCCACGCCGTCGGGCGCACCGAGCAGTTCGCGCACCACCGGCTGGGCCAGCCAAAGCCCCGCGGCCAGCGGTCGGCCCAATGCCGCGCGCACCGGCAGCGTGTATCGGTCGAGCCCCGCCTCCACCTGCGCCGCCGAGCGGCCGGGATGAACGTTGGTGCAATAACCCAGCGGCAGTTGACTGATCGACATCTGTCTTTTGGTTCTCCACCGGGTGTTGGGAATCTCGTCGGCCTCTTGTATTCTATCGCGCCCGATTCGTTGAGCGGACAATCGTTAAACGCAGCTTCCCGACGCGCGTACTTTCACGCAGACGGGAACGGCACTTGTGTCCCGGCCCACCCGGCCCTCATTCACGGAGTCATCGCGTATGCATCAAAGGAAATTACTCGCGGCGGCTATTTCCGCCGCGCTTGGTTTGGCGGGCGCGGCTCGCGCGGCCGAGGCGCCAAAATCTTTGCCGCTGCAAAAGGGCGATCATATCTGCATCATCGGCAACGGCCTGGCCGACGGACTGCAACATGACGGCTGGCTGGAGACGATGGTCTACAGCCGGTTTCCCAAGGACGAACTGGTCTTCCGCAACATGGGCTTTGGCGGCGATGAAGTGGTCTTCCGCGATCGCTCCGATAACTTCGGCACGCCCGATCAATGGCTGACCAAGGAAAAGGCGGACGTGGTGCTCGCGTTCTTCGGCTACAATGAAGCTTGGGCGGGAAAAGCCGGCCTCGAGAAATACAAGGGCAATCTCACGAAGTTCATCAAGGACACGCTGGCCAGCAAATACAACGGCAAAGCCGAGCCGAAACTGGTGATCTTCTCCCCCATCGCCCACGAAGACATCCACAATCCCAACTATCCCGACGGCAAGAAAAACAACGAAGACCTCAAGCTATACTCCGATGCGATGGCGCAGGTGGCCAGCGCCAACGGCGTGTTGTTCGTGGACCTATTCACGCCTTCGCAAAAGCTGTTCGCGGATGCAAAGACGCCGCTGACCATGGACGGCGTACACCTGTCCGCAAAGGGTGACAAGGCGCTGGCGCCGATCATCCTGCACGGCTTGTTCCCCGACTCCGCCGCGCGCGGCAAAGTCAACGTCGCGGCGATGAAAAGGCTCCGCGAAGCCATCAACGAAAAAAACTTCTACTTCTTCGAGCATTACGACACCGTGGACGGCTACAACGTGTACGGCGGCCGATCCAGCCTTGTCTACAACGGCGTCAGTAACTTCGCGGTCATGCAGCGCGAACTGGAAGTGCTGGATGTGATGTGCGCCAACCGCGACAAGCGCGTTTGGGCCGTCGCCCAGGGCGGCGACCTGAAGGTGGACGACAGCAACACGCCGCCTTTCATCCCCGTGCCGACCAATCATCCGAACAATTCGCCCGACCTCGATCCGCAGGCCGCCATCGCTCATATGAAAGTGCCGGAGGGAATGCGCGTTGAACTGGTCGCCAGCGAAAAAGACACGCCCGCGTTGGCCAACCCCGTGCAGATGGCGTGGGATACGCAGGGCCGTCTGTTCGTCTGCGCGTGGCCCAACTATCCCCACTGGAAACCCAAAGATCCGTTCGATGACAAAGTGCTGATCTTCAGCGATTTCGGCACGGATGGAAAAGCCGGGAAAACCGGCGTTTTCCTTGACCACCTCAATTGCCCGACCGGCATGGAGTTCTACAACAACGGCCTCCTGGTGGCCCAAGCGCCGTACATGATCTACGCCAGGGACACGACCGGCGGCGACAAGCCCAACGTCATGCAGCGCGTCCTTTCGGGCATTGACTCTGCCGACACCCATCACACCGAAAACAGCTTCGTGCTCGACCCCGGCGGCGCGCTCTATTACCAGGAAGGTACCTTCCTTCACAGCCAGGTTGAAAACGTCTGGGGCCCGCCCGCCCGCAATCAAAACGCCGGCGTTTATCGGTATGAACCGCGCACCGGCAAATTTGAGCCCTATGCCTGCTACGGCTTCGCCAATCCGCACGGCCATGTGTTCAACAATTGGGGCACCGACATCATCATTGATGGAACCGGCGCCGTCCCCTACTACGGCCCCACCATCTCCGGCAAAAAATACTTCCCAGATAAGCACTCCAACTCCCCCACCGTATACCGCCAGCGCACGCGCCCCTGCCCCGGCGCCGAAATCCTCTCCAGCCCGATCTTCCCCGAGAAGTACAACGGCAACCTCCTGGTTGCCAACGTGATCGGCATGCAGGGCATTCTGGATTACAAGCTGGAGGAGAAGGACTCAGGGCTGGTCGGCACCGAGGTTGAGCCGTTGTTGCAAAGCGATGATCCCAATTTCCGCCCGGTGGACATCAAGATCGGCCCCGATGGCGCGATCTATTTCTGCGATTGGTACAACCCCCTGATCGGGCACATGCAGCATCACCTGCGCGATCCGAGCCGCGATCACACGCATGGCCGGATTTATCGGATCGTGCCGACCGATCATGGACTGCGCACGCCGGCCCAGGTTGCCGGCGCGCCGATCGAGGCATTGCTCGATCTTCTCAAGGATCCCGAGGATCGCACGCGCTCCCGCGCCAAGATCGAGCTTGGCGGCCGTGACAGCAAGCAAGTCATCGCGACGGTTGATAAATGGATGGCTGGCCTGGACGCCAAAGACGCCAACTACCAACACAACCTGATGGAAGCGCTGTGGGTTTATCAGTATCACAATGTTGTGAATCAGGCGTTGCTGGAAAAGATGCTGGCTTCGCCGAATCATCACGCCCGCGCCGCCGCCACGCGCGTGCTTTGCTACTGGCGCGATCGCGTGAAAGATCCGCTAAAACTGCTGCGCAAGCTGGTGAACGACAACAACCCGCGCGTCCGGCTGGAAGCCGTGCGGGCGTGCAGCTTCTTCACGGTCCCCGAAGCCCAGGACGTGGCGCTCGATTCGCTGAATAAGCCGCAGGATAAATGGCTGAAATATGAGCTCGACGACGCGATGAAGACGCTGGATAAAGTCGCCAAGGGCGCCAAGCAGACGGCCCGGCGGTAGAGCGACGGCGCCCGGCATTGAAAATCGGTCGTCTGCGATCATTGCGCCGGGTTGTTTTCACGTTAGCCGCGAATGCCGCTCGATGTTGCAATCCACTACTGGCATGCCATGCGCGCCTGTAATGGGCTTGACGTGGCACGGGCGTCCCGCCGGTGCGGACGGCTTGAGATTTTCAAAAAATGAATGTGCCGCGAACTCGATGACAACGCGCACGGGCGGGACGCCCGTGTCACAAAAAGGTTGCCATTCCCGGCCCCTCTGGCGGCCACGAAATGCCACGGCGCGTAGGGTTCGCTTCAGCGAATGCGGCACCCCACCCACGCGGCCGACGGTGTTCGCTGAAGCGAACCCTACGAGAGAACCCCCATGCCACCGACGGTGATTATTCAGATTCTTGCCGCCGTCCTTCTGGCGTTGGCCGGCGCGGCCACTGTTGGCGCGGCCGATGCGCCCGCCGCACCGGTCAGCCAGACGCTGGTCATCGACGTCAACAAAAATCCTCGCATCGTGAAGTATCAGTTGAATCGCCTATCCAATGCCGAGTTGGCGAGCGTGGTTCGCAAGCCCGGCGACGTGAAATACAAGCCGGTGTATGAAACCCTCCTGATGCGCAAGGGGATGGAAAAGAAATACCGCGAGGAGGCTGCCGGCGCGTTGGCCCGGATGGACAAGGATTCGCCCGCGCTGGAAATCCTCAATGCCATCGGCGCGGTCGATGCCGAGGACAAAGCCACGCAGCGCGAACTGGTATCGCTGCTGCTGGCGCAAAAGCCGGCGGACCTGGCGTCGCAGAAAGAGAAGCTTGCCTCGCTGGCCAAGGATTCGGACAGCCAGGTGGTGAAGCAGGCCGCCTATGCCGCCCTAGCCACCGCCGACGGCAAGCCTGATGAAGTCTGGCAACTGGCGGCGCAAAGCGATGGCGGCCTCAAGGCGCTGCTCGGAGGCTTGCCGTGGATCAATGACGCGAAGCTGCGCGAGGCATTTTTTCCCAAGGTCGAGCCGTTGGTGAGCAAGGCGCCCGACCCGGCCACGCAAGCCGCCGCCGCCGAAGCCATCAGCGCCATTCCCGGCCATGAAGCGCAGGAATTCAAGCTGTTGTCGCAGGTGATTGCCGCCGGCAAGGGCGAGGCGCGGGATGCCGCCGTCCGCTCCATCCGCCGGATTCCGGCCGCGAAATGGCCCAGGGATCAGATCCCCGCGCTGGCAAAAGTGGTCCTCAACATCATCCGCCAGACGCCGGCCAACGATCGTACGGCCCCGGCGGTTCTACAAACCGTGCAGTTGGGGGAAGACCTCGCCGGCGCCATGCCGCCGGCGCGGGGCGTGGTCATCCGCCGGGAATTGCGCGAGCTTGCGGTGCGCGTGGTCGCCATCCGCACGCTGCGCGAGCAGATGGAATATGACATCCGCTACTTCGTGGTGCAGGCGGGCAAGCCGGTGGAGATCATTCTGGAGAATGACGACTTCATGCCGCACAACATCGTGATCGGCGCGCCCGGCTCGCTGGCCGAGATCGGCGCCGCCGCCGGCATGATGCAGCCGCCAGCCGACATGAACGAAAAAGCCTTCATCCCCAACTCCCCCAAGGTTCTGCACAGCACGCATCTGGTGCAGCCCGATGAGTCGGCGACCCTCAGCTTCATCGCCCCCACCACGCCCGGCCAATACGTCTTCCTGTGCACCTTCCCCGGCCACTGGCCAAAAATGTACGGCACCATGCTCGTCGTCCCCGACTTGGAGCAATGGGAAGCCAACCCCAAGCCGCCGATCGATCCGTTCACCAAAATGCCGTTCACGTCGCAGAAGAACGAGGCCCATCCGATCAGTCCGGGCGAAGCGGGGGCGGAGCATCAGCATTGAAGTTTCCCGCCGTAGAAGCGGCGTCCCCGCCGCTTTATCTTCGGTAGAAGCGGCGTCCTCGCCGCTTTGTCTTCTCCTGGATTAAGAAAAGCGGCGGGGACGCCGCTTCTACTGAATACGAGAATATGATTCACATTTTCGCCGACGTTTAGCGGCTTCCGGAATTTTTCCTCGCACCAATGGTAGAATCGCGGCGCGATGAAACGGCGTCTGTTTGCTGTTTTGGCCACGCTGTCATTATTAATGTGCATTGCGGCGTGCGCACTGTGGGTTAGAAGCCATTTCGCACACGACATCTTTAGGTGGCAACGGGCGCGCTTGACTCCTCCGTCAGGAGGTCATCTCGGAATATTGAACTATGGATTTATTGACCTCGAAACCGACGAGGGAATATTCGGCATAGCGCGATGCCACTACTATTGGCCCAACTTGGATTCTCAAGATTTCGCAAGCTTACAAGGGGATTTTGGAGACTGCCAGACTTTCGATCACCTTCGCGAAAACTCTACCATCTTGTCTACTGATGGCGACGCGATTGTGAACTGGAATGGTTTCTACTGGGTCCGATATGACGGAGTTGTGTCGCAGAGAATGATCCAGCACATTTTGGAAGTCCGAATGCCGGCTTGGAGCGTTGTATTGTTTCTGGCGGTCTTCCCCGTCGCATGGTTAATCTCGTGGCGGCGACGCCGCGCCTCGACCAGCGGCATGTGCCCCAAATGCGGCTACGACCTGCGCGCCTCGCCTGACAGGTGCCCCGAATGCGGGAGTCCAAATGAATCACCAAAAGATGCCACTGGAAATCGTTGCGCGTGACAAGGGAAACGCCCGCAAGGAAATGTGTGTGCTTAACGGTTTCGACGGCGATGTCTTTTCCCTCCCCCAATATTCCGAGGGAAGGCACAGTGGGTCTTTTTCCCTCAGTCCCCACAGTGA
>DASRLH010000070.1:0-4991 GCA_035648595.1 Tepidisphaeraceae bacterium
TCACCACCGGGCCATTGGAAGGCACAAATAACAAGATCAAAACCATGCAACGACAAGCATACGGCTTCCGAGACCCCGACTTCTTCAAACTTAAAATCTTCGCTTTACACGAAACTACCTACGCATTAGTCGGATGAACCCGAATTTCTGGCGCCTTACGCCGGGGGTCGGGACTGGGCCGACGAGATCGTTCAGGACCGTTCCCATTCCATCTTCTGGGGCTGTCCCGAATGGCCTACTGGAAATGACGGGTTTGGTGTTAATCCATTTGTAACCGGGTACGCGTACAACGTGTACCCGATGCTGCCATTTGGGAATACCACGTCGGATTTGATGTTTCGGCAGCAATGGGATGGGCATTACTACAAGTTGGCGGACGTCCGCGATCAGCCGAGACGGATTCAGGTAGCCGATAGCAAGGGCATATGGCTGGGATGCGCGGTTCCTTTTATCGATTCATTCAACGCATCGGTTCCATCCAGCGGCAAAAACCTCATCGCCTACACGCGCCACGGCGCCACAAGTTGGTCCGATCCGCGCGGCCCCAACGTGTTGTTCTTCGATTCGCACGTCGAAGCCTTAACTCCCCTGCAGGCCGCCTATGCCCTTGATGACCCAACCAACTACTAATTTAGTAATTCCGATTGTGGCATTTGGCGAGTTGTTCCAAAAACAGCCGATGAATCTCCGCTTCACTGGCGTTCGGAAACCGCCGGCGAAGACCCGCGCGCAGCAATTCCTTGACGGTTGCCGAAAGCTCCATGGCTTTGGTAAGCCGCGCGGCCGGAGTCATGCGCTTCAGGACTTGAAGGTACAGTTGGTGATTGGGATGCGGCTTGGGGTCCATGCAACAAGTTTACCCGATTCACGCGAGGTCGGCACGGCATTTCCATGATTAGCGGGCGTGGCCGGAATTAGTGGCACGGGCGGCTCGCCCGTGGAGTCGCGGTATGCCGCGATGTTCGACCGGTACTCCGGTCGAAGGCGCAAGAGCGCAGCGTTCTTCGTGTATGCCAAGCCATCGGTCGCTGCGCTCGGGTGGTTTGTTCGGAGTACCGGCCAACGCCGCGGCGTACCGCAGCCACGGGCGAGCCGCCCGTGCCACGAAAGATGACCGCACCCGAGCAAATAAAGGGCTTCTGGCTCACGATCGCACCAACTCCGCCGTTTCCAGCTCCCCCCGCAGGTCTTCCTCCAGCGCCCCCTGGATTTGCCACAGCCCGCGATACAATCCCTCTTGCGCCACAAGCTCTTCGTGCGTTCCATATTGCACCACCCGCCCATGCTCCAGCACGACGATGTGGTCGGCGTGCGCCAGCGTCGAAAGGCGATAGGCGATCACGATCGTCGTATGCCGGCCCCGGCGGGCGGCCAAGGCGTCGAGGATCGCGTTTTCCGTGCGCGTGTCGATCGCGCTCAGGGCATCGTCGAGCACGAGGATCGGCGCATCGCGCAACACGGCGCGGGCGATGGCGACGCGCTGGCGCTGGCCGCCGGATAATGTCACGCCGCGCTCGCCGACGAGGGTGTCGTATTTTTTGTCGAAGGACTCGATCGATTCATGAATCGCGGCGCCAGCGGCGGCTTGCATCGCCTCGGCCTCGCTGGCGCTGTGCCGGCCCAGGGTGATGTTCTCGCGCAGCGTCTTGGAATATAAGAACGGCTCCTGCATCACCACGGCAAACTGCGACCGCACATATTGGCGGCCCAGTTGCTTTAACTCCATGCCGTCCAGCGTGATCGACCCTTGGTCGTAGTCATAGAATCGCAGCAGCAGATTCACGAGCGTCGATTTACCGGCTCCCGAAGGACCCAGAACCGCCAGCGTCTCGCCGGCACGGATGGACACGCTCACCCCATCGAGCACGCGTTTGCCGTTGTGGCTGAAAGCAACATCAGACAAAACGATCTGCCCGCGCACGCGCGGCGGCAACTCCGCCAGCGGCTCGGCGGGCTCGGATTCACGCGGCGCCGCCAGCACCTGCTCGATCCGCCCCAGCGAGACGACGGCTTTGCCCATGTCGGTTAGGATCCGGCCCATCTGCCGCACCGGCCAGATGACCATCGCCTCGTATTGCAGGAACGCGACCAGCGTGCCGACGCTCATGGACGCATTCGCCACCCGCCAGGCCCCCACGAATAAGACCGCCGCCGTCTGCGCGAAGATCAGGAAATCGCTGCTGGCGTAATACACCGCCATGATGACGAAGACGCGCCAGTTGAGCGTGCGATGGTCGGCATTCTTGCGGCCGAATTTCTCCTTCTCGAATTCCTGCCGGGCAAACGCGCGCACCACGCGGATGCCGGTGAGATTCTCCTGCAACACCGTGGTCATCTTCCCCTCGGCCTCGTCGGCGGCCTTGAAGGTGGTTTGCACCTTCGAGAAAAAGAATGTCGCGAACAAAATAATGATCGGCATCAGCCCCACCGCCACGATCGCCAGCCGCCAATCCATGACCAACAGAATCGGCAGCGCGGTCGCCAGCAGCAGCATCGCGCGGGCGATTTCGACGACCTGCGTCGAATAAAACGTGCGCACCGTATCGACGTCGGAAGTGCAGCGCTGCACGAGGTCGCCGGTCTGGGCGGCATCGTGATACGAGACCGGCACATGCTGCAGATGATCGTAGAGCCGCTCGCGCAGTTGCCGCGCGATCGATTCGCTGGCCAGGGCGGCCCAGCGGCCGCGCAGGTAGGTGAATACGCCGCTGAACAGTGTCGCCGCGACAATGCAACCGCCCGCGATCCAAAGCGCCCGGCCCGTGCTGTTGCCCCCAAGCCGCCGGATCGCGCGCAGGATGAAACTTCCGCGCCCGCCGGGCGCGGCGTCGATGATCCCATCAATGGATTCCCGCACGATCTGCGGCGACAGATACAACAGCAAAATCCCCGCCCCCATCGCCGCCACGGCCAGCGCGTAGCGCCGCCGCTGCCCGCGCGTCAGCCGCCATAATGTTGCGATCTTGCCGGGCTGGCGCACGATCTGTCCTCCGCTGCCGATACAAACTCACCCCGAATCTTCAGCGGGGCCGGGGCCATGATACAGTAGAAATCGGCGGCTCTCGAATGTCCCGCGGTCGCGACTCCAAAGCCGAGATTTCCGTCGTAAGAGGCCCTCTACCGTATCACGGGCGTCTCGCCCGTGCCGATGGCGCGGTAGTCGGCAAACTGTGGTTGCTCGACTCTAATCGCACCCCGCACCGGCGAGACGCCCGTGATACGATACGGTTACTCGACGACCGAAATTCCAACTCGCACTTGAGGGATTTCACCTAAACAAGCCGCATCTCGCGCTTTTCCTCATCGGGCCAGTCCTCTATTCTGAGGCTGCGGCGCTCCTTGACGCCGCATTTCTTCCGGGATTCTCCGGCAGTATTTCGCGAACGGCCCGGGCGAGGTGAATAGCCGATGATGTCACTGCAATTGCTACAAAAGCTTCGTCTACACGCCAAGCGTCAAGGCGATCGGCCCGCGATTCGGCAGGTCATTCCCGCGGACGGCCGGACTCCGCTCACCTGGAGCCACCTATTAAATCAAGTCGATACCCTTTCGTCCGCATTACACAAACGTCTCCCCGCCGGCGGCATCCTGATGCTCTGTTCGCAGAACCGCGCGGATTATACAACCGTCTTTCTCGCGGCGCTGGCCGCGAATCTCACCGTCTTCCCCATCGCCCCCGACATCGCGCCCCCCGAACTTCTTTCCGCCGCCGGGCGCGCCGGAGCGGCGGCAATCCTAAGCATCGCCCAGCCCACGATCTCAACTTCGGGGGCGTTCGCCGGGTCGGCCGCCTTCCCCGAAGCCGGCCCCGATGCGCTGCTCCATACCCGCCCCCGTTGGCCGCTCTCCGCGGCCCACGGCCCGGCCCTTCTTCTGCTCAGTTCCGGCACCACCGGCCAACCGCGGATCGTCCGCCGCGACGGGCCATCCCTTGATGCGGTATCAGCCAATATGGCGCAGGCGGTGGGCTTCACCGCGCGCGATCAGGTTCTGGCGGCGGTGCCGTTGTGTCATTCCTACGGCTTGGAGCACGGCCTGCTCGCCCCCGTCTGGGCCGGAAGCACCATGCAGCTTTTCGACCGTTTCGATCTTAATGCCGCGCTGGCTGTGTTGTCCGACGATCAAGGATCCGGCGCGACAATATTTCCCGGCGTGCCGTTTATGTTTGAGATGTTGTGTGCGGAGCGGGAACGGGGAATTTCTCTGCCGGACTTGCGACGCGCTTACTCGGCTGGCGGGCCCTTGCCGCGCACACTGTATGAATTGATGGAACGCAAATTCGGGGTTCGCGTGTCGCAACTTTATGGCGCGACGGAAATCGGATCGGTCACCTACAACGATCCTGACGTTGCCCCATTCGACCCGGCAAGCGTAGGCCGGCCGATGGCCGGCGTGTCGATCCGAATACTCGATCCGGCCAATCCGCAAATCGCACATCCGTTGCACACGGGCGCCGACGGCCATGTCGCGGTTGCCGCGCCGTCGATGTTAAGCGGCTACGTGGACGGCGACCCTCCCCCGCTGCTCGACGGCCACTTCCTCACCGGCGATTTGGGCCGGCTCGATCCCTCCGGCAGCCTGACCATCACGGGCCGGATCAAGCTCCTGATCGACATCGGCGGGCGAAAGGTCAATCCCCTGGAAGTCGAGCAAGCCATCGCCGGCCACCCGGCGGTGGGGGAGTGCGTGGTCGTGCCGATCCGAATCGGCCAAACGCTGAATCGCCTGCGGGCCGTCCTCGCGCCCGCGCGGGCGGGAGAGACGGTTGATGTACGCGAACTGCGCGCCTATTTGCGCGGCAGACTCAGCGCCTACAAAATCCCGCGCGTTTTCGAGGTTCGAGCAACCCTCCCGCGCTCACCGGCGGGAAAAATCCTTCGTGCGGAAGTGGAACGAGAGCAGAAGTAGGAAACGTCGCTCGATTTCAGGTTCACCCGGCAATCGCTAGGGGTTTCTCCCTCCCCCGGTACGCCGGGGGAGGGTTGGGGTGG
>DASRLH010000071.1:0-2336 GCA_035648595.1 Tepidisphaeraceae bacterium
CCACCCCAACCCTCCCCCGGAGTACCGGGAGAGGGGGAAGGTTCGCCGAAACTGTCACGCACGCGCAATTCCATGACGATTGAAGTGTTGCTCGAATGAAAAAAGGATAGAAGGTGATCTTGCACAATCGTGACCGTCGCGGCTCCGCGCCTTTGCGTCTTTATGACGCTGCGCAAATCTTCTGGCCGGGCGCAGAAACGCGCTGACAGGGTCCATGCTTTTCCATACCTGGCCCTTTTTCATTTTCATGCTGGTGGTGCTGCCGGTGTTTTATTCACTGCGCCGCACGCCGCTCTGGGTGCCGTGGCTGCTGACGGCGTCTTATTTCTTCTATGCCTGGTGGAATCCGTACTATTTGCTGTTGGTGGTCTATTCCACCGCATTGGACTACCTGCTGGTCACATTCATGGATCACTGCCCGATCCAGTTGCGCGATGAGGGCCAACGGGATATTGGCAAGTCGAAGGCAGGCGAAAGCACAAGCCGCGCGCTTGATTACGAAGCACGGCCCCCGCGCCCGGCCAAACCGCGCGATCCCGTTTTACGGTCGGCATTTCTAATATCCGCGGTGTTAACCGTGCTGCTCATCGCCGGCGGACTATTCGGCCCGCCTACCCTCCGCCCCACACTGCTCGTCCTGTCAGCCCTCGTGGTTCTAATGGCCGTCGGCGCCGGCCTGGCCAGCCGGCGGGTCTGGCTTTTCATCAGCATCGTCAACAACCTCACCCTCCTGCTCTTCTTCAAATACGCCCGCTTTGTCGAGGAAAATCTGAATCAGGTGTTGGCGTGGATGCACGCGGGCGTGCGTATCCCCGATCCCTCGACGCTGATGCCGCACGGCTTTGCCTACATTCTTCCGGTCGGCATTTCATTCTTCACCTTCCAGTCGATGAGCTACACGATCGACTTTTACTTCGGCAAGGTGGCCCGCGAGCGCAACTTCCTGCGCTTCGCCACTTTCGTCTGTTTCTTCCCGCAACTGATGGCCGGCCCGATCGAAAGGGCCCGCCAGATGCTGCCGCAGTTCCAACAGGCGCCCGCTTTCCGCCTGGAGAATCTCGCTGACGGGCTTTCGCTGTTTCTGGTCGGATTGTTCAAGAAAGTTGCGCTGGCAAACTACCTGGGAATGTACGTCGATCGAGTGTATGACAATCTGGGGCCGTATGTGGGCCCCCATACCTCCGCCGCCCGCGGCGCGACGGCTCTGGCCATGGCCACCTTCGCCTTTGCCTGGCAGATTTTCTTCGACTTCAGCGGCTACACCGACATGGCGCGCGGCCTGGCGCGCATGATGGGCTTCAACCTCGTGCTCAATTTCAACAACCCCTACCTCGCCGCGGGCCTCGGCGAGTTCTGGGCCCGCTGGCACATCAGCCTCTCCACCTGGTTCCGCGATTACGTCTACATCCCCCTCGGCGGCAACCGCCGCGGCTGGCTGGCGACCTACCGCAACCTGTTCATCGTCTTCCTCGTCTCAGGCATCTGGCACGGCTCCGCCTGGACATTCGCCATCTGGGGCGTCCTCCACGCCATCGGCGTCATGCTCACCCGCGAACTGGAGCGCTCCGCCTTCTATCGCAACCGCGTCCCGCGACTTTTCAAGCAGGCGTGGGTCTTCCTCTACGTCTGCTTCGCCTGGATATTCTTCCGTGCCGACTCGCTCTCCGATGCCATGCTGATCGTCCAACGCCTGTTCAGCGCGGCTTGGACAAGCCCGCAAATGCCCGCCCTGATGCTGGCGCTGGTGGCGTCCGTCTGGCTCTACCAACTGATCTTCGAGTCCGCCGCCCGCCCCCTGTTGCGATTCGCCCCCCTTCGCGTGGCGATGGCCGCGAGCATGCTGCTCTACCTGGGATTCTGCTCGGCTGGCGAGCGAGCGTTTATCTATTTCCAGTTCTGACGGCGTCGGCGAGCGCACCGCCGCCGCCCCGAGGGTCTTATCGTTAACTTTATATTCTATTGAGGGTTACGGTTTCTCCAGCTGCGATTCGCATCTCCTCCCTATCCCGCCGGACTAATCCGTGTCTTATTCGACATTGAAGGAGACCTCAATGAATAAGAAGCTTCTCATTACCGGTTTGTTCCTGACGAGCACCATTGTTCCCAATGCTGGCGCAAGTTGGTACAAAAAGGCGTGGCATGCAGTGCCCCACCCTATACCAAGGGCTATAAGAATCGCGGCAGTTGGAACGAAAAAAGGTTCTTCCGGCTTTTGCGTAGGTAGTGCTTGAAAAAAAATGGACATGGCCGTCTCCTCTGGAGTTACCAATCTTCAGAAAGGAGACAAACTCATGTCCACAAGCCTGTTGTATCACGGATGGGGTATTCGCGGCTAC
>DASRLH010000072.1:0-3919 GCA_035648595.1 Tepidisphaeraceae bacterium
ATCGGGCCCGCTATCGGGCCGGGTGCTGATCGGGCGCTGGCCGGGCAACACGGTGGTGATCGACGACAAGTCCGTCTCGCGCATTCACGCGTGGATTGGGCTGCAAGACGGAGAATTTTACGTCGCCGACGCCGGCAGCCGAACCGGCACTTTCATCAACGGCATGCCGCTGCAGGATCGACACGTTTTGCAGGATGACGACCAGATTCGCGTCGGCAACGTCACGCTCTGCTACCGCATCGGCCCAACCGCGCCGCCGGGCGTCGAGGAAATTGATCTTTCTCCCAGGCCGCCCACTGCATTGTCGGGCGCGCATGGGCGTTTTATGGATTGCGTCTGCGGCGCGCCGATCTGGATGCCGCTCGACTTCATCGGCGTCGGACAATGCCGCTATTGCGGGCACACCATCCGCGCGGAAGGGGGCCAGGCGACGCCGACATCCAATGAGCCTCTTGCTGGACCCGCGCCCCCGGCGTCGGATGTCGAATCGCAAAAGGAACAAGTCTGCGGCGTCTGCCACAACCCGATCGCCGATTTTGACGATACGAAAAAATGCCCTTCCTGCGGCCTGGCGTTTCACGCCGACTGCTGGCAGGAAAATCGCGGCTGCTCCGCGTACGGCTGCCCGCAGGTCGGGGCACTGGAAGCGCATCAATGACTCTTCAATCCGCCATCATCACCTTCGCCTGCGATGGATGCGGACGCGCGTTCGCGGTGCCCGCGTCGTACGTCGGGCGCAAGGCGGTCTGCAAAACCTGCGGCGCGAAAGTCTCCGTGCCGGCGCAACGCCCGCCGGCGACCACCGATATTTCATCGCGCACCGGCTGCTGGAGAAACGCGAATGCAAACACCGAAGGCGCGACGACCGCTTCCACTGCTTTGATCCAATCAGAGGAAATGGTTGGTGTGTTATCATCCGAGCAGCCCCATCGCCCGGCCGCCGGGGCCGCCAAGATTCCCGTGCACATTCGCAGGCTCATGGCCGACGCCCAGCAGATGACCAAGGCATTCGGCAGCGGCATCGGCCCCATTCGCATTAAGTCAGCGGTCGGCGATCCGCCGGAGGTCTACCAGATCGAATATAACGTGAGCAGCCTGGCGCGCGGCTGGTTTGGCCGGCCGAAAAAACGAACCTCGCATCGCGTCGAGATTCAACTCACCAGCGAGTATCCGCGCGTCAGCCCGATCTGCCGGATGCTCACGCCCATCTTTCATCCCAACATCGACTCGACGACAATTTGCGTCGGCGATCACTGGACCGCCGGCGAACGCCTGATCGATCTGGTCATCCGCATCGGCGAAATGCTCGCCTATCAGGCGTACAACATCAAAAGCCCCCTCGACGGCGAAGCCGCCATGTGGGCCGACCTGCATCAAAGCCGCCTGCCGACCGACACGCGCGATCTGCATTCGGCAGATATTTAAGACTCACCCTTTTCTCCGCCCCAACCCAGCCGGCCCTATCATCCCGGCGTGCGCCCTCCTACAATCAGCCGTTCCATGCTCATTAAGCTGTTGAAAGCCAAGATTCACCGCGCCATCGTCACGCAGACCGACGTGAATTATCACGGCAGCATCACCATTGATGCCCAGTTGCTTCGGTTGACGGGCCTCCTCCCCAATGAAGCGGTGATTGTCGCCGATTGCGAGAACGGCAACCGGTTTGAAACCTACGTGATCGCCGGCGAATCGGGCGGCGGAACCATCGGCGTGAACGGGGCGGCGGCACGACTCACCCGCGTCGGCAATTGCGTCATCATCATGAGCTTCGCCATGCTCACGCCCGAAGAGGCATTGCAACATCGCTCGACGGTTTTGATCGCGGACGAAAATAACCACGCCGCGCAGGTGCTCGTGCATGATTCATCGCTTGAACGGCTCGCGCGGTAATGCGTAGATTCTCATTATGGATCAGATTCTTTTCCGAATCCCCTTTCTCCACATTCCGATCTACGGGTACGGCGTGATGATGGTGGTTGGGTTTATCGGCGCGATGTACCTGGCCCAGTTTCTGGCCCGCAGGGCGCGGCTCGACCCGGAAGTATTCGCCAACGCCGCGATCCTGGCGCTGGTGTTTGGCGTGATCGGCGCGCGGCTTTCGCATGTCCTGGAAAACCTTCCGCAATACACCAACCCCAGGTTGTCCGTCGGGCAGAATCTCTTCAACGCCATCAATATCCGCGAAGGCGGTCTGACGTATTATGGCGGTTTTTTGCTGGCATTCCCGGCGCTGGTGTTGTACGGGATGTGGAAGCGCGTGCCGATCCGCACCGGCATGGACATCATCGCGCCGTGCCTGATGGTGGGCCTGGCCTTTGGCCGCGTGGGATGCTTCCTCAATGGATGCTGCTACGGAGCGCAATGCAATTTGCCCTGGGCAACGCAGTTTCCCTATGGCAGCGATGCCTACGTGACGGAGTTCAACCAGAACGTTCTGAAGCAGGCGGTGCCCCGGCAGCTCGTGCGCGACGACACGCCGCTGGCGTCGTACATGGACGCCAGGCACCTGGCCAGTTTGCAGGAGCCGCTGCCTGCGGAAATGCCGCGAGATGCCGCGCAGGACCTGTTGAACCCGACGAATCTCAAGAGCAAGGATCAGGTGCGTCTGGGAAGCCCGGCGGTGCGGGATCTGGCCGCGCGGCAACATGCCGACCCGGTGCATCCCGCGGAACTGTATAACACGGTGACGGCCCTGGCGACCGCCGGGTTTTTATTCGCGTTTTTCACGCTGCCGCATCTGCCGGGCCGGGTCTTTGCCGCCATGATGATGATCGAAGGCGTTTTCCGGTATCTGCTGGAAATGGTGCGGGTCGAGCCGGCTGTCGCCGGGCGCGGGACGGGGTATCTGGAGTTTCTTCCGGCGCAGAGCTACAGCATGGTCGTGAGCATCTTCCTGGTTCTAGGCGGCCTGGCGCTCTGGTACGCCTTCGGCCGCATCGCCGCGGCGCGCGGTGAAACGCGCCTGGCGGCCGGACGCATGGCGATGGCGTGAGCCGGCGCGCGATTGAGGTCGCCGAATCAAAACAACCACGGAGGCACGGAAGCACTGAGGCGCATTCGACGCGACGTGCAACTTTGCGGCACAAAAAAGACTTGATTGCTTTCTTAATCAAATCAGCGAAGCGGGCTGGTTCAATCGAAAGCGCCTCGGTGCCTCCGTGGTGAAATTATTCCTGACGATCGCGCAACAAACTCTCGGCGCCTTGATGCTAACTTCGTTTCCCGCGCCGGCCAAAAACTCGATCACGCCATCAGCGCGTTTGGCGTTGAGGTCGGCGGCTTGGTGTGCGCCGATCTGGGCTCCAACGTTGGCGGGTTTGTCGATTGCCTGCTGCAACGCGGGGCCGCCAGGGTGTATGCCGTCGAAAAAGGGTACGGCGTGCTGGAATGGAAGCTGCGCAAGGACCCCCGCGTTGTCGTGATGGAACGCGCCAACGCCATGCACGTCACACTGCCCGAGCCTGTTTCGCTGGTGACGATCGACGTAGCCTGGACGCGCCAACGGCACATCCTCCCCGCCGCCGGCCGCCTACTGCGCGCCGATGGACGCATCATCACCCTCATCAAGCCGCACTATGAAGCCGACAAAAGCCTGCTGGCCAAAGGCGTGTTGCCGACCGAGGCGGTTGAAGGCGTGGTATCTCAGGTGAGAGCAGATATCCTACAGGCGGGATTTGAGGTGATCGCCACCGTCAAAAGCCCCATTCTCGGCGGCGAAGGAAACATCGAAGTGCTGGCGGAACTACGGCTACCGACAATGCAGGATTAACCACGAAGGCACGAAGACACTCAGCGTGGCCTCGCTGCGCTTCGGCCACAACCAAATGTAGGAATACAAAGGCGCTGGCCTTTTCGATAAAGTGAGTTTGGATAAAAAACCACTCACCGAAAGGACAGCGCCATGGATTCGTTTTTACAG
>DASRLH010000073.1:0-35119 GCA_035648595.1 Tepidisphaeraceae bacterium
CTGGCCCAGGTCAGGCCGGTGGATTCATCGGTGGGGGCCGCGCCGTCGTTGGTTCCGCTGCCGCTGCCCGTGGTGTTGAGCAGGGCAAGGGTGATGGCTCCGGGCGCCAGCGTCACCGCCTCGTTGAAGGCCACGGTAACGGTGCGGACTTCGGAGCGCTGCGCGGTGCCGTCGCCGATGGTGGTGGCGGTAACGGTGGGGGCGACTCCAACCACGGGAGGAGCGGTGGTTTGGTAAGCGACCTGGGTATTGCTCGGGTCTGTGATGGTGACGCCGTTGACATTGGCGCCGCCAAACCCGTTGCCGTAGACGATTTCGACCTGAGTAAGGCCGGCGGGCAATGTGATGGTGGCCTGGCCTGGCAGCGAGGGATTCGCGTAGGGGAGCGGCGAGCGTGCGCCCTGCCAGCCATCGGCGGCGACAAGCGTGCCGCTGCCGGGCGTTCCATTGCCGTTGACGTAAATGCCGACGATGTCGTCGGTTTCGCCGCCTTTGCCGTCGCCGATGGTGACGGTGTAGGCCCCGGCGGTGGGAGCGGTGAAATAACCCTCGGCATCGTAAAGCGTGTCCTGTTGGTTGGCGGTGTCATTGGCGGCGGCGCCGTTGGCGTCGGCGCCCAGGAATGCAATTGTCGTGGCGGTGGTTCCGCCCTGATAATTGAACGTATCGCCGGTGTTGACGAAGGCATAATCCGAAGCATGCGTGTCGGCATAGCTGACCACGCGGCCCAGCGCATTCAGATCGCCGCCGAAGGTGGCATCCGTGAGGGTGGGCTGGCTGCCGGTCAATCCGCTTTGGAAGACGGAATCGTACAATCCCTGTCCGGCCGGAATCGGTCCGACCATGGCCGTCGTGGAGGCTGGAGAAGATGCGGTGGGATTGCTGGCTGTGACGGCATAATAGAAGGTGCCATCGACGGCAGCGTTTGGATCCTTCACGGTTGTCGCGGAGGTTCCGCCGGGCGTGACGTCGGTGATCGTTCCGCCGATCGTTCCGTCGGCATTCAGAGAAGTGCCACGTTGCACATCATATGTGCTGGCGAACTGAGTCGGCGAGAAGCTGATGAGAACTTGAGTTGAGCCGCCGATTCGGCTGGCCCCTATGCTGGATGGGGCCGTGAGGGCGCCGGAGGTTGGGGTGCCGCTGCCGTGCAGGCCGGCGCTCTGCGGCGTCTCGCCCGATGCGTCAACGCCGGTGACGATATAGTAATACGTCGCTCCATCAGTCAGGCCGGCGAAGTCGGTGTAATTGACGGCCGCCCCTTGTGTCGCGGGGATGGTGCCGATCTGCGAGTACGTGCCGGTTTGCGTGGTGGACCGGAATATCCTATAGGAATCCGCGCCGATATTGGCGAACGTGAACTGGACCGCCCCGGGGCCGCCGGTCGCGGTGAGCGAGTAATATGTGGCATCCTTGGCCAATCCGGTGGGATTTGCCGCGTCCACCGTCTGAAAAGTGGGCGCGGGCGCGAAGACTTCGCTGACCGGCACCAGGGATGGCGACTGCACATCATAAGTGTTGGCCGTCTGGCTGGCCGTCGTGCTGCTGACCGCCCAGGACAGATCCGCCTCCCATCCGCCCACGCCGTTCTGATAATCCACCTGCACGAGATATTTCGTGCCGGCCTGCATGAGGTAAGGCGCGCCGTCGGTTCCAATCACCGCGTCGGCATCCGTGGTCGGTCCGCGACTGACGAACAGATTGTCCGGCTGGAGCGTGACAGGCGTCGGCTGGTTGTTGGCGTCCAGGTGATTGGGATCGTAGACGGTGACAGCAACGCCGTCGTCGCTGCGGGGAAGGAACGTGACGTATCCGGTGTTTTGGGGTTCGATGTACCCGACCCAGCGCGCCGAGAAATCGAGCCCCAGATTGCCCGAGCCTTCGATGATGTTGAAGCCTTGCGGGGAATTGGGTGGGGGATTGGCGTTGGTGAAGCCGACATCGTTAATCGGCGTGGCTTCGTTGCGTTGGAATCCGAGAACGGCGCTGTTGGTCGGTGGTGAAACCCCGTCGGGTGTCGGCTGGGTAGCGATAGGGGTTCCGTCGGGTTGGGTTAAAAGAACGCCGCCGGTTTGATCGCCGCCGTAAACGCCGGTTTTGGCCGTGTCCGACGCATAATACGAGGCTTGGAACCCATCGCCCGTTCCAAGGAATGCCGCCGCGGACGGCGTGGTGCCGGCGGTATTCGTCGAGTTGACGATGTAGTAATAGTTGGTGGGCGTCTTTCCATCCGCGCCGTTGACCGGGGCGTTGGGGTCCGTGAAGCTGGTGGTCGTGATGCCGCCGGCGGGCGTAATCGTGGTATATGAACCAGCGGCTCCGGTGGTTGATCGGCTGATTGAGTAATTCGATCCAAAGAGCGGCGCGGTGAAGGTGACCGTCACCGTGTTGGCGCCAGTGCGAGTCGGAACCACATTCGTTGCCGGCGCGGTCGGGCCGGCGACGGGAGTGGCGGTCACGGTATTTGAATGGGTGCCTGGCGTGTTGGAGACGTTGTCTGCGGTGATGTAATAGGTGTACGCCGTGTTGTTTGCCGTCGTCGTATCGATGTATGACAATCCAGTGAGACCGGTTGCGATGGCCGCTGCCGTCGTATGCGCGGGATCCGTGCGATAAACGGAATAGGTGGTGGCGTAATTCGTGCTGTTCCAGTTCAGTTGCACCTGCCCATTGCCGGCGTTGGCGGTCAGCGTGGGTGCGTCGGCGGCAGGCTCGGGGAAACCGGTTTGAACACCGGTCGAATAGGGAACCTGTGTTGCGGTGGAATCAGTAATCGTAACGCCCCCGAGGGAAGCGCCGCCGAACCCATTGCCATAGATGACTTCAACCGGGATGCTGCTGTTGGCGGGGAGGTCAACCACATTTGCCACGCCACTGGCGCCGATGGGCGAGGTAGCCCCCTGCCAACCATTGGCTGTCACCAGCGTTCCGCTGCCCGGGGTTCCATTGCCGCCGATGTAAACGCCGACGATGTCATCGACGGGACCGTTGATGTTTACGGTATAGCTATCCCCCGGCGTCGCGTTGGTGGTGAAGTAACCTTCCGCGTCGAAAATGGTGTCGGCGACATCGGCCTGATCGGTTAGGGCGGCGCCGTTGGCATCGCCGCTGGCAACGGGATTGCCGTTGGCATCGACGTTGAGCGGCTGGCCATCGTTGAGGAATATGGGTGTCTGGGTAGCCGTACCATTTCCGGCATTTGGCGGGGAAGCGGCGTACAAAAATGCGTCATTGGTATTGAGGAAGGTATAGGCGGCGGTGGTGGAGTGGGTCGCCGCGTAGGCGGCCACGCGCGTCAGGGCCGCATTGTCTCCGCCAAAGACGGCGTCGTTCAACTTTGGATTATTTGCGTCTGGATGCCAGACGGTATCGTTCAAACCGGTGACGGGAGCAGCGACGGACAAAAGCTGCCGCGATTCCAGGCGTTCGATTACGCAATGAGCGGCGATGCGGATCGCGTTACGGTTCCGTATGCGCCGTCCCGCGTGCGATGTCGGTGAATTGAACGCGACTTGCCGAATGCCTTTTCTACCTCCGAACAACATCGGAACCTCCTTAAGTTAAGACCTACTCTGCCTTTGGATCGATGGATTTCACGGCATTATGGGATGGTGTCGCGATTGTAGCAATGCGCAAAAGCACGGATTTTGTTGTGCGGGCACATTATTGTGGCGGCCAACAGGCCTCCTTCACCATCGCCAGGCATTGCGAGACCGTGTAGGATCGGTCGCGTGCGTGCAGAAATGTGTCCACCAGCCCGGCGTCTTCCTTTAAATCACGGACTGCGCGGCGACCGGATCGATACCGCCCTGCTGGGCCTGCGCTTCAGCCATGCCTACACCTGACGTGCGACCATGATTCATAAAGTAATCGTACTCGGCGGCGGAAGCGCCGGTTTCCTGGCCGCGCTGGCGCTGAAAGTCAAGTTGTCCACACTGCAAGTGGTGGTCATCCGGTCCAGGGAGATCGGCATCATCGGCGTCGGCGAAGGCTCGACGGGCATACTTACCGACTTCCTGCACAATTATCTCAACGTCGGCTGGAAAAAGTTCTATGAAGCAGCCGCCCCCACCTGGAAACTGGGACTCAAGTTCATCTGGGGCCCGCGCCCGTATTTCAACTATACCTTCGGGCCGGGCCTGGAAATCCGCTCCGATCCGGCACAAGCCAAGCCAAACGGCTATTACTGCGATGACAACATCGAATACCCCGATCAAATCTCCGCGATGATGACCCACGATCGGGTTTTCGCCGAGAAGAACGGCATGCCCATCGCGCACGGCCACGTCGCCTATCACTTCGAGAATGAGCGATTCGTCCGCTACCTCGAAGGCGCGGCGTTGGCCAAGCGCGTCGAGATTCTCGATGACACCGTCACCCAAACCCAGCAGGATGACCACGGCATCACCAGCCTGATTCTCAAATCGGGCACAATCGCCCAGGCCGATCTTTACGTGGATTGCTCGGGCTTTGCTTCGGCCCTTCTGGGCAAGGCGTTCGGGGAGCCGTTCATCAGCTTCAAGAAAAGCCTTTTCTGTGACCGCGCGATCGTCGGCGGACGCGATCGCCAAGGCGCGGAAGACGAAGTGATCAAACCCTACACCACCTGCGAAACGATGGACTCGGGCTGGGCCTGGCAGATCGAGCACGAGCACCGCGTGGCGCGCGGCTACGTCTACAGCTCGGATTTCATCAGCGATGACAACGCCGAGCGCGAGTTCCGGACGAAGAATCCGAAGATCGGCCCGACGCGCGTGGTGCGGTTTATATCGGGGCGCTATGAGCGGTCATGGGTGAAGAACGTGGTCGCGATTGGAAACGCCAGCGGCTTTGTTGAGCCGCTCGAGGCGACTGCCCTGGGGGCGATCGCCAAACAGAGCCGGTTGCTTGCCGAGACGCTGGCGAGCAGCGATTGTCAGCCCGGCCCGATGCACGCCGACATGTATAACCGGTTTAATGGGCAATGGTGGGACAGCATTCTGCGGTTTCTTGCGGTGCACTACAAGTTCAACACGCGCCTCGACACGCCGTTCTGGAGGCATTGCCGCGAGCATACCGATTTGGCCGGCGCCCAGGAAATCGTCGAATACTACAAGGAAAATGGCCCCGACGGCTCCTGGGGCGCCACGCTGCTGCAAAATCCCAACGATCAATTCACCAACAGCGGCTATATCACGATGCTGACGGGCATGAAGGTGCCGTATCGGCGGACCTGGGCGCCAACGCAAAGCGACAATGCGCTCTTCGAGCAACGCCGGATGCAGTTCCGGGACATGGCGCTCAAAGCCATGCCCGTGCGAAAGGTGCTTGGGGCGATTAGGTCCCCGGAATGGTCATGGGCATGAAACCACGAGCGGGATGGGTTCGCTGAATTGCAATGTCGGACGCAGATCATGTCCGGCAGATGTCAACGGCGCGCGTTCGCGCACGGCTATTTAGCCCTTTCGCCGCGGCGCGATCCGGACCCACCTGGCCGACAGAAGCGTCTCTTCGGCTTTCTGATCGACGGCGGCGATGTGCTCGGGGTCTTCGGACAGGGACTGCACGTCCACCTCGACGGCCCGCGCGCCGACCTGGCGGAACAGGTGCTTTTCGTCGGCGGTTTTGCCGTCCTTGGTTTTGTAGCGCTCGTGAATGCTGATGGCCACCTGCGCGTCCTTGAGGATTTCCGGGCCTTCGAGGATTTGCTGGCCCGCCTTTTTATGCCCGTTGCGAAGCTGTGTAACCATCAGGCGGGCCGCCTGTGGAGTAATGGCGGCATTGTCGGGCAGCGCCTGAATGTCGAAGAACCCATCGTGATCCGGCGCGATGTAGATGGCGATGGCATCGCCGGGCCGCTGGATCGCCTGCCGCTTCCAGCCATCGGGGGCGGCAAAGGCGATCTTCCCGCCCAAGAGCGTCGCCGTCGCCGGCTGGCTCGCGGGAGGGTCGGCCAAAACATGACCGGCAAAAAACGTCAATGACGCGAGCAGGGCAATAAGGTATCGCATGGATTGACTCCAATGGCGGAAATCCGAATGTTGGTACTTTGGGTGTTCATGCCGTCGGCCCATTGAGGAATTGCCCCACCCGGCTTTGAAGCTGCGAGAAATCCAGCGACGCTTTCAGCCAGTAATCATTGGCGCCTTTTTGCAGGGCATGCTCGCGGAATTTGGGATCGCTGATCGCGCTGAACATGACGACCTGCAGCTTGGCGGTGGCGGGGTTGGAGCGGACGTGCCGCAGCACCTCCAGCCCGTCCATGCCCGGCATCATCATATCCAGGATCATCAGATCGACGGGGTTTTTCTCGATGAAGGCCAGCGCTTCCTCGCCGCTGTAGACGCATTCGCCCTTGTGGCCCAGAACCCGCATCAGCCGCGCCAGCGGCACGCAGGCGTCAGGGTTGTCGTCAACGATCAATATTACGGCCATGAGCTTCCTCAATGGAAAATCCGAAATCCGAAGCACGAAATCCGAAACAAGCTCAAAATCCAAAGCGGAAAATCCAAAATAAAACGTGGACGATATCCTGGCGAAACATTTGGCCTGGCGAACAATGAATTACAATTCCCTTATCGCCTCCATCGCCTTGGCCAGGTCGGCTTGCGCCGCCGTGAGTTGGGCGCGCGTCTGCTGGACCAGTTGCGCGGGGGCCTTGGCAGTATAGGCGGGATTGTCGAGCCGGCTTGTCAGAGAGTCAACCAGCCGGGTCTTTTCCTCGACCTCCCTGGCGAGCCGTTGCTTCTGCGCATTGGGGTCGATCAACCCCTCGACAAAGATTTCGCAACCGCCCGCCGACGCGACGGCGGCGTTGGGAATCTTGGCGGCGTCCGCGGAAATCGCCCGTAGCGTGCAGGTCGCCAGCAACTCGATCATCTCGCGATTGGCCTCCATGTCCCGGCTGAAATCATCGTCGGCCTTAAAATGCACAACGACCACCTGCCTGGTGTTCACCTTATGATCGTTGCGAAGGGTGCGAATGGCGCTGATGATTTCCTGCAATTTCGGGAATACGCGCTCGGCAGCTTCATCGCGCGGCCCAAGCTTGGGCCACGCCGCCAGAACCAGCCGGGGGCTGGCGGTGCATTCCAATCGGCTAGGCAAGCCGCGCGTCGGCCGCACGTCGTTGAGTCTCCACCAGACCGTCTCGGTAATGAACGGCACCATCGGGTGCATCAGCCGCAACGCCCCATCCAGCACCGTCGCCAGCACCTGGCCGGTCTGGCCCGCGCGAGCCGGATCCTTCATGGCGGGTTTAATCGCCTCGACATACCAGTCGCAGAAATCGCGCCAGAAAAAGTCGTAGCAGGCCTTGGCGTAGGCGTCGAACCGATACGCCGCCAACGCCTGATCGCATTCGCCGACCGCGTGGTTGAAGCGGCTCACGATCCACCGATCCGCCAGGGACCCTGTTGCCCCATCCATTTTGCAGGAGCTATTTGAAGCGGTCGCGCCATCTTCGGTGGGGCGGACATTCTCCAAATTCGACAGCGCAAATCGGCAGGCATTCCACAGCTTGTTGCAGAAGTTCCGCCCCTCATCAAATTTCTCCGACGTATTCCGCCCCGCCGCATCCCGCTTCACCGGCATGCGCGCATCCTGCGTTTCCGTCGCCATCTTCGTCAGCGTGAAACGCAGCGCATCGGCCCCGTAAGAGTCGATGATGTCCACCGGATCGACGCCGTTCCCCTTGGACTTGCTCATCCGCTCGCCCTTGCCGTCCAGAATCGTGGGGTTGATGGCAACGTCGAGGAAGGGCAGACCAAGTCGGCTCGCCGTGGCACGAGCGCCCTCCGCCGTATCACGGGCGTCTCGCCCGTGCGGGTTGCTTTGGTGGTTGGGAAGCCGCGATTCCTCGACGCCCCGCGCACCAGGCACGGGCGAGACGCCCGTGATACGACCGGCGTCATCCATCGTGCCGCGAGGCGCGGACTCGGCGATTTCGAAGTTGGCGGTGGTATTCAGCGCCGTGCCGCCCTTTACCGTATCACGGGCGTCTCGCCCGTGCGGGTTGCTTTGGTCCTTCGCAACCCGCGGTTCCTCGACGCCCCGCGCACCCTGCACGGGCGAGACGCCCGTGATACGACCGGCGTCATCGGTCGTCGCATTCGCTGCCCCCATATTGTACATCCCCATCATCACCATCCGTGCCACCCACAGCGTGATGATGTCCCGGCCCGTCACCAGCACGCTGGTCGGGTAATACTTCGCCAACTCCGCCGTCAGCTGCGGCCAACCCAGGGTGCTGTGCGGCCAAAGGGCCGACGAGAACCAGGTGTCCAGGACGTCGGGGTCTTGGATATAGCCGTCGCTCTCAAGGATTCTCTCAGTCTCAGCGTCGAGGCCTTGCAGGGCGATTGCGTGGTACCCTTTTCCGGTTTCAGTGCTAAACAGTCCGCGCGCGAAGCCCCATACTTGGCCGTTTTCCTCAAGCACGTCACCATGCTTCGCCTGAAGGATTGCGGCCTTTCCACGGCGAGCTGTCGCCCCTTTCTTGAATTCGTCGCCGGCCTCCACCTCCTTCGTCCACACCGGAATCCGATGCCCCCACCAAAGCTGCCGGCTCACCGGCCAATCCCGCTTTTCCCCCAGCCACGATAAATACTGCTGCGCGTGCCGTTCGGGATGGAATTTGATCTTCCCCTCGCGCACGGCCTGCAACGCCGGCTCGGCCAGCGGCGCCATCTTCACGAACCATTGATCGCTCAGATACGGCTCAATCGGCGTCTTGCTCCGATCGCTATGCCCCACCTGCGTTTCGTACGGCTCCTCCTTCTCCAGCAACCCCGCCGACTTCAAATCCTCCACCACCAGCTTGCTGGCGGCATCTCGTTTCAGGCCGGCGTACTTGCCCCATTCGGGCCGCTCCGAATTGATCCGCCCATCGGGCGTGAGCAGGTTGAAGATGTCGATCGCGTCGGCTTGCCCCTGATGCCGCTGCCAGACGGCGTAGTCGTTGGGATCGTGCGCGGGCGTCACCTTCACCACGCCGGTGCCGAATTTGGGATCCACCAGGATGTCGTCGGCGATAATCGGAATCAGCCGGCCCGTGAGCGGCAGCCGCACGGACTTGCCAATCGCCCAGTTCCACCGTGCATCCTGCGAGTGCACCGCCACCGCCGTATCCGCCAGCAGCGTCTCGGGCCGCGTCGTGGCGACGACCATGTGCGACGGTCGAGACGAAGACAATTCGCCTTCGAGATTGGAAGACTGCGCAGAGAGCGCGGAGGCCGCAGAGGGCGCGGAGAAATCTTTTTTAGCTAAATTCGGCTTTTGCTCCGTTTCGTGTGAATTCCTTTCGTCCCCGGCTTTATTCTCTGTGGTCTCCGTGCTCTCGGCGCTCTCTGCGCATTCTGCGCCCTTTCCCACGATCTCATACCGGATATGCCACAGATTCGTCTTCACCGTCTCGTGGTAAATCTCATCGTCCGAGATGGATGTTTGCAGAAACGTATCCCAGTTGACCAGGCGTTTGCCGCGATAGATCAGTCCGTCTCTGAAGAGCTTGAAGAAGGTTTCGCGGACGGCTCTTGCACACATGTCATCGAGCGTGAATCGCGTGCGCTCCCAGTCGCAGGAGGCGCCGATGCGTTTGAGCTGTTCGAGAATCCGGCTGCCGTACTGCTCCTTCCATTTCCAGATGCGTTCGACCAATCCCTCTCGCCCCACATCATGGCGTGTTTTGTTTTCCTGCTCCTTGAGCTGCTTTTCCACGACCGCCTGCGTGGCGATGCCGGCGTGGTCGATGCCGGGAATCCACAGCGTATTGAACCCGCGCATGCGATGCTGGCGCACGAGGATGTCCTGCAGCGTGGCGTTGATCGCATGACCAAGGTGCAGCGCGCCGGTCACATTGGGCGGCGGAATGACAATGCTGTACGCCTCGCCGGGCCTGGCCGGGTCGGCGTGAAAACATCCCTCCTCCATCCACACGCGATACGCCTGCGTCTCGACGGCGGAGGGATCGTACTTAGGCGATAATTCTGTATTCATGACGGTTGGCCCGGCGCAAGATCGGCCGGCGGTTACGGAGCCTTTGGGTTATGCGAAAGGGGAGTCTACGGGAGGGGGGTTCGCCGGACAATTGCCCGAGAACCCTATCTTACGACCACGGCAAAGCCATTCGTGTTCATTGCGCCAAGGTTATCCATCGCAGGGCCTCACGACAAGCGGCACCGCTTCCCACTTCTCAGCTTCCACCTGCCGAATAACGAGGCTGCCGACGGTTCCGTTAAGAAACCTGATCGTCCAAACCGCGCCCTCGCCGATCTCCACCTGGCACGTTCCCCGCGCCATCTGCCGAACGCTTCCCCGATGGCGCGTGAGCGGCCCCTCGTAGTCGAGATAGACCCGGCGATGGTCCTTGAGCCGCGTCAACGCCGTTCGTGATACGATGGGCCAAAGATCGACCTGCCAGGTTGCAAGCTCCGAGCCGGGAAGCGTCTCAAACATCAAGTCAAAATGCGGCTCGGCGATTCCCTCATGGCGGAGAATGACGTATTGCAGGGGAGCCATCGGCGATCCAGTCCGCCCGGTTGAACACACGAAGAAGAATGCAACCACTGAGGCACGGAATCACGGAGGCGCTTTCGACTGAGCCACGCGTTGCATTCATTCTGAAAGAAAACCAACCATCCAGTCCCCTTATCGTTTGCAAAGTGGCGCGTCGGCTCTAACGCGCCTCCGTGCCTCGGTGTCTCCGTGGTTGTTTTCCTTTGGGGCTGCGGGCGCAGGCCGGTACGGGGCGTTTTTGGCCCTCCTCAATTCACGCGATCAACACCGGCGGCGGCACGTACCCGCTGCGCACCCGGCCGCTGGGATCGACGCCGCTCTTGAGGTCGCAGGGATGCGCATCCGGGCCAAGGTTCCAATCCTTCGCGTAATCCTCGGCGATCTGCGTCAACTCCCGCATCGACAGGTTCGGCTTATCCACCGACTCGGCCGCCTCCTTGATCTCGTGCTCGTTGAGCAGGGTTCCGGTGATCGAGGTCAGGCCCTTTTGCTGGAGCAGCCATTTGCAGGCCAGTTGGTGAACGGTCATGCCATGATCGCCGGCGTAATGGCGCACGAGCTCGAGCTTCTTGAGGCCGTATACCTTCCAATGTTGGTCACGGAATTTGCGGTGGTCGCTTTCGGTGATGGTGGTGTCGATCTTCACCACGTCTTTCAAGATGCTGCTGTTGTCATGCACGCGCGCCAGCACGCCGGCATGATTGGCGACGGCCATCTCGCAAAACTCATGGCCCGGATGCTGCTCGAATAGGTTGAAGACCGTCTGCACGGCCTTGCAGTTACGGACTTGCAGTGCCTCGAATCCCTCCTCGCGCCAGCCGATGGCCGGCCCCAGCGAGACGCCCCAGGCCCTGATCTTTCCTTCGTCCTTCACCTTGTCCAACTCCGCCCACAGATCATCGCGGAACAGGGGGAGCTTGATATTGTGGGCCATGTACAGGTCGATGGTTTCCACGCCGAGCCGGCCCAGCGACTGCTCCAGGGCATGGCGCATGAACTTGGGCGAAAAGTCCTGCTTGCGTTCGCGATGCGAGCCGGGTTCGCCGGGATCGTTGTAGAAGTCGTAGCCGAACTTGCTGCCGATCTCGACTTGATCGCGGGGGATTTTGGCTTCCTTGAGCCACTTGCCAAAGACGGTTTCGGCCCGGCCATTGCCATAGGCGTCGCCGTTATCGAAAAAGGTGATGCCCAGCCCGTGCGAGAAATTGAGGATTTCAAACGCGCGCTCATCGGTGTAATGCCCCCACCAATCGACGCCGAACAGCCAGCATCCGACTGAGATCGCCGACACTTCCACCGATGTATTGCCGAATCTGCGACGTTCCATGTTCGATCACTCCGCGAAAAAAGGTGTACCGACATGATAGAGCCGGATCAATCGGCAGGCCAGTGAGTTTGGCGACCTTCCTCCCGAATATCAGCGAATTTCGGCGGACGGGCAAAAGAATCTCACCACGGAGGCACGGAAACACGGAGGCGCGCTCGATTGATCCAACTATCCGCGCACGGCTATTTATCGCCCGTCATAAATCTTCACAAAGCCGTCACTTCTATTCTTTTCCTTGCGAAGGCGCGCGTCGCTTCGAATGCGCCTCCGTGCCTCGGTGTCTCCGTGGTTGTCTTCTCTTGGGTGATGGGCGCCCCGGGTTGATTCGCCTAGCCTAAAACCCGGTTCGCTTGAACTGCTTTTCCAGATCGCGCAGCGAGAGTCGCAGGGTGGTGGGGCGGCCATGGGGGCAGTTGCTGGAGCGGTCGATGAGTTCACGCCGGGCCAGCAGCGCTTCGATCTCCTTTGGCGTGAGAGGATCGCCGGCCTTGACGGCGGCCTTGCAGGCCATCATGTCCATCACTTCGTGCAGAAGTTCCTCCTCGTGCAGATCGAGCAGTTCCTGCTCGCCGCGCTCCAGCAGTTCGCGGACGAAGGTGGCGGGCTCGAGCTTTTCCAGAAATGAGGGGAACGCATGCACCGCGACGCTGGCGGGCCCGAATGCCGCCACCTCGATCCCCAGCCGGGCCAACAGGGGTTGTATCTGCTCCAATAGCGCAAGTTGCGTCGTCGAGACGTCCACCACTTCGGGGATCAATAGCCGCTGCGCTTCCAGCGGCCCCCGGCTCACCCGCGCGAGCAATTCCTCGTACATGATCCGCTCGTGCAAGGCATGCTGGTCGATAATCACCAGCCCATCCTCGCTCTGCGCGACCAGGTAGCTGTTGTGAAGCTGAATGGCCGGTTGCGCAATTGAGCGGCCGGCTGGCGGCGGGTAAGCCGGGGCAGATGTTGGCTCGTCGGGAGCGGCGCTTGCCGGTGACGGCGCACGCGGAGCATCGCGAAACGCCGGGGACGATGCGAAGGAGCCGAACGCGCTGCCCATCGCGGCGGGGCGCGCCGTCGGGCTCGCGTTCGCACCGGCGCCGGTTCCCGCGCCCGCATGCGGCAGATCCGGCTGCCGCGGCGCCGGGGCGGAAAAATCCTCGGGCATTTGCTGAAAAAACGCCGCCAATTTTTCGCGCATCTGCTGGCGCGGCGCATCGTCGGCGTCGTTGCTCATGGGCACCGCGGCCGGCGTCAGGTCGCTTCCCAGCAATCTTTCGCGAACGCACGAATGCACGAGCCCATGAATCCGCCCGCTGTCGCGAAAGCGCACCTCGCTCTTGGTGGGATGCACGTTCACATCGACGTCGCCGGGCGGCATTTCGATGAGTAACACCGCCGACGGATGCCGGCCCGGCTCGGATAATCCGCGATACGCCTCGCGCAGCGCGTGCTGCGCGAAACGATCGCGGATGGCGCGTCCATTCAGATAAAGGTATTGATACCGCGCGGTCGGGCGGCAAAGTTCCGGCAGGCCGATGATCCCCCACAGCCTCAATTCCGCATCGCGGATATCGATCGCCAATCGGGCCTGGTGAAACTCCTTGGGCCATGCATCCAGCAGCCTCGCTTCGGCGGAAGTGGCCGGCAGATTCAGCGCCTTGCGGCCATTGTGCAAAAGGGAAAACGCGATGGCCGGGTGCGGAAGCGCCAGCTTCAGCACCATCTCGGAAATGTAACCGAATTCCGTGCCCGAGCCTTTGATGAACTTACGCCGGGCGGGCGTGTTAAAGAAAAGGTTGCGGACTTCGACGGTGGTGCCAACGTTGCCGGCGGCGGCCTGTGGATCGCTGATCACCCCGCCGCGATTATGCACCTCATAGGCGGCGTTGTCTTCCAGGGTGCGCGAAAGTATGCGGGCATGAGACACCGAGCCGATGCTCGCCAGCGCTTCGCCGCGAAAACCCATCGTGGAAATGCGAAACAAATCCTCATCGCACGTCAGCTTGCTGGTGGCGTGCGAGGCAAACGCGAGCGGCAAATCGCCGGCGGGAATGCCGTCGCCGTCATCGATCACGCGGATCAGCGCGCGGCCCCCATCCTCGACTTCCACGATGATTTGCCCGGCCCCCGCATCAATGGCGTTCTCGACCAGCTCCTTCACCACCGCCGCCGGCCGCTCGATCACTTCCCCGGCGGCGATTCGATTCACCAGCGAAGGGGACAACTGTTGAATCGTACGGGGAACATTCACGCGGGCGATTATAGGAAGTGTCGGACAACGGAGAAGGGGGGATTCGAACCCCCGTGACGGTTTAAGCCGCCAACAGCATTTCCAGTGCTGCGCCTTCAGCCACTCGGCCACCTCTCCAGTTTTGCCGCGCCCATTTCAGACGTGACAAACGGCATCTTACCGAAGGCGGCAATGAGTTTCCACGGTATGCGCACGACGCAATAGGCAGGGGATATCCTCTGTGATTGTGTCGTTTCGCTCACCCGCAGGGCGGGCGGCCATTGCTTCAACGGCCGATCGAAAGCACATCATCTACATTCACGCCCAGTCCTGGCAGAAGATGGGAACCGGCCCGCTGGCCGGCGCCAAAGCGGCCATGTTCCGCATAGCTGCCATTTTCCAGGCGTAAAACGATAACCGCCTGTAGTGCGCGGTCCACGATCCAGTATTCAGGAATGCCGGCCAACGCGTAATCGCGGCGTTTGCCGATGTAATCGCGATCAGGGTCGTCGGGGCTGACCACTTCCACGACCAACTCCGCGGCTTGCGTGAAATCCTCCCCCGCCCGCACATTTTGCTCGCCCGTCAGATAAAGCACATCCGGCTCGCGGTACCGGCCCGTGGGGATGCGGAGGCGGTATGGCGCAACCAAAACCAGCCCCCCGGAACCCAACTGTGTGATGAATGCCTTCAAAACCTCGAAGAAAAACAGCACGATCAATTGGTGGGTTTTTGTCGGCACGGGCAGGATCTCGATGATGCCGTTGTCGAACTCGACGAGGCGGTTGGTCTTCAGGGCCAGGTACTGTCGCTCAGTCCAAACGCCCTGCTCGGGAAACAGCTCGGCGATCTCCCAAACGGGCTGCCCAAGGCAAGAAATGGCATTTTGCTGCTGAGTGGAAGGCATATGGCTTGTAAAAATAACCGCGACATCACACGCCGCAACCGCAATCTCTTTTAGAGGCCGGCCGCGGGCCGCGTTTAAGTCGCACATGCCCACAATCCCGGCCACTTCCCAGGAAACATCACCGTCTAACCCGCAACAGTTCATCAACCCACTTCGCATCCTCCCCTTCCAACGGCGGCACACACGGTTTCCCGTAATCGATATCATCATGTCCGCCCGCGACATACACGCGCTCTAACAGCGGTTGAAGAGACAGAACCGCATCCTCATCCGCCTCTCGCAACGGCACCGGAATCGGCGGCACGGACTGGCGAAGACCAATCGGATAGACCTCCCAACGCGGCCCAAGCCAGCCACGGTGTATACAGGCCGCATACGGCGCACGCCGCTCAGCGGGAAGATCAGCCTCCGTCACCATCAGTCGAGCGCGGGAACCCAGCAGAAGATCAATTTCGACGAGACTGACCGCCGCGCGGGCGTAATCATTGATCTTGCGGCGATAATCTTCGTTCAATCGCCCAGCCGACTTGTTCCAGGGACTGAGCACCTCGATTGCCGTAATGACGCGATTGCCGTTGGTGGAATCGATGATCTGCACAAATCGGTCAATGATCGGTTCATCGCTGAACTCAACAATAACCGGTTCAACCGTCGCGATCGTGCCGGCGTCGGGCTCCGGCTTTTGCCGACGGTCCGAATAGACCAATGCCACATCCGCGCGATACCTCCGGAGCGGCTCGCTTTCCAGGGTTTCCAAAAGGACGCGCTCCTCAGACCGCGCCTTCAGGCCCGCCGGAAGCATCGGCTGCAATGCCTCGCCGATATAGGCAATCAGCTTGGCATGAACGTCCGACCAGCGTGATTGCAGATAAGGGTCCATGCCGGGGAACGGGCTAGGGGTCATATTCAATCCGGGCTATGCGGGGTGATGGGAGACACCCAGAATGAGCAACGAGTTGCTCCTGGCATTGTAACGAACGGTGACAAAAACACGGTGCAAGATACCGCTGCGCGTCCGATGGAATGCGTAAACTATGTCTTTGTGACGTTCGCGAAAATGAACCGGCGGCGGGTTAGCCGCGAGGATGTCGATTTCGTCGAGCAGTTCCTCTTGCAACCACGGCTGGAGCAATCGAATATCCGCATGGGCATCACCGGCGATGACTAAACTGTAGCTCACGCCGGATCTCCTCGACCGAAGTTACCTCCCCGCTACGAACCTGTTCGAGACGCCGGGCCATCATTGTCGGAGAAATTCTAATGATAGCCTGAGCGCGCCCAATTGCTTCAATAAGTGAATCCAAACCTGCAATCGGCTCGGCCCACGATCGGACCTTCGAGACACGATCCACGAGGCTTTGAGCCTCTCGTGCCCAACGCCCCCAAGCGGCATGGAGTTGTTCGGCGGCTGACCGGCGTTCCATGTCGTCGGGGTAGAGCAAGTCGTCGTGCTCGCGCAATGCCGCAGCCTCGGCAAGGGCCGCGCTGATCCAGCGCTCCATGGCCTGGGGCGTGAATTCGCTTAAATGCTCAAGCAAGCCGGATGACTGTAGTATGGACATCGTGCCTCCGTCGGAATCCCGGACAGTTCATTATAGACCGTTCCCTGGTTTGTTTCATCCAAACACGGACTTCTGTTGCGGCGCGCACATCGTTGGTCGTGTTCCGGACGTCTGTTTGACCAACGTACTCGCAGTCGCTCCAACGCCTCACCCGAACGCCGCCGCGCTTTCCATGTGCCGGGCTTTTTCGGCTTCGCGCACCGCGTCTCGTACGCTCCGCGCAATCCCGGCGGCATCTAATCCCACTTCCGCCAACTGCTCCTTGCGGGTGGCGTGGGCGATCAGGCGGTCGGGCATGCCAAGGCGGGTGAGGTGGAGGGTGGGGAGGTGATGGGTTTGGGCATATTCGAGCGCCGCGCTGCCGAAGCCGTTTTGGAGGGAATGGTCTTCGATGGTGAGGACGGGATGATTGGGCTTGAGGGCACGGGTGAGGAGGTCGCCATCAATGGGTTTACAGAATCGGGCATCGACGACGGCAACCGCCAGCCCTTCAGTGGCCAATTCGAAGGCGGCGGCCATCGCCTGCTCGGCCAATGCGCCGTAAACAATCAGCGTCGCATCCGCGCCTTCGCGCAGCGTGCGGCTCTTGCCCACCTGCCATTCGATGCTGGCCATGCCGCGCAGATTGGGGGCGATGGTTTCGTGGAACGGCTTGGCCGGCACGTTGTCGCGCGGGTAGCGGAGGGCGGAAGTCGTCTGCAGGGATAGCGCCAGGCGTAGCGAGCGATTAAGCTCGGCTTCGTCGGCGGGGGCCATCAGCACGATGCCCGGCAGCGGGCGAAGGAAGGCCTGATCCATGAAGCCGTGATGCACGGCGCCATCATCGCCGACGTAGCCGGCGCGGTCCATGCAGATACAGACCGGCTGCTTGTTGAGAACCACTTCCTGCCAGATTTGGTCGTAACAGCGCTGGGTGAAGGTGGAATAGACGGCGGCAAACGGGCGAAGCCCGCTCTTGGCCATGCCGGCGGCCATACCCATGAGGTGGCTTTCGCAGATGCCGGTGTCCAGGAAACGGTCGGGATGGGTTTTCTCGTATTTGCTCAGGCCGGTGCCATCGGGCATGGCCGCCGTGAGCGCGATCACGCGGCTATCGCTGTTCGCCAAATCAATCATGGCATCGGCAAAGGCCGTCGTCCACGATTTGCCGGTGCTCTTGTTCAGTTCAACCCGGCACCCCTCCACGCGGAAAGACGCGGGGCTGTGGAACTTGGTCGGCTCATTGCAGGCGTGGTCGTAGCCGCGCCCTTTTTGTGTCTTCACATGCAGCAGAACCGGGTGCGGATAGTGCTTGATCTCGGCGAGTGTGTTGATGAGGCCCGGCAGATCGTGGCCATCAATGGGACCGAGGTATTTGATGCCGAAGCCTTCAAAGATTTGGCCCGGCCAGACGACGGTTTTGATGCCGTCGCGCACGAAATGCCATGCGCCTTCGATGGCATGTCCCACGCTGGTGGGCAGTTCATCGACGATGCGCTTGCCAAATCGCTTGGCTTCCTCGTAGGTTTCGCTGACGCGGACGCGCTCCAGGTATTGAGCGAAGGCACCCTGCGGCTTGCTGATGCTCATGCCGTTGTCGTTGAGAATGATGAGCATCTGCCGGGGAACCATGCCGGCGGCATTGAGGCCCTCGAAGGCCATGCCGTTGACAATCGAGGAATCCCCGACAACCGCCACGACATGGCTGTGGCGCTTGAGGGCAAGGTCGCCGCGTGCCATGCCGACGGCGGTGCTGATGGCGGTGCCGGCGTGCCCGACGGCGAATAGGTCAAAAGGCGATTCATCTGGGTTGGGAAAGCCGCTCACGCTTCCCTTTTTGCGAAGCCTGGGAAAAAGCGGCGCGCGGCCGGTCAGCATTTTATGCGGATAGCTCTGATGGCCCACATCCCACAGCAGGCGGTCCGGGCCGGTCGGGTAGGGGCCGAAGTCGTAGACGCAATGCAGGGCCAGCGTCAGCTCGACAACGCCCAGGTTGGAGGCCAGGTGTCCGCCGTTGGTGGAAACCGCCTCGACAATCCGGCAGCGCATCTCCTCGGCCAATTGCGCGAGATCAGCGGGCGCGAGCTTGCGAACGTCGGCGGGCGTTTTTATTCCATCAAGCAAAGCCATCTGGGCTTCTCCTTCCTGTCGGCCTACATCCAAACTTCATGCGATTGGATCGGCACATAGTTTGGGTGATCCATCACCCCCGGCGAACGATCCTTCGTCCGTCCCCGTCTTGTACCTTCAAGGGGCCTTCACGTCCATACCAAACCCGCCGGAGGATTCACGCCGTCTGCGCGGAGGATTCACCGCGGAGCCGCAGAGAGCACGGAGAAGGCAAGAATTTTTGTTGGCGGCTTCGGGCATCCGCCATCTTGTTTTCGCGATCTCACAGCTTCAATCCAATCTTCAGGCCACCGAGCGTCTCGCCGTTCACGCTGCCAATTGAATCTCCTTGCATTCTCTGCGTCTCTGCGTCTCCGCGGTGAATCCTCTTTACGGTCAGCGGCGAATTTCTTTTCTAATTGTTCCGTTCCACGACGAACCGAGCCATGGCGCGGAGTCCGTTGGCAGCGGCGCCCAGCGGATCAAGTGACGCAAGTGCCTGCGAAAGCTGTGCTTGCGCCTCGCGGCGGCTGGCTTCCAGACCCAGCAGGCTCGGATAGGTGTTTTTGCCTTTGCCGGCGTCCTTACGCGTCGCCTTGCCCATCTGTTCGGGGGTGCTGGTCACGTCCAAAACATCATCGACTATCTGGAACGCCAAACCCAAATGCCGGCCAAACTCAGTGACGGCTTGCAGGCATTGCTCCCCGCGGGCGGCCAGGGCGCCGAGCCGGCAGGAGGCCGTCAGTAGGGCTCCGGTCTTCATGCGATGCACGCGCTGAAGGTCGGGCAGGGAGAGCCGGGCATTTTCGTTTTCCATGTCCAGCGCCTGCCCGCCGATCATGCCTTGCGGGCCGCTGGCGCTGGCGATTGCGTGGATCATCGCCGGCAGAACCGCCGGGTCCGCGTCGGCGGCCAATATCTCGAATGCCACCGTCACCATCGCATCGCCCGCGAGAATCGCCATGGCTTCGCCGAACACCTTATGGTTGGTGGGCCGGCCCCGGCGAAGATCGTCATCGTCCATGGCCGGCAGGTCGTCATGGACGAGGCTAAACGTGTGGATCAGTTCGATTGCCGCCGCCGCCGCCACCGCGCTTTTGTGACCCGGGTCGCGGGGGTTACGCCCTGCGCAAGCCAGGAAGCATTCGAGGACCAGTGCCGGTCGCAGTCGTTTACCCCCGGCCATCACGCTGTATTCAATGGCATCCAGAAGCCGTGCCGGTGAGTCGGCATACCGGTCGCGCAGCACGCGGAAAAAGCCGTTTACCGTATCGCCGTGGTTCTTGAGGATTTCAACGGCGCCGAGACTGGAAGGGGACGATTGGCTCATAAGTGGGTCGGGTCGATCATAACGCAAAGGGTCGCGTTTGGCGATGAACATGGAGAATCGGGTGTGGCCTGAATTTGTGGCACGGGCGGCCCGCCCGTGGCTTGCTGTACGCACCACCCGGCATGAAACGCGATGAACCGGCCCTGCGTGGTGCATTCGTCTCAGTCTTTCGCAATTCAATCTTTCGGCAATTCCGGGGGCTCCTCGGCGCCTTTGGGGCGGGTGAGGAGGGTTTTGAGGGGATTGTGGGTTTGGGTGTCGCCGCCGGTTTGGAGATAGAAGCCGCCATCCGCCACGCCGGCGTCGATTGTCTCTTTGGCTTCGAATCCTGAGTTTGATGCGCTGAAGCGCGCCGTCGTGAGGGGCCGCCAGGCGCCCTTGATTTCACGCACCCAGCCGTTCGCGAATGTTGCGAGGCGAACCTCGGTTGCGCTTTTGCCGTCGCGCCGGAAATCTTCGATGAAGGAGTAGAGGCCCTTGAGATGCTTGCCGCCGGTGATGGTGCGGAATGTGACCAGGTGCTTCCATGTTTTCTTGTCGGGAAGATAGAAGTAGCCGGCAAACGCGGTTTTCTTCCCCGTGACCTCCGCGGTCACGAGGAATCGGCAGGTTTGGCCGGTTTTCCAGTCATAGTTGAAGAAGCTCTGTCCGCCGGTTCCCTCGCCGCCGAACCGTCCGGCCCGCACATCGTCGGCCTTGAAAAGCACCTCGACGCGCTGTTCGCCGGGCACGGCTTTGGCGTCGTTGCCTTTGGCCGCGTCCCATACGGAAAAGATCACGATCTTCCGCCCGTTCCCCTGCTCCTGAATGCCGAAGTATCCGCCATCAAACCCGCACGCCATGAAGTAACTTCCCGGCGTGGAGCGCTCGACGGTCACTTCGTTATAAAACGCCGACGCATCGGGCGCGGGATAGAAAAGATGCACCGAGCGCGCCGCCCGCGGCGCTTCCGCCGCGGAAATGAGCAGCGGAAGCACGGCGATCAGCAGAAGACGTGTGTAGTGATCCATTTGTTTCCAGGTAGGCTGCATGCACAGTGGTCCGTCGAAGAGCCTCATCGTATCACGGGCGTCCTGCCCGTGCGTGGTACTTTGACCTTGGAAATATCGCGATTCCTCGACTCCCGCGCCGTCCGCACGGGCGTCTCTCATTTTTCCACCGAACGCTGCTACATCACCTTCCACCAAGCCGATTCGTTGGCATCAGCGGCTTTGGCGTTCGGGTCCCGCATTCCGGACATCGATCCGGCGAGGCGCGCAAGTCATAACCGCATTTGGGGCAAAGGCCGACTCGGCGGGCGCGTCGCCTTCGCCAATATCGCAACAACGACATCATTGGCAGCACCGCCCCCGCCGCCACGATCCACCCGTACCCCAGCGACATCATTCGCACATCCAGCCGGTCGTGCCACATGTCGCGCGCAGACCTCGCCAAGCGGACGGATCGGCCTGCCCGACCGGCCGCTCGGTGATCCAGAAATCATCGGGATTGCGCACGTGCAGGCGGACCGGGAAATCCGATATCCGGCAGACCACCGGCAGCCCATCGAAATAGACCGTTACAGAGTCGCCATGCGTTTCGGAAGTTTTGCTTAAACCTCCCTGCCGTAGAAACTGCAGTTCATCGGCTGCGGCGATCACGCGGTTTGGATCTTCCAGGGCCATCAGCAGCGCTCGGGCGGCGGACTTCATTCCCGAAGACTGCATCCCGCCCCGAGAATCGAAATGGCGGTCCATCGCCCATGTGTCACTGTGCCGGCGGATGTGCGGCTGCAAGTAATAGTAAGGCTTGCCCCCGATTCCGCGCCAAATGGGATTGAGCTCCCAAAGCACTTCGTCATTGTTGATCCGCCGGGCCATCTGCCAGGCCAGCGCATCCTCGGGCCCGCGGCTCGGCGGCCCCGTCAGCGTGACCCGGCCATGATCCGAATGAAGCGTATATCTGGCCCGCGAAGTGCTCACCCCCACGCGGCTATGAACCCGATAGCTCCGCACCCAGAGGACTGCCGCCGCGACACATAACAGCAGCGATAATCCTGAGAGAATCATCGATCGGCGGGGCATCGCAGGATTGTACACAAGATTGCTCCTCGACCGGTATAATCGAGAAGTGAAGGAGGGATTGCCCTCGCAATTCCGCTCCTGCTTGCAACAGTGGCGCTGTCGTCGTCAATCCCGGGGGACGCGGACAGGATCAAGATATGCCCGAACCACTTGCCTACGCCGGACCTGCCTGTACGACAGAAACCCATTACAAGGCGCGGCCGTGGTGCGCTTTTTCGATTGCGTCAGTGCTTTTCGGAGCCTTGGGCGCCTCCCTCTGTCCCATTCTGATTCAGGCATACGACTCGATGGGAATTTTAATCGCGGTTCCGATTGTTTGGATTCCTTCTTTTATCGGATTTGCATTTTCAGTAGTGGGCCTGGCACGGCGGAACCGGCGGGGCAAGTGGCGTCAGCGGATGACTCGCGTCGGCATACAGTTCACTTGGAAGCGTTTGCGGAATTCGTGGGGGATGTGTGCGGCCGTCCGCACGCATGGGGTGAGGCACTGGAAAACCGCACCCACGGTAATACAATGTAGCATCAAGATCATCGTTTCGTTTCACGACTGAGGCCGTACGTCGGCGTCCTCCGAACACGGGTGCAACACGCAAAGGTGTAATATGGCCGAGCAGGGTCAGATCAAAAGGTTGTCGCGGCACGGCAATTCCTCCGCGCTAGTCATCGACAGGCCCATTCTCGATCTGCTGGGCATCGACTATCAGACAGAATTAAAGATGACGACCGACGGAACGAGATTGATCATCGAGCCTCTGCGAAAAAAGGAACGCCAAAGCCACTTCGCAAGAGTCCTGAAAAAGACCGGCAAAACGAACGCCGAATTGTTTAAGCGGCTTGCCGAATGACCGGCTTACTTGTTTCACATCGCGAGCAACCATCCGTTTGTGGACGGAAATAAACGGCATTACCGGCAATCGTCCCGCCGGCTAGCGCATCAGCCAGCGTTCGGGCTTGCCGTGGACTTCGTCGAGGTCGGGCTTGGCTTCGTCGCCCCAGATGACGAAATTGAGTTGCAGGGTCTTGCGGAGGGTGATGGGGTGGCCGTCGGCGTCGGTCATGGGCTTGCCGTCGGCGTCGGTGGCGTTGACGTATTCGGAATTGAGGCCGCTGGCGTAGATGCTGAAATCACCCATGCGAGCGATGGGCTCTTCCCAGATGGCGACCCCGTCTTTCGCCTGGTCTTCGCCTTGATGCAGCGGGCCGGCTATTTTGTTGGCGGAAAGAAGCAGGTCGTTGCCCTCGCGCTTCTTGACTGCCTGGAAGACGGCCAGCGGGATGCTCTTGTCGCTGCGATGGATTTTGCCGTCGCGGGTGACCATCTCGAACTCGGGCGTGAAGTCCACTTCGCGGTCGCTGTCGTTGGTGACGGTGTACGTCAGATACCAGTATGCCGACGGCGCCAACTGCCCGGGCACGGCGACGGCGATGCGCTTGGGCATGCCATGCTTGAACTTCAGATACCAGAACCGCTTGGTGAGCGGGTAGAGGCTTGGCTCGGGATACTTCCTGGCGCTGGCGGCGGGGGGAAGCGCCGCCAGGAGCACGCCGGCGGCAAGAATCGCGGCAATGCCGCGCGTCGATCGAAGCAGGTGCGGGGACTTCATAAGGTGAACCTCAGGTGGTGTCGGGCGCTTTGCCACACATTTGCAGACACGCTAATCTTAAATGACGTGAAGTCCCTGTCAAACTTTCTTCGCCGAACCGGCGGCCCTCCCGGTGCGGCCGCCCGCCCCCAACGCCATCCGATTGTTTGCCGGCCCGCCCGGCCCGATGAGATTCACGGCGTTTTGCGGCTGCTTCTGGCGGTGCAAAGGCAATGGGCCGGCAATCAGCAGGTGCTCGATTTCCTCACCTTCGCGCAGCAGCGGAACATCGACCCCGGGAGACTTTGGCTTGCCGAGCAGAATGGGAAGCTGCTGTGGGCGGTGCTTCCGATTCCCGGCGCGGGCCGGACGATGCTGCTCTTTCCGCCCAACGATCCGCCGCGTCCTGGCGTGATAACGCAGGCGGCGGGGATGCTGATCGACGCCGTCTGCGACAGCTATGCCGCCCCCAACATTCAGCTCGCGCAGGTCTTGCTCGACCCCGGCGACGGCGCGAGCCGCCGATTGTTCGACTCGCATGGTTTTGCGAGAATGGCGGAGTTGATCTACCTGCAGGCCGCGGCGCGCCGCTCCGCGGCGGCGCCGGCGCCCCCGCCGGGCTTTGCGCTGTCCACGTATTCGGTGCGGACACACGCGCTGTTTGCCGGAGTGATAGTCGCCAGCTACCGCGACAGCCTCGATTGCCCGGGCCTCAATGGCGTGCGCGATATCGAGGACGTCATCGCCGGCCACAAAGCCAGCGGCGAGTTCGATCCGAATTACTGGTTTGTGCTATGCGAGCGCGACGCGGCCGGCGACGAGCAACCGCGCGGCGTGCTTCTGCTCAGCCGCATGCAGCACACCGACGCCGCCGAACTGGTCTACCTGGGTGTCGCGGCCGATTCGCGCGGAAAGAAGCTGGGTGAATGGCTGATGCGCCAGGCCTTCGCCGCCGTCGCGTCCATGGGCGTATCGCGCATTTCACTGGCGGTGGATTCGGCCAACGCGCCGGCGCTGCAACTGTACTATCGCTTCGGACTTGCCAGGATCGGCAGCAAAATCGCCCTGATGCGCAGGTTGGACCAACCTCGCCAAGACAAAGAAACCACGGAGGCACTGAAGCACGGAGGCGCATTCGACTTCTGACGCCTTATCCAGATATTAAACAATAAATTTTGGGCGTGGATTGCAGAGCCATTTCAGAACTTCGAGAGCGCCTCCGTGCTTCAGTGCCTCCGTGGTGGGCTTTTCCGCGGCTTGTCTCCAAGGTGTTGGCGGCGGTTCTCCACCGACTTCTCCACAGGCCGTCCACGCGTCCGATAAATTTGTGCATGGGTTGTTGATGAATATTTTTTTTGATCGTTCGCTCTTGCTCGTGCCGATGGTTGCGCCATTGTGAACGGTAAAACCGATAATTCCGCTCTTGTCAGTACCACCCGACATGATTAGATTCCCCGCGTCGGATTCAAAGGAAGATGAAGACGGGCACTTCGTAAGGACACGAACTCACGGACGAACAACTCAGGCAGGATGCCTAGGCCGCCGCACCGCGCACGGGCGTGGCTTACCGCCGGCTGATGCGGCAACGGGCTTTGGCTGATTCCCTCCGCGAGCTGAGGATGGGAGGATCGGCAGGGCATTTCTCCCAGGCCGGCTCTACGCGCTGCCACGCTCTCTCTCGGGCGGCAGCGCCAGGCGCGGCAGGGGACTGACGAGAACTGCAGGGAAGGAGTACGTCGTGAGCTGCGTCAGCGCCAACGACCTTCAACTGGTGCGACTGGCCGATGCCATCGCACAGCGCGTGGGACAACAACGGTTTCATGTCTGGTTCAACAATTCAACGCGGCTGGATCTTCGCCAGGATGGGCTGGAGATTGCCGTTCCCAATGACTTCATCAGCGAGTGGATCGGCAAGAACTTCACGCAGCCGATCCAGGAGGCGGCCCACGAGGTGCTGGGCTGCCCGCTGCCGGTGCGCTTCAGCGTCGTGCCCGAGCTCTTCGAGACCGATGCCGGCAACGCCAATTCCGGCAGCGCGCCCACGAGCAGAGGCGCGGCAAGGAAAATCAATGGCGGCAGTAGCGCCGGCGCCGCCAGCGCCGCCGTTTTCGAGAAGCCAGTTGTAAACGGAAAGCCGGTGATGCGCGATTTATCGCGGCGCGGCGTTCCGGCGCAAATCTCGGCGGCCGCGCCCGAAGCGCCGGTCAGCCGGGCCGTGCCGATCCTGCCTCCGGTTCGGCCCACCAGCGCGTTGCGCAATGAATCGCCGGTCTCGTTCGCGGCGCGGCCCCGGCTGCGACACGACCTGGCCAGCTTCATCGTCGGGCCCAGCAATCAGCTCGCCTATAATACCGCCTGTTATGTCGCGGAGTTTCCCGGCTCGCAGTACAACCCGCTGTTCATTCACGGCTCGTGCGGGCTGGGCAAAACGCATCTGCTTCAGAGCGTCTGCCGCAAGTTCATCGAGCATCATCCGACCAAGCGCTGGATGTATCTCACCGGCGAGGAATTCACCAACGAGTTTCTCTCGGCATTGCGGGGCAACAAGCTCGATGCCTTCCGCCGGAAGATGCGCGATCTGGATTTGCTGGTGATCGACGACGTTCATTTCCTGGGCGGCAAGAAGGCGACGCAGGAGGAATTCCTTCACACCTTCAACGCCATCGAGGCCATGGGCAAGCAGGTGGTGATGGCCAGCGATAATCACCCCAAGCTCATCGAGGAATTCGGCGAATCACTCATCAACCGTTTCGTGAGCGGCATGGTGGTGCGGATCGATCCGCCAAATTGCAACACGCGCTGCCTGATTCTGCGATCGCTGTCGGACCGGATGCACCTGTCGCTCAGCGAAGAGGTGATCGGCTGGATCGCCCGCCGCGTGACGCAAAGCGTGCGCGAGCTCGAAGGGGCGATCACCCGCATCGGCGCATACCTTCGCCTGTCGGGCGGCGTGGCGAACGTGGAAACCGCGCAGGCCGCCCTGGGCGACCTGGATCGCCAGCATGTAGCGCCGGTGCGGCCCGAGAATATCCTGCAGGCCGTCTGCGACTACTTCGCCATCGAGCACAAGGATTTAATGTCCGGCCGCCGCCAGCGCACCATCAGCCTGGCGCGCAGCATGGCGATGTATCTCATCCGCAAGACCGCCAAACTCAGCTTCCCGGAAATCGGGGCCCGCATGGGCAAACGCAACCACAGCACGGTGATCAGCGCGTGCCGGCGAATCGAACGGGCGGTGGAGAAAAACGAAACGCTCGCATGGCACAGCTCAGTGGGATCGCGGGAAGAGGAGGCCGCGGAGCTGGTGCAGCGGCTTGAGGAGCATAGCCGGGCGATGAGTTAGGAGCAGCGCGCCCGTGCGAGTTTAGCACAAGACCAGTCGCGCCTAAGGCCGCGTGCAAAAACAACTCCGCAGTTTGCCATAACGCGACGCTGCACATGCGATTACCGGCGACGCGATAACGCGGAATTGATTTTGCACAGTGCGTAAGTGTTGTTATACAATTAGCCGTCGCCATGAACCAATCTCATGAATTTGAATAGTTCCGCCAACGGCATCTGGCGTTATCGTGATGAAAACATAAATTCGATGGCCCTCACGATGCCGAATGAAATCATGTACTGCGGTCCCTTGGAAACTTGGGTTACTTGAGTTGGGTATCGCGATTAAGAGTTGCTCGATCTCGTCCAGAGTTTCCTCTTGCAGCCAAGGCTCCAACTGCTTCAACCCTTCCAATGCCCGCTTACTTAATCTCAAGGCGTAACTCACGCCGAACCTCCTGCAAGGTCAACGATCGGCCCTCGGCGAAATCGCGCCGGCTGGCTTCCATGTCATCCACTGAAATGCTGAGCATTGCCATTGTGCGGCCATGTAGATCACGCAAGGCTTCCGCCGAACTCACGCGGCCGAAACGCCGCTCGATCTCGGCGATCCGGTCCAGCAGTGATTGAACGTCCTGCGCCCATCTTTCGTACAATCCGCGGATGAGCGCGGCAGTCTGCCGGTCGAAGGCGTTGATGTCGCGTGGAGACAGCGCTTTGTCGTAGTTCTCAATTTGATGGATTTCCTGGGTGGCAGATTCGATCAATCGCTTCGCTAGGTCGACCGAGCGATCGGCGTGCTCCGAGGACATGACGATATCCACTAGCGGTAATGCAACCATATAGTCTCCTCGACCCAATATTATATCACGTTAACGGCAGCCGAGGCGTTTACGGCAGCAGCGTCACGATCACCGTCCGTCGCCGAGGCCGGGTATCGAAATCGATAAGCACCACCTGCTGATATTCGCCAGTCAGCAGCCGGCCATTTTCAAAGGGAATGCACAGGCTTGCGCCCACCAATGCCGCCCGGATGTGGCTGTGCCCATTGTCGTCGTTCCAGGTGGCCTCGTGCTCATAGCGGGCGTCGTCGGGCACCAGGCGCTGAAGGGCGTTGGGCAGATCGTGTTTCACAAGCCCCGTCTCATATTCCAGCGTGGTCAGAGCGGCGGTGCTGCCGACCACGAACAGAGACATCAATCCCGCCCCCTTCAGATCGCGCAGCCTGCCGGATAATTCCGGCTGCAAATTGACAATCGCGTTGTTTCCATCGGTCTCCACCTGAATCGTAAATCGCTGCATGACACTCCGTTGTTCTGTTAAAGCCGTATACCGTATATGAGCATGCGAAGACGTGGCACGCAAGAGGATGGCAGAAACTCCCGATGCATCACAAAAAGCGATCCCGGCGGTATTGTTGACAGTGTGGGACGCGCCCCTGTAGTCTCACGCGCGTTTGATGCCGCCGGGTGGAGAAAAATGCCGGCCGCGGGCGATGGGGCCCCCGGCTGAACCCGGCCCCCGTCCGCGCCAAAGGCGCTCCGTGGGCCAGTGTACGTTTACGGGCTCGCAGGCTTCTGACACGAAAATTCCGGTGCGCGTGCGCGGGATGTTCTGTCGCGGCGCGCGGCGTTTGTAATTGAAAGTGTCCAACGATGCGCGTTTTCATGCTCGGCTGGGAATTCCCCCCCTTCATCAGCGGCGGCCTGGGGACCGCGTGCTACGGCCTGACCAAGGCCATGAGCGCGATCGGCACCGATGTGCTGTTTGTCCTGCCCCGGCCCGTCACCACGCCGTTCTCCACGCATGTGCGCCTTGTGAGCGCGCGGCCCGAATCAACGCTGGCTTTGCCGAGCACGGAGTTTCGGCTCGATGAGTTCGAGAATGTCACGTTCCGCACCGTGAATGCGGAAATGGCGGACCCGTATCAGTCGGCCCAGGATTACAAGAAACAACACGAGCAGCGCGAGCAGCTCCGTCAGCGCAAGGGTCTTGCCGCTGACGCAAGCTCGGCAAACGCCGGCGCGGCGCCGGCTTCCGCCGACAAGTCCGCGCAAGCCGCCCCCGGGGGGCGCGGCAAAGCCGATCACTACGCCGGCGATCTCTTCGCCGAGGTGCAACGCTACGCCAACCTCGCCAGTGAAATCGGCCGGCAGGAAAGTTTCGACGTGGTTCATGCCCACGACTGGATGACCTTTCCCGCCGGCCTGGCCGTGGCGGGTATGAAGGGCGTGCCGCTGGTGGTGCATGTGCATTCCACCGAGTTTGACCGCTCGGGCATTCATGTCGATAGCCGAATCTATGACATCGAGCGCAGAGGCATGCACGGGGCCATGAAGGTGATCGCCGTCAGCCATCTCACGCGCAACCAAATCACCCATCACTACGGCGTAGCCCCCGCCAAGGTGGACGTCGTTTACAACGCCATCGAAACCAACGGAAATGCCTTCGATGAGGAAAAATACCGCATCCACAACGACGAGAAAATCGTCCTGTTTCTCGGGCGCATCACCATGCAGAAGGGGCCCGAGTTCTTCCTGGGCGCGGCCAAAAAAGTGCTCGAAGTCATGGACAATGTGAAATTCGTCATGGCCGGCAGCGGCGACATGATCCGCCGAACCATCGAAATGGCCGGCGAAATGGGCATCGGACACAAAGTCCTCTTCACCGGCTTCCTGCGCGGCGGCGACGTCGATCGCATCTTCAAAATGGCCGACCTCTACGTCATGCCCAGCGTCAGCGAGCCCTTCGGCATCGCCCCCCTGGAGGCAATGAGCCACGATGTCCCGGTGCTCATCTCAAAGCAGTCGGGCGTCAGCGAAGTGCTCACCCACGCGCTCAAGGTCGATTTCTGGGACACCAACGAAATGGCCAACAAGATCATCGCGGTGCTCAAGCACCCGCCCCTGGCCAGCACACTCCGCCAGCACGGCAGCTTCGAGGTCAGCCAAATGAGCTGGACCGACGCCGCCCGCGCCTGCGCCCAGGTCTACGAGCAGGCGGTGGGGATGATGAACGGCAAGCACTGACCTGTATAATTCACCACGAAGACACCCATACACGCGGACAAATCCGAAGCACGAAATCCGAAATCCGAAACAAATTCAAACGAAGAAAATTCAAAGCCCAAAACCGCGCTCCCGTTTGGGATTTTCCGGTTCTCTTCCTTTTGAATTTGTTTCGGATTTCGTGCTTCGGATTTCGGATTTTCCGGCTCGGCTTCGGTGTAGGCTTTGAGAGTTATCCTTCCTCATTTGGATCGAATCAGCCTTGCCGCATCCAGCGGCCATTTTTCCAGATCCAGATCTGATGCCGGGCGTCCCAGCGCCAGTGCCCGCCGGCCCAAACGACATTGCTGCCCGGCGGCTGAATGGGAATCACCTCGACCGGATTAGGCGGCGGCGATCCCTGCGGCGAACTGGAGGTCGCGCCCGCCACCGCGCTGCTGGCGGCGGCGCTTCCGACCGCCGCCGCGCTCTGCGCCGTTTTGGCCGCATTCCGGGCCGCGTTGGCCGCGCTGTTTGCCGCTCCGCATCCCGCCAGTCCCGCCGCCAGCGCCAAGCCTGCGAAAATCACTACCGCATGCCGCATGCTCACATCCTTTCGTCAAGCCTTACTATACCCGCCGACAAAACAGTTATATACTTTAAGCATGATAAGGAACAACAGTCAGGGCGCAACTGTCGTGGGGCCGCCAGGAGTGTCGAGCCAAGTGCTTGATTACGCGACTGATCACGATCTTCTGCCTTATCTATCCACCGCAATTCGACTGGCGGAAACGGTGTTTTCGCCCGCGCAACCAACGAATGTGGAATTGGAAACCGATCCGGAAACGGGCCAACAGCGCCTCGTGGTGGAGGTCATACTCGCGGCGACGATGGACCAAGCAGCGACGCGATATGACGAGTACGTTCGACAATGGATTGCGGCCGCGCCGCCACATGTGCTACTGGAAATTGGACTCTCATACGATATCCGGCTCCCCCGATGAACCCCCGGTATCCATTCCCAATGCAACGCGACGAAGTCATCGCCATTCTCGATTTTGGTTCGCAGTACGCGCAGCTCATCGCCCGGCGGGTGCGCGAGAAGGGCGTCTACAGCGAACTGGTTCGGCCCGACATTCCCTTCGACGATCTGAAAAAACTCAACTGCAAAGGCATCATCCTCAGCGGCGGCCCAAGCAGCGTCTACGAGCCCAACGCCCCCAAATGCGACCCGCGAATTTTCGACCTGGGCGTGCCGGTGCTGGGCATCTGCTATGGCATGCAACTGGGCGCGCAGATTCTTGGCGGCCAGGTGAAGCCGGCCAAGGCGCGCGAATATGGGCGGGCCAAGCTCACCGTCAAAACCGACGACCCGCTCGTTCGCGGCCTGCCCCATGAAACCACCGTCTGGATGAGCCATGGCGATCAGGTCCACGACCTGCCGCCCGAATTTGTCGCGCTGGCGGCCACCCCCACCTGCCCCTGCGCCGCCGCCCGACATCGCACCCGGCCATTTTATGGCGTGCAGTTTCATCCCGAAGTCACCCACACGCCGCGCGGCGAGCAGATTTTCCAAAACTTCCTCTACGAAATCTGCAAGTGCTCGGGGCTGTGGACCATGGGAAATTTCATCGAGCAGGCCGTCGCCCTCGTCCGCGAGCAGGTCGGCGGCGGCAAGGTGATCTGCGGATTGTCCGGCGGAGTCGATTCCTCCGTCGTCGCCGCGCTGCTCCACAAAGCCATCGGCGATCAGCTCATCTGCATCTTCGTCGATAACGGCCTGCTGCGAAAAAACGAGCGCCACCTCGTCGAATCGACCTTCCGCGACCACTTCCATTTCAACCTTATCACAAGCGACGCCAGCGGCCAGTTTCTCCCCGAGCTGCAAGGCATCTCCGATCCGCAGCAGAAGCGCAAGATCATCGGCCGCGAGTTTATCGAGGCGTTCAAGCGCGAAGCCGGGGCCATCCAAAACGTCGGCTACCTCGCCCAGGGCACGCTCTATCCCGACGTGATCGAGTCGGGCCACGGCTACGCGGGCACCGCCGCCAACATCAAGCTCCACCACAACGTCGGCGGCCTGCCCGAGCAACTGGGCTTCGAGTTGGTCGAACCCCTGCGCGACCTGTTCAAGGATGAAGTCCGCAAAGTCGGCGAGGCCCTCGGCCTGCCCGAGCAACTCGTCTGGCGTCACCCCTTCCCCGGCCCGGGCCTGGCCGTGCGGATCATCGGCGAGATCACGCCGGAGCGTCTGCGCGTCCTGCGCGACGCCGACGAAATTGTCTTAGAGGAGCTGATCGCCGCCAATCTATACCGCAAGACCGCGCAGGTCTTCGCCGTCCTGCTCCCCATCGGCACGGTCGGCGTCATGGGCGACGCCCGCAGCTATGATGCGGTGATTGCCATCCGTGCCGTCGAGAGCCAGGACTTCATGACCGCCGACTGGGCCCGCATCCCCTTCGACGTGCTGGCCACCATGAGCAACCGCATCATCAACGAAGTCCGCGGCGTCAACCGCGTCGTCTACGACATCAGCTCCAAGCCCCCCGCCACCATCGAATGGGAATAACCAGATACCGATCCGGCTTGTGTATAATAAGGACGCGAAGCGAGGTAAAGCACGACCGAGATCGCACTGCGTATTGAAATCGACGCCGAGCGAGGCCATGGAAAACCGCTGATCAAGGACACGCGCGTCCCGGTGACCCGCGTGCTTGCGGCGGTCGCCGCCGGTTTGAGCTTTGAGCAGGTGGAGCAGGAATATGGCGTGACCGCCGAGGATATCCGCGCCGCAATTGCATTTGCCAATGGTTTGGTTGCTCTGCTCCCGGGCCGGTTGGCAATCGTCGAGCCGCACAAGATCCGGCTCCGGCCGCCGCCAGAATAGTCGCGGAGAAAGGACGCGGCACGAACGCATCCATACGGTTTAATGTTTGAGTTTGATCGTCGCCCTCACGAGGTTGAATTTGTCGTGGGCGTTGATTCCTTGTTTGGCTCCGTCGCCATAGGCGCTGAAGACGCACCAGAGCGTGCGGCCATCGGGGCTGATCCATTTTGCGGGGAAGCTGCATGTGAGGCCTTGGCCGGCGTGGCCCATGCGGCCCCAATGCTCTTCGTAAGCGACCGTCGTCCACGGGCCCCACGGGGCCGGGGCGTCGAAGAGGCCCAACTCGCCGGGGCCTTTGTGGAAACTGCTTAAGAGATATCGTTTCAACGCCGGGATATAGACCACGCTTGCCAGATCCCCGTTGGGACGGCGGTCTGTAAAGACCGGCATCGCCTTGCCTGCATCCACAGACCACACCGGCTGCTCGTTCACCAACTCGGTGACAAACTTGTACGCCTGGCGGTTTTGCAATTGGTCCACGGGAGCCCGCCCGATGAAAGTCTCGCTGGCGTTTCCCTGCCGTTGTCCGTAGAAGTAGACGTATCGGCCGCAGTTGGCCGGGACGCCGGCCAGTCTCTTGCCGAAGTTGAGGAAAGTGGACGGCTTGAGGTTGCCGTTGCCACTGGGAAAGACCCAATCGCTTTTCTTCCAGGTCAAGCCCCCGTCGTCGGACCAGATCAGCGCCTGATCGACATCGGGCCAGGGCCGGTTTTGAGTATTGAGCCAGCCGTACACGCGGTCGCCGACGGCCAGGATTCCGCCGACCTTTCCCTTTTTGGGAAAGGAGGCTTGATGCCGGGCATTTTTTCCGCCATTGAGATTGCTGGCGATGAGTTGTTCTGGCGGACCGTCGATGCGCGCGAATCCCAGGGCGACGCGTCCATCGTGATCGGTGCCGCCGAATCCCCCGCCATCGCCCCATGCCGTCACAATCGCGTCATCCTTCGCCCAGGTGACGGGCCACAAATCGCTTCCGGGAGCGGCCGTTCGCAACGTGCTCCAATCCCATGTGATGCGATCCACCACCCCGCTGCGCGGGTAAGGCGGCTGGACGGGGGGCGTCTGTGCAAGCGCGGAGGGCTGCCGCGCCAGGCAAAGCAGCGCGCCGGCGAGCAGCAGTCGCCCCATCGCCGCACGCCGGGTGCATGGAAGCATTTGGAACGTCATCGTCATCCAGCCCGGATTATTCACCACGAAGGCATGAGTTGGGAATGGCTTGATTTTCTTTGTGTCTTCGTGACTTCGTGGTTAATCGTGCATTTTCCGGACCTTGAGCGCGCGGCGTTAGTAGCGCTACCTGCCACCGGTGAGTACACGGAGGGTGACGTTTCGGATTTGCACATGTCCGCCGCGACTGAGTTCCTGGAAGCCGATGTGGCCTCGGCGCGGGCGTTCTTTCAGCGGCTTGCCGCGTTCCAGCGGCTTGGTTTGCTCGTCCAGGTTCACATCCTGCACGAGCGTGTCATTAAGCACCACCTTCACGCGCGGCCCCCGGCAGGTGATCCGGTAGTGGTTCCAGGCTTCGGGTTTGAAGGCTTGCTTCATCGGCGCGACGGCTTTGTAGAGGCTGCCGGTGAGTTGGTCGGGATCGCCTTTGTTGTCATAGTAGCGGGGATCGACGATTTGCAGTTCCATGCCTTCATAGGCGGGGTCGCCGGTGAGGGGGCAGCGCAGGGCGACGCCGCTGTTGCCGCGCGGGGGGATTTTGAAATCGAGGTTGAGCTCGAAGTTGGCGTATTCGGCCTTGGAGATCAGCCACGTCCCGCGCGGCTCGCTGCCGTGGAGAATCCCCCGCCCGTCCACCTCCCATTTGGCGCCATCGGGGGCGGCATTATGAATGTCGTCCCAGGCGCGGGCCAGCCAGTCCGCGGGCACGCCCCTTTCAGAAAACAGGTGCTTGACCGGGCCGCCCGCTTCGGGCGCGGCTGCCGCGAGGACCGCCAGGATGGGCCACAAAACAAATGCACGCGTCAATCGCCTGGACATGTTGGTCCTCCAGATTCGGGGCGGATGCCCGAAAGCTTCCCCGCAAGATCATAACCGCGCGACGGGCAAACGCGAGGGCGATCGAGAACGGCAAGATGTTCCGCGAAGCTGTTGCGCGCTTTTCAGCGTTGAACTGTGGACGCGGAAAACGGGACAGGGTGCGCCGGCAAAAGCCGGTGAGGTGCAGTGAATGAAAGTTTCATGCGACGAAGGCATAGCAAGCCGCGTCGGCCCCGAGTCATGCGGCGGCGGTCGTAAGGCTGTCGTCGAAGCGTTGACAGGGGAAAGCACGGGCCGGGTATTGAGCCTCGAAAACGTTACTCTCTGGGGTGCCGACGCAGTCCTGTCATGCGGAAGGCCACAGCG
>DASRLH010000074.1:0-16179 GCA_035648595.1 Tepidisphaeraceae bacterium
CGGCCCGTGCTTTCCCCTGTCAACGCTTCGACGACAGCCTTACGACCGCCGCCGCATGACTCGGGGCCGACGTGGCTTGCTATGCCTTCGTCGCATGAAACTTTCATTCACTGCACCTCACCGGCTTTTGCCGGCGCACCCTGTCCCGTTTCCGACCCCCCGTTTCCGACCCCGCCCCGTTGGCGCAATTAAGGCTTTCCCGCGAACCGCGCGCACGCCACTTCCGCGAGGGCATCGGTTGCGAAGCTGACATCCTGTTGCGTGAGAAACGGGCCGAAGCTGAAGCGCGTGGTGCCGCCGAGGGCGGCGGTGCCGATGGCCTGGTGGGCGAGGGGGGCGCAGTGGATGCCCGAGCGGGTGAGGATGCCGAAGCTGGATTCGAGGGCGTTGGACAGTTCGTGGGGGTCGTAGCCTTCGATGCGGATGGAGAAGACGCCGACGCGGTTTTTTATGCCGGGGGGGCCGTAGCAGGTGAGGCCTTCGATGTCGGCGATGCCGTCGAGGAAGGTTTGCACCAGGCCCTGGTCGTGCTCGAAGAGTTTGTGCACGGTCTGATCGGCGATCCATTTGACGCCTTCGGATAGGCCGATGATGCCGATGGCGTTGTGGCTGCCGGGTTCGTATTTGTCGGGCATGAAATCGGGCTGGCGGTCTTCCTCGCTGGCCGAGCCGGTGCCGCCTTCCTTTGTCGTCGCCAGGATTTTTTCCACGCCGGGGCGAATGTAGAGGAAGCCGGTGCCCAGTGGCCCGAGCAGGCCTTTGTGTCCGGGCGCGGCAAGTAGATCGATGCAGTCGGCTCGCACGTCGATGGGCACATGCCCGGCCGACTGGGCCGCATCCACGATGAACGGGATTCCCGCTTCTCGCGCGATGCGACCGATCTCGCGGATGGGCTGGATGGTGCCGGTGACGTTGCTGACATGCGTGAGGGCAATCAGCCGAGTGTCGGCGCGGATCGCCTTGCGAATATCATCCGGATTAACTAGCTGCGTCCCCGTTTCGACCGGCACGCGCGTGACGGCAATCCAGCCGCGCTCTTCCATGGCGCGCATCGGACGCAAAATCGAGTTGTGATCGATGTGCGTGCAGATCGCGTGGCCATGTTTATTCGGGTCGATCAGGCCCTTGATCGCCATGTTCAGGGCATCGGAGCAATTGAGGGTGAAGACGAAATGGTCGGGGTTTTCGCCATGAAAGAGCCGATTGAGCCGCCGGCGGCATTCGCCGATCAACTCGCCGGTCTCGATTGCCTCGGCATAGGCGCCCCGGCCCGCGCTGGCGCCCAAGTCGTCGGCGTATCGCGCCATCGCTTCGTGGACCGTCATGGGTTTGGGCCGGCTCGTGGCGGCGTTATCCAGATACAATCGGCGCGGCAACATCAGGCGATTCCTCTCGCGAACTTCGTTCTGATCGTTCCAGTCCGTTCGCTGCCGCATCATAGAACAAGAGGGCCGGCCTGTCATTTCCCGTCAAACGGCCTACCGATGCTCAAACAGGTACGCGGCCCCGCCGCGCGGTTCGATGAAGCGGGATTTTTCGGTGGCGATTGTTTTTGCGTCGCCCAGCAGTTTGGCAATTTGTTTCTTGTCTTCGCGGTGGCCGGCGCGGAAGGGGAAGACGATCCAGAAGCGTTTCTCGCGGATGTCCGTCATTGATCGCGGCCAAGCCAGATGCACGGGCGGCGAGGGACGGGGCCAGTAACAGAACAATTCGAGCCGGCGGCCTTCGTGGGGATTGGGATCCTGGCGGATGCCCACGCCGACGTCGGCCAGGTAGATTGCCTCGCCGGGCTGGCGATGGGCGCGGACATACGCCACGACTGGCCGGATGTAGGTATGCAGCCGTGGGAAGACCAGGTGATACGCGCCGAAGATCAGTCCCCACGCCGCCAGCGGCGCCGGCAAGATCCACCACGCCCGGCGAATTGAATTGGGGAGAATATCGCGCACGAACTGCATTCCCGCCGCGCACAATAGAAACAGCGGCGGCAGCAGGAACAGCGTGACCCGCGAGCCGTTGAAGGGGAATTGCCCCGCGAAAGCCGCCAGCAACGTCAGTCCGGCCGGCAGCAGGAGCATTCCCAGCAGATCGAATCGCCGCGCCCGCCACAACCCGGCGATTCCGAGTTCCGCCATCAAGAGGATCAGCGGGCTCCAGGAGCGGTAGGCGAAGTCGCCGACCTGGTAAATGTGCCGGCCCAACCAGATCGGCACATGTGCCGGGTGCGACCAGTCGGGGAAGTCGTCCTTCCATCCCTCGTGCATCCAGGAAGTATGCTCGTGGCGGATCGATAGCAGGTAGAGCGCGGCAAAGGAAATCACCGGCACAAGCCCAACGGCCATTGCCGGCAGCGCCTGCCGATAGCCGCGCCGCCAGCATTGCGCGAAGAGGACGATGGCTACCGAGCCAAAGACGATCGCGGAGGTGTGGGTAAACCAGACGGCGACGGCGGTGAAACCCGCCGCCCAGGCCAGCTTTCGCAATGGCGAGGATTTGGGGCAGGTGGCGATCAGCAGGAGCACCACGGCGGCCAGCACGTCGCCGCTGTATTGTTTAAGCTCGGCGCTAAAGCTGATGAGTTTGTCGGCGAACGCGAAAAAAGCCGTGCCTAATACGGCCGGCAGTCCACATCCCAGCCGCCAACTCAGCCGCGCAAACAACGGCAGCGCGATCAACCCGCACAGCAGCGGATAAAGGCGCAGGCTGTACTCGTTGACGCCCAGCGAAAGGGCGGCCGCCCGCTCAATCCAAAGGAACGCCGGCGGGGCGGCCTGGCCATGGTCCAAGGGCCCTAAAAGCTCGCGGCAGGTGTGGTCGGTGATATTCAGGATGATGAACGATTCATCGCCCCAAAAGCTGGTGCGTGCCGCATACTGCGCGATGCGGCACATCGCCCCCGCCAACACAACCGCGATCAACGCAACCCGACATCGTTCCATCCAACGATTGCGCGCCGCCGCCTTACCCTGGGAAAGTGATCCGGCCATCCGGGAATCCGACGTCACTTCACTTGCCTGGCATTTGCACTTTGCGCATTGCCCGGCGGGGCCATCGCCGCGATCTTGTCGCGCAGGCGGGCAGCCTCCTCATATTCTTCGTTCTTAATGGCCCGGTCGAGCTTCCGCCGCAACCGATCCATCGGATCGATCGGCAGCTTGCGGCGAATCTCCTTGGCAAAGCGCTTCAGAACGCGCACTTCATTGGAGCGGGCATACGCCTGTTCCTGCCCGAAACTCGCGAAAAATTCCTTGATTTTGCGCAGGCCGTCGTCAACGGCTTCCATGGCCTGCGGATAGCGGTGCTCCTTGAAGTGAATCGAGGCGCGGGCGCGGGCGTACATCATGGTGATGTAGGGCCGGTATTGTTCTAGCACGAGCCGGTCCTGCTCCTCCTCGGCGTATAAGCCGCATATCTCTATGACGCGAAGATTGCGTTTGGTGTCGCGCACCACGCCGGGGAATTCCTCCAGCACGAAAAGGCTCAGGTAACGATGGTAATACATCGCCGCCTCTTCGCGGAGCATCTGGCATTGCGCGCTGCTCAGATTAAAACCCAACTCGGTGCCATTGCGCTTGGTGTGGTCGGCCAGCAGTTGCTCGAAGTATTCGAGCAACGATTCGCAGCCATGAGGCCGCACGCCATCGGGCCGGCCCGTCATTTCCATTTGCAGCAGGCCCAGGTCCAGCCGCATTTGCAGCTTGGCGGCGCCATCGCGGCCGGCCACTTTGCGCACATTAATCGTGCCGGCTTCGTAATCCCATCCTTTAAGAACGCGGGTGATGTCCTTGTCGGGAAGCTTGGCTTCGTTACGCGGTTGTGACGATTCGTCACGCATTTTGGTCACTCCTACACAACCGGCGCGAACCGACCTTCGGGCACCCTGCGGCTACCATCGAAGCATCGCGCTGCCGGCATGACCTATTGTAGTCACGCCGGCAGCGCGAACCAATTAGTGGGGTGGTAGCGAACAGGCTATCGCTTGTTGGCCTTAAAGTTGCCGATGGAGACATCCTTCGCGTATTGCAGCTTGAATTGATAGGTGATGATGGTGGCGTTAGCGCCGCTGGTGTTGGGCTTCACGTTCAGGTCCCATCGCAGCAGGTTCCGGGGCCGGTCGTTTCGGAGATAATCGGGATCACTGCTGAGTTCGGGGCTGGTCTTGATCAACTCAACGGCCACCGCCTCGGTCTCCGGGTGCGGCAGGCGATCACAAACCTGAAGCGCGACGGCCACGTCCTTGAAGCTGCTGACGCGGATGCGATAGTCGTAGGCCTGCACTTGGTTGCCGCCCTGGATTGAGTGCGATTTGGAGACGAGTTGTCGATCGACCTGAATTTGCGGATCGACGCCGAAGCCGGCCGTGAACTGCTCGCCGATCGCCACCAGCGGCAATGTCATCCGTCCGACAAAATCGCCGCCGACGTACATCGTCGCCTCGCCGGGCAGAAGCACGTACTTGCTCTTGTCGGTCAGCAACGCCAGCCGATACACATGCTGCGACAGCACGGGGACCGCCTTGTAAAAATACGTCGGCTCCAGTTCCAGGCGCGTGATCTCTACGAATTGCTGGTCGTTGCGGCTTGGAACGGTCAGCTTGTTCTCCAGGTGATACGCCACACTGGGGCCTTCGCGTACCGCATCGGGCGCGACGCCCGGCTCCTCGCGCGCCAGCAACTCGGCGAACTGCTCGGTAGCGGCCGCGGAATTGAGATATCCCTGCGCGACCTGGTCATTGTCCTTCACGGCTTCCCGTTGCGCCTGGGCGCGAAGGCCCTTGGCGGCCCGGTAACTTTCCAATTTATTGAGGACCGCCTGCGGGTTCTGGTTTTGCTGGCTGACGCCGGGCCCCGACACGTCGATGTCCAGCGCCAGCAGATCGGGCGGGGCGGCGCTAAGCATGGGTTGCGCGGTCGAAAGCACCAGCTCCACGCCATTCCAATCCTCGCCGGTCTGTTGCTCGATGGCGGCCAGATATTCAACGGTCACCGGGGCTTTGTCGCCTGCCGCGCGCAGCTTGTATTGCGGCTTCCAGCCCGCCGCGCCGACCAGGTAATTCAGCCGGACTTTCCCTGCCGCCATGTTGGCCTTATCGACCACGATTACCGCTTCGCGCTCGGTTCGGCTGGCGCCGGCGGCCAGTTCGCTGAGTTGCCGCTGGCCGAATTGGATGGATTCGGTGTTCGTCGCGATTTGCTGCTGCATCCGCACCTGCGATGCGCCGATGGTTTCACGCTGCTGCATGAGGAAGGTGGCCAGCTTGATCGTGTTTTCCGCGCTGAACATCCCCTTGTCGGTCAGCGTTTGCAGGGTGGCGGCGGTGAAGGTCTCCAACTTGGTGAGCAACAGGAGATTCTGCGCCGCCACTTCCATGCTCTTTTGAATCTGACTGTTCTCGAAGGCCAGCTTGCGAAGCTGCTCTTCCTTGGCGCGCACCTCGGCGCGGGTGTCTTCCTTTACGGCGCGGGTGCGAAAGCGGGTGGTGAGCACGCGGATGCCGTCGCCGCCTTCCGTATACAGAGACGTGTCGATCACCTGCGCCGGCAGGGGATTGACGACCAGTTCCATCAACCCCCGTCCCTCCTTCACGTCCACCTCGCGCGTCACCAGCGCGTTGCCCTGGTACACCGTGACCGCCGCGACCCGGCTGTGCGAAGCGGGGGGCAGGGCCGGCTCCGCGATCGCTTGCGTGGCCGCCGGGCGCGTGGCCGGCACGGCCTGCGCAATGCCCGACGCGCCCAGCAACAACGCCGACAACGCCATTCTTTTCAACATGATATTCTCCACTGGAACAACTCGGGGCCAGTCCGAACTTTCGGACCCATCGGGCTCGCGCCCAACCCGCCGGCCGTTGGACGCCGGTCGCGGCGCAAAGTTGCAATGCGCAGTTGCCGCGGGTGCCTGAACATGATGAATCCACCTCCTTTCCAGCCCGGACCTGATGAAAACGCCACCGACCCGTCGTCTGAAATTCTGCGGCGCCGGCGTGTCGATTCTTCTTCGCCGGTACGGAGGGCGTCGAACCCTGTAGAAGCGGCGTCCCCGCCGCTTCTCTTCTACTTCGGTGATCGCGCACTCAATGAGCAATTACACCCTTCACTCAACCGATTTGACCCACCTCTCCCGATCCTTTAGACTCCGTCCCCCCAACTTGCAGGAGCATTCATGGCATTCCGTTGTGTGGTCGTAACCCCCGAGCAGGAAGCGCTCAACGAAACAATCTCCCAGGCGATCCTGCCCGCCCACGATGGCATGATCGGCATCCTCACCGGCCGTTCGCCGCTGCTCGTGAAGCTGGGCATCGGGCCTTTGCGGATCGACCTGTCCGGCGGCCAGAGCCGCACCTATTTCATCAACGGCGGCATCGCCCAGATGAAGGACAATGACCTCACGATCCTTACGACCGAAGCCGTCTTGCCGCAGGACATCGACATCGAGGCCGCCCGCGCGCAGTACGCGCAAGCCGAGGCGCAACCGGCAACTGATGACAAAAGCCGCGCCGAACGCCAGCGGCTGATGAAACGCGGGCGGGTGATGCAGGAAATCGCGGGCCGGCGGTGAACGAGAGTTTAGTGGCGCTCCGTGCGGGAAAACTTGCGCAGAGGCGCAAAGGCGCTGAGGCGGAAACGTCACTATGGCGCGGGATCCGCGGGATCAGGTCCTATCAATTGGTTTCAAGCCAAGATTCGACGTTCACACATTTGGGCGCATGCTCGGAAATGTTGAGCTTGCGTTTCCGCCTCTGTTACTTTGCGCCTTTGCGATCTCTGCGCTAATCCGTTTTGGTTGCGGTGATTGTCTGGGGGATTTGTTGCAGTTGCCCGTTGCGATCGACGCAGGCAATGGTCGTGCTGGCCTGGGCCAATAACATCGGCCCGCGGCGCAACTCATATTCGTGGTCGATCCGCACGTGCGTCTGTTTAACTACGCGCGTGATCAGCGTGAGTTCCTCATCGTACCGGGCGGGTGCTTTGTATCGGCACTCGACCTTCACGACCACGAAAAAAACGCCTTGCCGTTCCAAATCCGAGTAATTGTGCCCCAGCGAGCGCAGCAACTCGACCCGGCCCATCTCGAAATACTGGAAGTATCGGCTGTGATGCAAATACCCCATCGCATCAACCTCGGGGTATCGCACGCGGATGCTGATGGAATGTTCAATATTCATCGCCGTGCCGAACCAACCTTTACACTTCCCCGAAACCGGGCCAGCAACCCGTGATTGACGCCCGCGTTTGCAGGCTTGCGTAAATGGCACTGGCCGATACACTATCCGGCTTACAAGTGCCCGGCAAAGGCCGATGTGGCCCGTCACGGATACCCCAGATAACCTGGAGGCACGCATGTGTAACACGACGATTGGGTTCAAGAAAGGACGCAACGCATGATTCGGGTGAAAACGCGCGGGAACGAAACCGCCGAACAAATGCTCCGGCGGTTTAAGAAGGCTTGCGAGAAGGAAGGCCTGACCAAGGACATCAAGCGCATCGCTTACTACGAGAAGCCCAGCGAAAAGCGCCGCCGCCGAATTCGCAGCAAGCCCCGTCTCAAGCCCATGGGTTCGTAATATCGATGCAAAGCAGCCGGGACAATCGAATCCATTCGTGCAAAGCGTCGCTCGTTATTCATCCCATCACCTCCTTTGATCAATCCATCCATGGCTGACACTGACGCTGTCCGAATTGAGCACCTCACCAAGGTCTACAAGGATTTTTGGGGGCGCGACAAGGTTCGCGCCCTGGATGACCTTACGCTGAACATTCGGCGCGGGGAGGTCTTTGGCTTGCTCGGGCCCAACGGCTCAGGCAAGAGCACCACCATCAAGCTACTGCTGGGGCTGATCTTCCCAACCGCCGGGTCCGCGACCATTCTCGGCCAGCCGGCAGGCAGCACCCTCATCAACGAGCGCATCGGCTTCCTGCCCGAGGAATCGTATCTCTACCGGTTCCTCAGCGGCGAAGAGACGCTTTATTTCTATGGCCGGCTGTTCAAAATTCCGCGTAAGGAACTCAACCGCCGGGTGCCGCTGCTGCTGGACACCGTGGGGCTTAATACGCGGGACCGCAAGCGCAAGCTGCGGGAATATTCCAAGGGCATGGCCCGCCGGATCGGTCTCGCGCAGGCGCTGATCAACAATCCCGACCTTATCCTGCTCGACGAGCCGACCACCGGTCTGGATCCCATCGGCACGCGCGAGATGAAAGACCTCATCCTCTCGCTCAAGCAGCAGGGGAAAACCGTATTGCTGTGCAGTCATCTCCTGGCCGACGTGCAGGATGTGTGCGACCGCATCACGATCCTGTTTCGCGGCCAGCGCCAGACGCTGGGCGAAGTGCGCGATCTGCTCCAGGTGAAGGACATCACCCAGTTCCAGGCGCGCGGCATGACCGCCGAGCAGATCGCGCAGATGCAGCAACTGCTTTCGCGCATGGGCCTCAGTGAAGCCGTCGTCACGCACCCGACCACCACGCTGGAGGAACTGTTCATGCGCATCGTCCGCGAGCGCACCGTGAATGGCCCGGGAACGCCCGCGGCCCGGACGGCGCCGAGCGCACTGTGAGACGCGCGCACATAGATCGAGTCATGGTTATCGGAGGAGTCCACTCGCCGGCATGGTCAGTTTACTGACCATGAATGCACCGTAGACAAGGCCAGTACCCCCTCCGCAATGTGTTGGCGCGGACCAACACTTCAGTGACCATGAATGCATCGGAGATCAAACGAAAATGCTCGGCGCTCTCGCAACTGTTCTCGACTCGCTCTCCCAGGCCACCCTTGCGCAAGTCCCCGAGACGGTGCACAGTTCGGGCGGCTACCTCCCCTGGATCATCTCCGCCGCGATCGCGTTTTTAGGGCTTGTGGTATATGGAGGGTCGGACCTGTTGCGTCTTCACTGGCGCCGGATCTGGGCCATCGCCGGCGTATGCCAGACTGAATCGCTGCGCCGCAGGGTGCTGTGGGTGACGCCCCTGGCCATCATCGGCGTGATCGTCGTTTCGCAATTCCAGCAGCCGGCCGATGCGCAGGATGCGATCCGCCAAACCACCAAATTCTGCCTCTTCGCCAGCGGCCTATTGGTGACGATCGTCGCCATCATCCTGGCCTGCACCAATCTGCCGCGCGAAATCGAAAATCGCATCATCTACACCATCGTCACCAAGCCGACCACCCGGCTTGAGATCGTGCTGGGCAAGGTATTGGGGTTTGCGCGGGTGTCGGCCCTCATCATCATCCTGATGGGCCTCTTCACGCTGCTGTACCTGGAGGCACGGACGCGGCCGATGCTGGCGCAGATCAAGGCGCAGCTGGCCGCCGAGCCCGCCAATTCGCCATTGCGGCCGACGCTCGAATATTACATTAACTCCGGCTTGCTGGGCACGCGGAGTCTGGTGTGGCCCGAGGATTTGCAGATTTACTCCCGGCCGCCGGAAAACTCGAAGCTGAAATGGATTGCCGGCGGCGAGGCCGAGTATTTTTTGGTGGGTTTTGATCTTACCCCCGAGCAGAAATCCATGCTCCAGCAGTTGGTGCAGTTGGCCGAGGACAACAAGCCGATCCCGCTCTATTTCCGCGCCCGCCTGAACGTCGAGCAGCACAAGCCTGACGCCGCCGAGCAGAAGATGATCCGTGAAATGGGTCTGGACCGCGTGGCGGTTCCCAAGCGCGAGCCCAGCCGCAGATTCGGCCCCTTCATGCCGAGTACCGCGCCGGCCACGGCGCCGGCAACCGCACCAGCGACCCGCCCGATCGATGCACCGCCCCCCGCGCAGCTCGCCGTGCGGTTCATGGACGAGAAGGGCGATCCCCTTAACGATGTCGCCCATCCCGGCAGCAGCGGGGATATCATCACGCTCAAGCGCGGGGCCGGCCCCCAACCCTGGGAAGGGGAGTTCAGCGTCACGACCGATACCATTGGCAGGCTTGTCAGCGCGGGCCGGTTTTACGCGCAGGTAACGGGGCAATCGCCGGCAACCGAGTATGGCCTGGATAACGCACCGGTACTTTTCCAGACGCCGTTGCCGGGAATCGCGCCGATCAAGCCGGTTGCCGATCCGACGAATCCGGCTGCCGGAGCCGCGCCGCAGTTGCTGGCATTTCCGGTCCGCCACGGCATGCGCCTGCCTACGGTTCTTTCCAGCGGTGACGGGCCTTTGGCGGTCTACACATTCCGCAATGTTTCATCCATCCCTTCCGGGAATGGGCGGGCGGGAATACAGGTAGCCGCCTACATCGACAAGACCGGCGAGTTCGACCTCGGCACCGATTACTCCCGCGCCACGCTCCAGGTGGTCAACCTCAAGACCGGCCAGAAATCCGCCCAGATTCCCTTCTCCCCGGAAACCAGCCGCAGCCAGCCGGTGCCCGTTGATGCGCAATATATGGTCGGTGGAAACTTCGATGTGCTGATCCGAAACGTCACGCCTGGCCAGTGGTTGGGTGTATCGGGCGGCGAGGCCGGCTCGGTCGCGCTGGTGACGGCGGCGCAAAGTTTCCCCGTAAACCTTGCTAAAAGCCTGTTCATCCTTTGGCTTCTATCGCTTCTGGTGGTGATCATCTCCGTGTTCTGCAGCACGTTCCTCTCCTGGCCAATCGCGGTGGTATTGACGCTGCTTTTGCTGCTGGGCCATTGGGGTGTGGACCAACTCAGTGACACGCTCAAGCCGGGATTTGGCCGATCGGTGCCCGGCGAATTTGGCGTGCGCGATCCGGCGACCACCCAGGTCATCAGCTACAGCGTGGATAAAATGGGAGCCATGCTCCGTGGCGTGGGCGCGGTTTTGCCGGATGTCTCGAAATTCCCAGTGATGGAAGATATCGATCGCGGCGTGAGCATTCCGCCGGCACGGGTGGGCGAGGCGCTGTCCGTCTTGTTCTGCTATGGCTTGCCCATGCTCGTCTTCAGCTACGTTATTCTACGCCGCAAGGAGGTCGCGCCATGACGACCGCCCCGACCGTTGATAGCGCTTCGACCGCGCCCCCATCGGCGCCTGGTGATCGGACCGCCCAGAGCGATGGCCGCTCCCCGCGCCCGTCGCGGCGACCCGCCGGGCGCGTCGGCACGGTGGTGGTATTGATTCTTTCGCTCGTTTGCGCCGGCGTTCTTCGGCAGGTGGCGATCAACCGGCAAATTGCCGCCGCCCCCCCCGGCACCGCCGCCTCACGCTCCACGCTGGGCAACATGAACAGCTTCGCCCTGGCCCTGCTCCTGGGCGGCTTGCGCGGGCCGCTGGTCATGTTCCTCTGGTCCAGCAGCGAAAACCAAAAGGCAAACCACGACCTGGAAGACCTGGACACCAAGATCGAATGGATCCGGCTGCTTCAGCCGGAATTTGATACCGTCCATATGTTCCAGATCTGGAACAAGGCCTACAACATCAGCGTGATGATGGCCAGCCCGGCCAACAAGTTCACCACCATCATGGAGGCCCTGGAATACGCGCAGGGCGTTGACGAGGAACGGCCCGGCGACATCAACATCCTCGACTCGCAGTCTGACGTTTACGCCAACAAGCTGGGCAACCCCAACCTCCCGGAGCATCCGTTCTACGACCGCCAGTTCCGCGAGGAATCGCTGGCGCCCGACAAACGGGCGGCGGCGTTCCCCAACGACCGCCATTATCGCCGGCTCGACAAAAGCAAGCCGCTCCTCGACGAACAAGACCAGATTCGCGCGGAATTGATCACTCCCACGCGCGGCCGCAAGCGACCAGCAAACGTGCCGGCCAGCAGCGACTGGAACGACGGCTCCCAACTCCAATATCTAAAGAACTACGGCCCGTTTCCCGATGGCATCGCGCCCATCGCCATGAGCTACAACTACGCCAAGCGCGCGGAAGTCGCGCTGAACGTGGAGGGGCAGGACCCGTTGCAGTTCAGCGCGATGGTGGTTGACAGCCGTCCCGCGTTGCAACTCAAGGGATGGGCCGAGGCGGAGGTGCGATTTGGCCGTGAGCGCGAAGCCAATGCCTTCGGCATAAACGCCGACGCGTGGAACGGGCAGGTTGAGGAAGCCGTCGCGCGCGTCGGCCCCGCTGCCGCCCCGGCCAACCGCCGGGCGTTGGATGCCTCCCTCCAGAGCTATAAGCTCGCCGGGCGCGTCGCCCGCAACGCCATCATCGAATATGAGCGCCATCTGGCCAACCCCGACTACATGGCCCGCCGCGGCACTTATATATCACACGAGGCGGACATGCAGGCCATCATCTACCTGGCCGCCGCTGATGCCGCCTACCTTTCGGCCCGGCTCACGACGGACAAAGCCCAGCGCGACAGCCTGTTGCGCAGTGCCATGGCCAACTATCAAAAGGGAATGACTCGCTCGCAATGGACGGTCCTGGAATTCGAAACGGAACAAGCGGCGCTGCACCCATTACATTTAAGCACCGCCGCATTCATGGAGTTGCGCCCCGATGAGCCGGTTAGCGCAAGCGCCAAGTTCACGCCCGCCCAGATCGCTCAGATATACAATGCCGCGATGACGGAGGTATCTCGACAGCATCTCAACGAGCACTCCGATGATCAGGCCGCCTATGGCCGCACGATCGCCCGATGCCAAATCCGAATGCGGGAGATCGCCAGCGCGCTTCATCTGCCGTCCGCCACCGCACCCGCGACCCAGCCGGCCGCGCAACCCTAAATCGGGAATGCACCATTAACAATTCGAGAGAAAGTGGCTTCACGCAATTCGTAGGGTTCGCTTCAGCGAACGCGGTCCTCGGCGCGGCATCGCCAATCCGCGTTCGCTAAAGCGAACCCTACGAAAACGCGACGGAGCGATCCTCCCGCGGGCCTGGCGTAGACAAATCCGCCGCGATTTCTTCGGATTTCGGGTATTCGGATTTCGGAATTAGCGGCGGCGTGCGCCGCTCACATGCGCAACAGTTCGTCGATCTTCGCGGCGCAGATGAAATCATTTTCCGTCAGCCCCCCGGCCGAGTGCGTGCTGTAGCGGACGGCGACTTTGTTGTAGCCGACTTCCAGGTCGGGATGGTGGTCTTCGCGATGGGAAATCCAGGCCGTGGCGTTCACAAACGCCATCGTCTCATGATAATTGGCGAAGTTGAAGGTCTTAACGATTTCCCCGCCCTTGCGCGTCCAACCGACAACCTCGGTCAGTAATGATTGGATGCGCAGCTCGGCCAATGCCTTGGCGCCGTTCACGCAAGTTTTGCAGCTTTTGCTTGCCAGGTCGCTGATGTTTTTTTCGGACATGTTGGTTATCCTTCGTTGCCGCCCAGTTCGCGTCTTTGGAACATCCACATCCCGCACCCCAGAGCGAACGCCGCGTACGCGACGGCATATCCAACCGCGATGGCGACGTACAGCCAGATTGAGCCCAGGCTCACGGCGTTGGCATTGTTGGCGAAGTGCGTGCCGGACACGGCAATGTCATGGTAAATCGTCTGCTGGCGCAGATCGAACACCTGCAGGAACGGCAGGAACAGCGCGGCCACCTGCGCAAACGCCTTATGCACCCCCGACGTTTCGGGCGTCAGCGGAAACAGGAAACGCGTAAGATTTCCCGCGATGTAAATCAGGATAACGGCCGGCAGGTTCACCACCAGCGAGAAACGGGTGGACAGCGCCACGCCGATCGCCGCCAGCACGCTAACCTGCAGCCAGACCAAAAGCAGGCTCGGCAGCAGGCCGGCAATGTGCATCCACCGGTAATCGCTGACCTGCTTAAGTTCCCGGTCATCCAGCGAGAACATGCGGAGCTGATAATCCGTCGGGATGCGCCACCAGGTGCAGAGGATGATGATCAATCCAAAGATCGCCACCGCCAGCAGCGCCGCCAGGATGATGCCCAGATATTTGCCGACGATCACCTCCCATTTATGCACCGGCTTGCTCATCAACGTGAGCATGGTGCGGTCCTCGATCTCCTCGAAGATTGACTTGCTGGCGGCAAAGAGCGTCGTGACGAGCACAAACAGGAGAACCACATCCAGGGCGACGGACTTATACATCACCGTGTCTTCGCCGAGCGTGAAGAACGGAAGGAAGCCCAGAATGAGCAGAACCGCCGACCCCACCGCCAATAGCAGCGGATAAATCGGCTGGACGATCGACTCGACAAAAGTGTGCCTGAGAATGACGGAGGTTCGGTACATGGGTTGGCGGGGATTGTAAGGGGAGCGGCGGAGAATGCCAAATCACGATCCTTCCCGCGTTTTTTTCATTCTTTCGCCCAAGGCGCGCTCGGCTTCCATGGTGGAATGGAAACGGCCCGCGCGCACATCGCGCGCGGCGGCGCGGAAGGCGTCGCCGCCGCGCTGGTAGCCGCGAAAGTGGGCGGTGACTTCCGCGATTCGGTCCAGGGGAATATTGGTCGCGTAGGTCTTGCGCAAATTGACTTTCCAGCCCTTTGGATCGTGCAGCAGCCAGATGGTCTGCTGGAATTTGGCGGTGAATCCCTTGTCCTTGCGCAACGGCTCGACCATGGCCTCCTCGCCCTGAATCCTGGCGGTCCCCTGCTGGGTCAGATCGACGGGCTCGTCGGCCAGTGCGTTCAACGCATCGTGGAGATCGACATGTACTTGGTACACGCCCGGCCATGAGTAGGAATAGAGCGAATCATTGAATTGGCGCATGCCGTCGATCATGGCGATCAGGGCGTCCACCCATTGCCGTTCGTCTGGACTTCCCGCGCTGGTCGCGTGAGCGGTTTTGGCGTCGGCGTGCTGCAACGCCGTCAGATACGCCAGCGCCGCGGATTTGGGCGTGGAAAGATCGGCATGCACCCGCTGCCCGCCCAGTCCCGCGCAGCCGCCAACGCTCCAGAGCAACACGACAGACACCAGCCAAAAACTGCGCCGCGGAATGCAATTGAAATCCATCGCAAGGGCAGGATAAGCCCCGGCCGCCCCGCGCTCAATCCCATTGGCGCTGCCTTTCCGTGCTGGGCATGGCCGGAAACAGTGGCACTCCTCACTTTTCATTTCCCCCGCGAAACGCGAAATCGATCCAGGCTCCCCGGCCCGGCAAAAGGATCACCCGCTTCTCCCGCACACCCAGTTCCTCCTGCCAGGCTTTCAACGTATACGTCCCGGGCGGGAGTTGGCGAATCGTGAACCGTCCATCTCTTCCAGTGACCGCAAAAAACGGATTGTCCACCACGCGCACCCACGCGCGCATCCACGGATGCACGTCGCAGCGCACCTGAAAAACCTCGGGCACCTCAAACGGGTCGAGCCGCTTTTGGCCGGGCATCGGCTGGCCGAAATTGGCGGTCGGATTATTCACCGCCAGCATGTGCACGTTGTGAAGGAACGGATCGCTGTTGCGGACCTCCATCGGCTGTCCGACCATCACCGCCAGCACATGCGGATGAAACACGCAGTCCTTCTGATCAAGCACCACCGGCTCGCCGGGCGGCGCCCATTGCTCGCCGGGCGGCAAGCCGGCGCTGATCGACACCACCACGTTCGCCAATGCGCCGTCTTTATTCACGACCACCGATTCATCCAGGATCGGCTCCTTGTGACGAGCCGCGCAAGGCGCCGCGAGATTCACTCCCACCGCAGGCAACATTCGAGGCGGTGTGCCTGAAAAGACGACCCGCCCCGTGATCTGCCCCGGCGGGACAGCCGGTCCCTCCGCGGGATCGGCCGCCGGATGAGCCTCCGCGAACGCCGCCCCCACCGAAGGCGCGATCGCAACTTGCGACGGAGGCGCCGGGTTGCCGTTCGTTGGCGCCGCCGGCTGATGAGCGATCCATTGTTTGCCTGCGCTCGTGCCGCCGAGCCTGGGCCGATGCAATGCGATCCAACAGGCCACTGTGCCACCGGCCAGGAATGCGATCGCCGCCGCGATCCGAAACACGCGCGGCCGCGCAATCGCGCGGGTAAAAAAACCAGGAGCGTCCGCGCGCAGGGCCATCCGGGTTTGGGCGATCAACGCCGGCGACGGGCCGTCGGGAATCGCGGCATCGCGCAGGGCCTGTGTTGCCCGGTCGAGCGGCCCATCGCCGAAGAAGGCGGCGGCATCCTTGTTGGAGTCTTTTGCATTCATATTATCAGACCCGGAAAATGCACGATTAACCACGAAGTCACGAAGACACTCAGCGTGGCCTCGCTGCGCTTCGGCCACAACCAAATGTAGGAATACAAAGGCGCTGGCCTTTTCGATAAAGTGAGTTTGGATAAAAAACCACTCACCGAAAGGACAGCGCCATGGATT
>DASRLH010000075.1:0-9322 GCA_035648595.1 Tepidisphaeraceae bacterium
GCCGAGCCTTCAGTTCATCTGACGTGATTCGAGCCATGGTTGATCCTCCGTGATCGCTGGTGCCACTCCTACAGACGGCGTCCTTACCGTCACCCCTATTATTGCACCGCCAGCGTCGTGCAACAACGGTCGTGCACCCAACGCCGGGCCGAACGGCGAACGGTCCGCCGACGCCGCGTTTGGCCGCCGACGGCGCCCGAAGCGGCAAACTTTTTCAGCTCCTCGCCGCGCAGCGTCCTTTTCCTTCCATTTTTTCCCCCGGCAAAGTAAATCTTGCGGTGGGCACAGATCGCTTCCCATCACTGCAAAATGGGAAGGGAGCCGGAAGTCGTTTCGCGGCGGCTAATTCGTGTAGAGACAGATACTTATATGATTATATAGCAATAAGTTACTAAAAATGCGACTTCGAAGAATGGGAAGTTTTGGGAAGTGCGACACATCGCGGCAGGTATGGAACCACGCATCTTTGCATGGTCCCTGAAGTGGCCATGCCGGCGAAGGGGACCACTAATGTTCTGGTGCCCCGCAAGGTTGTGGATTCAGTCATTTTGCGAAACTGGTTCCCGCGCCAGTTACACCGCGGCGACGATCTGCTTGACTCCCAATCCCAGGTAATCCAGCACATCCTGCGGCTCGCGGCCGCTCTTGGGGATTTGGTGGACGTAGAGGTTTTTCAGCTTCACCGCCGCGCCGGTCTGGACGATGGCGGTGGCGATCTCGGCGTCCAGGCCGCCGGTGTAGTTGTCTTCGACCGTGATGATCGTGCCGCCGTTCTTTTGGGCGATTTCGAGGATGCCCTTGGTTTGAAGCGGCAGGGAATAGGCGTCAATCACCGTTGCCTTCTTGCCGCTCTTGGCCAATTCGTCGGCGGCCTTGAGGCATTCGTGAACCATGTAACCGGCGGTGACAAATACCAAATCCTTGCCTTCGCGCAAGACCTTATATCCGCCAACCTCGAATTGCTCTTCGGGCCTGTAGAGCATCTTCACCTCGGCACGGAGGGCGCGCTGGTAGCAGCAGCCGTCGAGATTGGCCATTAGCTCGGTCAGCTTGTAGCAACTGACGGCGTCGGCGGGGAAGAAATAACTGACGGCGGGGCGGCCATTGAAATTGGTGACGTGGCAGAAACTGCGGAAAAAGGCGACGTCCGGCAGCGACATCTGGCTGGGGCCATCGGAAGCCAGCGTGACGCCGGCGTGGGTGCCGGTGATCTTGAGGTTGGCGCCGCCGATGATCGCCATTTCCACCTGGTCATAGGCGCGGATGACGAATTTTGCGAAGGTCGAGCAGAACGGAATCTTGCCCGCCGCGCTGGCGCCGGCGGCCACGGAGATCATGTTCTGCTCGGCGATCTTGCATTCGAGATATTGCGCCGGAAACTTCTTGGCGAACCACTCGGCATGCGTGGAGTTTTTCACGTCCGCGTCCAGGCCGATGATGCGCTTATCCGCCGCGCCCAGCGCGACCAGCGCGGCGCCGTACGCCTTGCGCGGCGCGATGGGTTTGCCGGCGGCGAGATCCTTGTCCATGCCAACCATCGCCAACCCCTCGGCAAACGGCGCGGCCTTGATCGTCTTGAATTCCGGCGGCTTCACTCCTGCCTTGGGCGCGGGAATCTTTAGCTCGCCGTTGAGCTTATATCCAGCCACGCCAAGGTCCTTGGCGGTTCGATCCAGTTCTCCAAGGATTTCGGCCAGATGGTCTTTCTTGACCGGCGTTCCGTGCTTGCCCATGCCCTGTTCGCCGGATGCGCCCCAGCCCTTGACGGTGCGGGCGACAATCGCCAGCGGGCGGTTGCCGTTTTGGATGACGTGCAATTCGCTGAAGGCGTTGTCGATCTCCACGGGATCGTGGCCGTCGATAATGCGGACGATGAACCCGTACGCGCGCAGTTTTTCCGACAATCCCTGATAACTCTGCTGCGGCGAAACCCAGTCGCTTTGCGCCAGTTCGTTGCAATTGAAGATGGGGATGACGTTGGTGAGGGCATGATCGACAATGAAGTCGGCGGCTTCCCAAATTTGCCCTTCGCGCGATTCGCCGTCGCCGATGATGCAATAGATGTTGCGATCGAGTCCATCCATCCGCGCCGCCGCGCCCAGGCCGGCGGCGACGCTCAGGCCCTGCCCCAGCGAGCCGGTGGCCGCGTCGAAGAAGGGGATGCCAAGCTGCGGATGCGGATGGCCGTCGATCGAAGAGTGGATGTCGCGCAGCGTCATGGCATCGGCGCGCGTCATGGGCCTACCCGCGGAGCGGTCGTGTTCCTTGCCCGGCGGGGTGATCATGCCGCCCAGATCCGAGTAGGCCGCGTAAATGATCGGCACCGCATGGCCTTCGCTAAGCACCAGGCGATCGGATGCCGGGTTCCACGGGTCCTTGGGATCCCAGCGCATCTGGTGATACATCAGCACCGAAACCAAATGTGCCAGCGACAGCGCGGTGGACGGATGCCCGCTCCCGGCGGACGTGGTCATTTCAATCGACAACTTCCCAAGCTCAATGGCCTTGGTGTTGATGGCGGATGCGAAGCTCATGCGACAGACTCCATTTGCGGTGAACGCGCTGGACTACAGATTCAGTTTGAGCGCGATGATCGGTTTCCTGGCAGGGAGTCTACCGGCGCGGGGTGTGTGAGGCAATTTCCGTGTCCGCCCCGCCCCGGATCGGGCACCGAATCGCCGCGATGGGTACGGCCATCTTTAGTGGCACGGGCGTCCCGCTGCGTCCCGCCCGTGCCGGCGGCTGTAGAGTAGGGAAAATCGATGTATCCTCGTTCCATACAACATGCACGGGCGGGACGCCCGTGTCACGGCGTGTCACGGTTGAGGTTGCATTTCCTGGCCTGACACCCTGCTGGCTATGCCACAGACGAAGAGCGCGTAGTCGCGCAGGCCTATTTAGGTTAGAAGCTCATCGCCGTCTTGAACTCATGCCAGCGTTCGTCGATCTGCTCGCGGTCGGCGCGGCGGATGGCGTCGAGGGAGAAGTCGGCGATGGTGTAGCTGGCGACCACCGTGCCGTAGGCGAGGGCGCGCTTGAGGGTGGCGGCGGAAACGGCGCCGCCCTGGGTGGCGAGGTAGCCCATCATTCCCCCGGCGAAGCTGTCGCCGGCGCCGGTGGGATCGACCACTTTTTCCGCCGGGAAGGCCGGGAGGACGAACGTGCCGCGGTCGCTCATCATCAGGCAGCCATGCTCGCCTTTTTTGATGACCACGAACTTTGGCCCCATCTTAAGCACCTGCCGGGCGGCGGCGATGAGGTTTTTCTCTTCGGTGAGCAGGCGGGCCTCGCCATCATTTAAGACGAAGCCGTGCACCTTGGTGAGCAGCTTGCGCAGATCGGCCTGCTGGGTTTGAATCCACAGGTTCATCGTGTCGGCCACGATCAGCTTGGGCGATTTGAGGCTGGCGAGCATTTCCTGCTGGAGAGCCGGGTGGGTGTTGGCCAGGAAGACGTATTTGCTATCCAGAAAGCTCGCGGGGATTTTGGGGGCTCGCTCGGCCAGCACGTTGAGATCGACTTCCACCGTGACGGCTTCGTTCATGTCCTTCACATAGGAGCCATGCCAACGGAAGGTCTTGGAGCCTTTGCGGACTTCGATTCCGCCGGTATCCACGTCGCGGCCCTCGAAGACGTTGAAGAGCTGGCGGGGATGATCCTCCCCCACCACGCCGACCAGTCGCACCGGCGTGAAAAAACTGGCGGCGTAGGAGAAGTAAATCGCGGACCCGCCGATCACGTCCTGCCGGACGCCGGCGGGGGTTTCGAGGGTGTCCAGGCCGATGGAGCCGGTGACGAGCAGGGACATGAAAACTCCGATTTCACAAGGGAAAAGATGTACCAGTATGTTCTAACGCTTGTAGGAACCATTCATCTGGGTAGCTATTGGCGTTCTTTTTTTCTTACTTGGGTGAGGGGGTAAAACCGGAGGCAAATTTTCGCTTTGCCAGCGCAGATCCAGCCCACGCTCCGATCACGCAAAACACCAAGGTGAGAAGGAGGCCTAGGCCCTGCACTGAACGGGGCAGTGCGAGAAGCGCTATGACAGAGGCAATGACCCCGCATACGAGTCCAATCAATCCTCCGAAGATCGCTCCGGCTAATGAAATTACTCCGGAGAGTTTGGAGGCGTTCGCCGGCCCCTTGAACGCCGAAAAGTCGCCACCCTCGCTGCGAAGCAGCCCCCTCGCCTTCTCAAACTGAATGCTGTAGGCCGGATTAGCGCTTATCCGCGACCGATGCAAAACAGCGGTGGCGAGGGCAATCCGCGTGGATTTATCCGAAGGCGGGTAGCGCAATGAGAAATCCGCGCATGATACCGCATTCGCATATTGAGCATCACGCATACTCGCGGCGTAGCGTCGGTCACTGGACTCGTAAGCGAAATATGCTTTGTCACCATCATTGACGAAGTGCTCGATAACTCGCAAAGTCTGCGCAGCCATATGCGATTCAACTTCCTCAATGAAAGCTGCAACGTCCTTTGCGGGCGCCGATCCATTTTCGACCAATTGCTGAATATACAGCGCTACTTTTATCGAGATTTCATTAAAATTCGAAAGATTTGCGGTCTTGGCGGCGGCTAAAGCCGCTTTGGCACGGGCGACCGGCCATGTTACGCCAAGATTGATTGCCTGCTCGAGCGCGCCAAACGCTTCGGCCCAGTCTTCTCGCTCCATCGCGCCGAGGCCGCGCGCGAGCTTCTCCCTTGCGCTTGCACTAAGCGAGTCATCGCGGTTCGACGATCCGCACCACTTGCAAATCCAAGACGGGGCATCAGCGCCGGCATTGCACGGTGCGCCGCACTGGCCACAAGTTACGCTTGCCATCTCCACCACCAATTTGCTTCAGCGCATCTCACGGCGAAAGACCAACACGATTATTGTTACTGCGCTCGGACTCTTCGTGTCGAAAATCCCGAGGCAGCCTTTTTTGATACCAACGTCAACGGGAAAGTGGTTGTAAAATTCCCACCCTGATTTGGAGATTGTTGACAATTGTAATTCAACTTGCGCGGTCACTTTTGCGCCAGCGACTCCCTTTCGCACATCCGCTGCCGTGACCTTGGTTTCGAATGACACGACCTTGTACTCATAATAAGCCATCTTTAATTCCATCCTTCCTACAAGTGTAGATCAAATTCCCGCGCGGGTTTTCCACATGCGGCGTAAGCGTCCGTTCGTCGTGACCAAGGCATGGGACCGCGTCGAATCCTCCCTCGTACCATGGGTTGCAGCGCCCCAACCGCCGTGCCGCCAAGCGCAGTCCTTCGCGTAACCCGTGAACCTCAATGGCTTGCACTGCATAATCAGAACATGTGGGCATGTATATGCAATGACCCATGCTCCACAAAGGGCGCTGTCGCTGAAAGAACCGGATCGAGCCGACTGCTAATTTGGTAACGAAGGTCATATCTATGCTCCGCCGAACCTTGAATTGGGCGTGACTGCGGGGCGAACAAGGATCGATCATGGCTTATCTGGCAAACGCGTTTAATGCTTGGGGCTCTGCCCCAAACCCCGAAGTTTGTCGCCTTGGTGCCTCCAGCAGATGGGCAAAGATGAGTGGGCCGGGCGAATTATCTTCGCCCGGCCCTCTGCCGTATGGCAACCGGCGCGGCGCTCGGGTCGCCCTTCTGCGGAGCCCTATCCTCCGACCCATTCTGGCACCGCAGGGGGCATGAGGTCAAGCCCGGCCGCCCCATTCTGCCGGTGGCACTTAAGCGATAAACTTCGGGGGTCTGGGGGCGGAGCCCCCCAGGACTGCTGCGAGTCACCGCGTTGGCAACTGGCGTATTTTTACCCGCGACCCGGTGACGGTGTATAGCCGGCCCGGCGTCAGCCGCTTGTATCGCTTGAAGAGGCGATCGACCGCTTCGTCCTGCTCGACATCTCCCTCGCCGACGTGCAGATACACAATGCTGCGCGGGAAGGCGATGTGCTCTTCGTATGGCGCGGCGGCGAGGTGCGCATCGGGCGTGATGATGTCGAGTTGCCCTTTGCGCGCCGCCTCGAAAACATCCGCCGACGATGCGCAGTCAACCAGCGAAACGTCCGCCGGCGCGCTCGCTTCATGGCCATGCCGGCGAAGGGCTTCGCCGACGGCGGGATGGAGGTTTCCGTGTAGCAGCCAACGCATGATGGCATCGTAGTGGATGGGCCGTCGCTTTCCAACCGGGCCGGCTGCCGCTATGATCCCCGCTCCGCGCGGCGGAAGGTTTTTGCGGCGCGGACAAGGTTTTTTTGCTCCCCCGGCGAGGTTTGCTGATATGCCTTATACTTTGTCCCCGGCCAGCGACGACGTGATGGCGCCCGAAGCGGAATCCGATGGCGAAAACCTCTGGACCCTCAACTTCGGCCCCCAGCATCCGGCCACGCATACCACCCTGCGCCTGGTGCTTGAACTCGATGGCGAGCGCATCATCAAAGCCACGCCGCACATCGGCTACCTGCACAGCGGTTTTGAAAAGCTCGGCGAGCACCTCAACTACAACCAATACGTCACGATCGTCGATCGCATGGACTATTCCGCGCCGATCTACAACGAGATCGCCTGGCATCATGCGACCGAGAAGCTGATGGGCATCGAGCTGACGCCGCGCTGCAAGGTGTTGCGAACGATCGCCAATGAATTGGGCCGGGTGCAGTCGCATCTGTTGTGCGTCGGTGCGGCGGGTTTGGACCTCGGCGCGTTCACCGCGTTCCTCTACGGCTTCAACGAGCGCGAGGTGATTTACGACATTGTCGAGTTCATGAGCGGCCAGCGCTTTCATACCAGTTGGACGCGGGTTGGCGGGTTGAACCAGGATTTGCCGGACGAGGCGATGTTCAAGCGGATGGTGAAGAAGTTCATCAACGAGAACATGCCGCGCGCGGTGGAAGACGTCGAGAAACTGCTGAACAAGAATCGCATCTTCATCGACCGCGTGCAGGGCGTGGGAACATTGACGCGCGCGGAAGCGACCGCCTGGAGCCTCAGCGGGCCGCTGGCGCGTGCATCGGGTGTGCCGCGGGATATCCGCAAGGATGAGCCATATCTTTGTTATAAGGATAACTGGGACGGGCAAGGCAGCCCCGCCGTGAGCTTCGAGGTGCCGGTGATGACGACCGGCGATGTCTATGCCCGCTATCTGGTGCGGCTGGAGGAGATCAAGCAATCGCTGGGGATTCTCCGCCAGCTTATCGACAACATCCCCGGCGGGCCGGTGAACGTCAGCCCGGAGGGCAAGGAAGTGCTGCCTCCAAAAGATCAGGTGTACAGCAGTATTGAGGGCTTGATTCAGCATTTCGAGATCATCATGACCAACCGGGGTTTCTCGGCCCCCAAAGGCGAGGTGTATGGCGCCATCGAAAGCGCCAACGGCGAGTTGGGCTACTACATCGTCAGCGCCGGCGAAAACGTCCCCTGGCGCGCCCGCACCCGCCCCAATAGCTACATCAACTACCAGACCTTCCCCAAGATGATCGAAGGGCACATGATCAGCGACGTGGTGGCGGTGCTGGGGAGCATCAATGTGATTGCGGCGGAGTTGGATCGGTGATTATAATAAGACGTGCGATTCCAGAGGTGCGAATGAACACGACCATCGATATTCCCGACGAGGTGTTGAGGCGTACGATTTTGGCCAGCGGAATGACCAATGCGCAAGAGGCCATACTTAAAGCGCTCCAGGAGTTTGTCAGCCGACATGACCAAAGGTCCGTCATTCCGCTTCTTGGGACATTTGAGGATTTCATGACGCCCGAGGAGTTGGACGAAATGCGGAGCAGCGAGTGAGCCGTTTGGTGATGATTGATTCGTCAGCGTGGACGCGGGCTCTGCGCCAACGTGGCGATCCACAAATTCGCGATCGAGTGCAGGGACATTTGAACGATCAGACGGCAGCGTGGTGCGAGATGGTGCGTCTTGAATTGTGGAGCGGAGTCCGCAACGATTTGGAGCGCCGGGGGATGGAGCGACTGGACTACACAATTCCCCGGTTGCCAATCGATGATAGCACATGGCATGCGGCGGCCGCGTATGCCTCGAAGGCACGCGCTTCGGGTGTCACGGTGCCTGCAACCGATCTGCTGATCTTCGCGTGTGCAAAAGCATTCGGTGCCGCAATCATCCATGTTGACCGGCATTTCGATATGTTGGAGCAACTGAAGTGATCAGAATGAACTTTTCAAATCGAATCACCGTCAATCCAGCCCAATGCGGCGGACGCCCGTGCGTCCGCGGCATGCGAATCCGCGTAATCGATGTATTGGAGTTGCTTGCCGCAGGCATGACACATGAGCAGATTCTCAGCCAGCTTCCAGATTTGGAAGAAGAGGATATTCGAGCTAGTCTCGCCTACGCGGCAAGATACCTGGATCATCCGAGAATGGCGGCGATGGCATGACCCTTCCACGCCGCGCACTTTCGTTCTTCGTCTGTCTCTGTCTCGCGGCCCTCGTCGGCTGCCAGCATGAAACCTTCCGCCTTGTCGAGCCCTCCACTCCCGGCGTCATCGCCTGGGGCCAGCCTGGTAATGGGTTGCAAGCGGGATTGGCGATCAATGCCGTGAGCGGGAAGGACGATCCGACCGTTCACGCGACGATCTATCTCCGCAATGTCGGCAGCCGCGCGGTCAAGCTGCTTGATCCGGCCAACTATTATCCCGATCCTTCGGGCCTCGGCTCGGCGTTTGAGATCGCCGAGAGCGGTGAGCCGTTGGCGAAGCTGCACAAAGACGTGCAACCCGCGCCGCCGGCGTCGGCGTTTGTCGTCGTGCGGCCCGGGCAGACCCTTTCCGCGAAACGCGACATCGATCCGGCTTACTGGGCTTTGCCCGGCAGCAAAGGGCAGGCGGCTGATCCCGATTCGCCCGACAAGAAGCTCGCCGCTCCGTTCACGCTGGATGTGACGTTCGTGTATACAGGCCGATACGAGGTGCAGCGGCAAACCGAAGTGGGATTGACGATCTCGTCGGGAGACGTCACGGGGCTGTGGACGGGAAATGCGCGTTCGGGGCCGGTGACCGTGCATGTGACGAAGTAACACCGGCAAGTGGATTCACCTCGTCGCGGCATCGTCAACGCATGCCTTCACTACAGGCGCAGTGCCCCCGAAAGCGACGAGAACGTCACTTCTACGAAGGCCGCGCGAACCGCATGGCCCAACGCCCAAGCCGCTTCGAGCGAATCGTAGAAGCGGCGTCCCCGCCGTTTCTTCTGGAATACCCGCGCGCGGGGATGAAAGACCGCATCGGCTCGATGGAGGCAGCCTTACTCATGTTCGACCTGTGGACGCGCGCCACTTGGTCAGCTACCGTATCCGGCAGTATTCAACCCCACAC
>DASRLH010000076.1:0-12100 GCA_035648595.1 Tepidisphaeraceae bacterium
CGGGAACCGAGGATTGAGCAGGCTCGAATGCCACGCGGGCAGCATGACACAAACCAACGGCTGGCGCAATGCAGATTATTGCTATTGTCACGCCAAGCAAAATCCCGGACGCCTGTGGCGGGACGCCCGTGATACGACAAAGGTGTCTAGACCACTGGATGTAAAAATATTGCGCCATTACACGCGGCCGAAAATTACCACGTGATTAAGTCGGCTTCCCCATTCGCCGATGAGGCGTTATGGGAGTTGGGCGCGACATGAATTGTGACCGCACGGTGCGCGCTTCAATGCCGAAGCCCGGCTACACGCTGGTGGAGCTCATTATCGTCCTGGCGATTCTCGTGGCGCTATGGGGGATCGCGGCGCCGCGATATTCCAATTCGATTTGCCTGCATCGTTGCGAGGAGGCGGCGCGCCGAATCGCGGCGGACCTCAATCTCGCCCGATCGCAGGCGCTGATGAGCAGCAAAAGCCAGACGATCGCTTTCGACACGACCCATAACACCTACACGATGACCGGCGTCACGGGACTGGACAACAAGTCCGCGAATTACACCGTCAACCTCGCCGCCGACCCCTACGACTGCACGCTGGTTTCCGTCAACTTCAACAGCGCCGCGAAGGTGACGTTCGACCAGTTTGGCTCCGCCGACAATTCCGGCCAGATCATCGTGCAATGTGGCGGCATCCAAACCACCGTGACGCTGGAAAGCAGCGCGGGAAAGGCGACCGTGCCATGAAATTCTTGCTTGCTTTCAATATTGAATGCTACGGGCAGGCCGCAGCTCGACTGTATTGGACCCTGAGGCTCAGACCCGAAGGAAGCATGGGGAAGTATCGGGTTCCGAGGGTCGAAGGCCACGGGCGAGCCGCCCGTGCCACGATCGGTCGCGGAACTGCTCTCTCATGCCGCGCCGGCTTTACGCTCACGGAAATGTCCATCAGCATGGTGATCGTCGCGATCATCGTGATGGCGGTCGGGTCCTCGGTGAACGTGCTTTTCCGGGCGGCGGAGGGCAACCGCAATCTACTCGTCAGCGGCGCACAGGGGGCGGCGTCTTCCCGCGCGCAGGCGGCGGCGGCGCGCACGGCGCTCGATACGTTCACCGCCGATCTGAAACTCGCCACCGGCCTGATCGATCTTCCCGGCTCCAATGGCGCGTTCAGCCTGCTGCTCACGGTGCCCGGTCGATACAGCGGACATACCGTCGAGTCGCTCACATATAAGTGGTCCGGTCCGGGGACTTCATTTACGCGGCAGCTCAACACCACGACGGCGGTGTCGATTGCCGACAACGTGCAGAGCCTGAGCCTGGCGAGCCTGAGCACCGCCGTCGGCCCGGCTCTGCCGACGGGGGTGGTCACCTGGCACGATGGGGGCGGGGGCACGAATGTCACCGGCTTCGCGGTTTCGTCCACCACCTGGCCCAGCCAGTTCCTGCTACCTCCGCCTTCGCTTCCGATGAAGACGGTTTCGTGGAGCATCTCGCATATCAAGTTGCAGCTTCAGGGCACCGGCAGCGGCACGATCATCGTGCAGGTCTATAGCGCCAGCGCAACGCAGCAACCGGCAACCCTCCTGGACAGCGCCAGCTTTGCCGCCGGCAGTCTGCCGACGGGCACGAGCCCGGCGTGGACGGACGTGACTTTCACTAAGCTAACAACCCTCGGAGCGGCGGGCGTGTGCCTGGTCGTTTCCACCACCGCCTCGGGTACGCCGGCCAGCGTTTACTACGATACCGGCGCGGCAGGCGCCAACATCGGATTCAGCACCACCAGCAACGGCGGTTTAGTCTGGAGCACAATCACCACGCCGCCCGCCCTTCAGTTTCAGGTGTACGGCGCGGTGACGCTGGGTTCGTAACGGGAGCAAGCCCATCATGGCGGAAATATTCGATTCATCGCGCAATTTACCCTCTCCCGGTACTCCGGGGGAAGCGAGCGGAATTGGCGGCTGCCCGCGAACGGGCAGGGTGGGGGCCGACGGTATTGGGCACGGCGACCCGTGCCCCCACCCCAACCCTCCTCCGGAGTACCGGCAGAGAGAACACAGATGCACCCGTGGTTTTACGCTCCTCGAATCCACCGTGTCACTGGTGATCGTCGGCGTGATGCTGACCGCTGCCATGACGGTTGCCGGCCAGGCGGCCCGCACGCGGTTGGCACAACAGGATGCCATGCGCGGCGAAGGACTTGCCCGCCAACTTCTTTCGGAGATCGACACCAAGCTATACCAGCAGCCCAACGCGATCACGCTCCTCCTTGGGCCGGATCTGCTTGAGACGCGAACAACGTACAACGACGTGGATGATTTCAACGGCTGGAGCGAATCGCCCCCGCAATATGCCAGCGGCGCCGCGATCCCCGGATTCACCGGCTGGACGCGGGCGGTCAAGGTGGAATGGGTGACGACCAACGGCCTGCTTCAGCAGGGCAGCTTCAGCGTTTCTCTCCTGGAAACCGGCTTCAAACGCATCACCATCACCGTCACCAGCCCCTCGGGGAAAGTGACGACGATGGTGGAGTTGCGGGGGAAATATGGGCCGTACGACAAGACGCAAGCCGCCTCCAACTCCTACGCCTGCTGGATCGGCGCGACCCTGCAGATCGGCAGCGATCCGACCACGACGGCGGCCAATGGAGTGGCGTTGGTCAACCAGGTGCCGTGACGGCAGAAATGATGAATGATGAAGAAGGAAGAAGATAGAAAGCGCGGTGCTGCCATGGAGCGATGTTGTCAGGAGCATGGGGTTTCATACTATCGTCGGCGGCGGGGGGCGGTGTATTTGTTTGTGTTGACGACCGGCATGCTGGTCACGGTCATCGCGATGGCGGTGCTGTTTGCGTCTCAAATCAACGGACGGATGGTGGCGCAAAACAATGATTCGATCGAGGCGCAGGCGTTGGCGCAAAGCGCGCTGGAGTTTGGCTTGAACGCAATCGCGGGCGATTCCAATTGGCGCAATGATTATCCGGCCAATATGCCGGTCGGGCCGACCTTCCTTGGGCGCGGCACGATCGGCTTCAGCATCGTCGATGATGCCGGCGGCATCCTGGCCGATCCCAACGACTCCGTGCGCGTCTATGGCATCGGGAAGGTGAACAACGCCTGCCGGGTCTATAGCGTTCATTGCTCGGTTTCATCTTCGCCGTTGACGTGCCTACAGGCGGTGGAGGCTTCGGCCGGGGGTGGGAATTTCGGGACGTCCACCACCTTCACCGGATCGGGGACGCTCAGCAGCAATGGGACAATCAGCGGCACATTGAATGCCTTCAACGCACTGAATCTCCAGGCTGGCCTGGGAATATTGTCGCTTCTTTCCAGCGGCACCGGCACGCGCAACGGGCTTCTCCTCCCGACGCTCACGTTTCCCGATTCAACTCATGTGTTCGATTATTACAAGGCGGCGGGCACGAACCTAAGCATCGGCAGCCTTCCGGTCCTCAGCAACGTCAGCCAGCTCTGGTATCGTGTCCTGGGCCCCAACTTCAATACGATGGGCGGGGGGTCGTCCGCGAACGGGATTTACATCCTCGATTGCAAGGGAGGAAACGTTTCCATCAAGAACTGCCGAATTGTCGGAACACTGGTTTTGTTAAACGCGGGACCGAGCTGCGCCGTTCAAGGCTCCAATTATTTCCAAACCGGCGCCAATGGATTTCCGGTGCTGATGGTGCAGGGAAACTTTTCAATCGGAACCTCGACAACCGCCTTGGCCGACACCAGCTCGACAGGTTACGCGGGTGTATCGAGCATAAACTATAACCAGACGTTGCCTTACCTGAACGTCACCGATTCCACTTACACGACTACGTATCCCTCGCGATTCGAGGGATTGGTTTATGTATCTGGAAATGTGACCATCCCGAACCTGGCCAGTCCGACCATCACCGGCGCGCTGATCGTGGGCGGGAGTTTGACCGCCAGCTCGGGCGCGGCATTCAACTATAACTCCGCGTTCCTCGCCAGTCCTCCGCCCGGATTTACGTCCAATTCCGCAATCGCTCCCGCGGGCGGGACGTGGCAGTGGGAAGCCGCGCAATAAAGGAGGCAGCCCCCGATATGGGGACTGCCTCAAGTCCATGCAAAATCCAAACCTCATGCCGACCGCGTGGCTCAACCATAAAACGCCGCAGTGGCCGCGTTGTTAACTGCGGTGACGATCTGCGTGACCACCGGGTCAGAATTGGTGCTGACGATATCGATGGTATCCTTGCCGTTGCTGGGAAGTATGTAGCTGGGGTCTCCGGAGGCCACAGGCAGCACCGCGATCACATCCTTGCCGTTACCTCCGGTCACGAGTGAGTCGGTATCGCCGACGAGAATCTGGTCGGCGCCGTTGCCGCCGTCAATGAATTGATCGGTGCCACTGGCGGAGAATAGCGTATCATTCCCGTTGCCGCCGTAGATGACGTCATTGAGGCCGTTTATCACCTCAATGACATCGTTGCCGTCGCCGCCGTCAATGTTGAACGATGCGGTTTGAGGGGCGACGTAGTTGCCCAGGGAATCGGTGATGGCCCCGCCGGTGGCCAGGATGACGTCGTCGCCTGCCCCACCCTCGACATTGACATCCACGTTCTGCGCCGACACCATGATGGCGTCGTTTCCCGAACTTCCCTGGATCACAATATGGCTGATGTTGGTCCAGACGCCCGGGCCAATCGCAGCGCCAGTCTTGAAGAAACCTGCAGTCACCACGTTGCTTTGTGGAGTCGGGTTGCCGACCACAAGCTCCGATGCCACTTCCGTCACTTGGATGGCGTCGGCACTGGTCATGTTGACAACCAGTGTATTGGTGCCGTCGCAACCCTGAACGACGGTTGCGGTGGCGGAGAGCATCCGCCGGGTTTCCAAAGATTCGATCATCATAAAAGCCCATTCCTTCCGCGATATGAAAGGCGGGCGGCCCTCCGGCCGGAGACGTCCCTTTCTAAAGGGACTTACAAATCTCCGCCCGATACAAAAGCCGATCCACCTTCCCGCTTATTTGTTGCTCAAATGTCCGGTGCCGACCGGAGAATTAGTTAGAACTGCACGCCGCTAGCCATCGGCCGGTGTCTTGTGAAGGCGTGAATTTACCGCACCCCGTTTTGGAAGTCCAGCACAACTTTGAACGTATTTCCGGAAAAATCCGAAAATATGTTCCAAATGTTATCCTCCAACAGCCATTTCGGCGAATTTTGTTAAGATGGGAGGAATAGAGCGATGAAATCTCATGCGTGTGATGGGGAGTGGGGGAAATCCGAATTCCGAATCCCCGAAATCCGAATGAAGAATGGGGGAAATCCGAATTCCGAATCCCCCGAAATCCGAATGAAGAGGCGGAGTTTAGCAGTTCTGATCCGTCTTCATTCGGGCATTCGGGGATTCGGAATTATTCCTCGCGCTTCCCCGCCGGCGATGTTTAGTAAGAGGTGTAGAGAACGCCGTTGGAATCGCTCAGCGTTCCGGTGTTGGGAGCAATTCCGCCATTGCCGTCGTAGATCCAGGCGGTGCCTGCCGCGCTGCTGCTGGCGATGGCATTCGTGCCCTTGATGCCGTCAGACCCAACGGGAATCGCGGGAATCACGCGCATATAAGGGCCGTAAACGTAGCCGTTGGTAATGTCGCGGGTGGAGTTGGTGGCGCCGGCGGCGTTGGTGTAGGTTGTGAGCTGCGCCGCGATTGACGCGGTAGGAAACGTGTTGCCATGCTCGGAGGCATACATGTCGATTGCCTGCCGCCACATCGCCATGTCCGCCGCCAGCGCGCTTTCCCCGGCCGCCTGGGCGCCCCGGCTCATCTTCGGGATCGCAATCGCCGAAATGATTCCGATAATCGCCACCACGATGATCAATTCGAGGAGGCTGAATGCCCGGCGAATGCAATTTCCAGTAAATCCCATGATCCAGCCTCGGCCGCGGCGAATATCTGCCCCTTGCAATCGGAATCGACAATTGCGGGATTCAACTTAACGCTCGGATGTTGACGCGGTCCGATAAGCGATTTGTCTTAAGCGCGAACTGTATTCCCTGGAGGCTCGCCGCTACGATATCAACGATGAGAGGGTGCGACTGGATGCGCCGCGGGAAAACCGCCGCGGGTTCGCCGGCCCTAACCCGGAAAATGCATGATTAACCACGAAGTCACGAAGACACTCAGGGCGGGCGAGCCCGCAACCCAAAGAAAGAGGGAAACCACGAATGGACACGAATGCACACGAATGAAGAGAAATTATTCGTGCCTATTCGTGGCAGACTTCTGTGTCGATCTTACAAATATTCTTGCAGTCTCGACAAGATTTCGCAGGATATCTTCGAAGTGAATCCAACGATACAGCTCATGCTTTCCCGCAGCCTGCGCCGTTCGATTGAAAGGGTTTTCGAATGTAAGTGCTGACTCAGAATGTATTTCTTCGTGCCTTCGTGACTTCGTGGTGAATAATCCGGGCTAACGAACTGCCCAGCGGTCTTGTCTTGAATGGTTGGGGGATATCGTTTTTCCCGAGTGCACGATTGGAGCCTCCTGGAATGCGCTGGATTTTGGCGATCCTTCTTTGCGGTCTGACCTTCGCGTCCGCGCGCGCCGGCCAGGCGTTGCCGGAGAGGCAGAATGAAGCGCGCAAGGCGCAGGTGTCGGCTGCCGCCAACGACGCGGCCGATTCGCTGCGCAGGGAAGTTCTTGCCGCGAAGCTGGTGGGGGGAATGAGCGTTGAAGATTTCATCACGCTCACCGGCTCGCAACAACAACTTGATGATACCATTCGCTCCGCCGATCAAATTGGCGGCGCCCGCTGGCTCGATGGGCAGACCGTGCAGGTTCGCCGCGAACTGCGCGGGCGCAAGTTGGTGACGACGCTGCTGGCGATTGCCGTCCGGCATCCCCAGTCGCTGCCCGTGCCGCTGGCGACTTTTCGCAACCGATTGAACACCACCCTGTACAGCCGCACGTTTTCCGCCACTGGAAGCAGCACGTCCAGCGCCGCCGCCGGCGCGCTTCGGCCCGATCCTTCGCAAGGCGCGTGGCGAAAAGTCAGCGATCCAAGCCGCCGCGAGGCAATCGACTCGGCACGCAAAAACGCGGTGGATCATGTGGTGGACAGCCTCAAGCCGCTCCAGTTGGACAGCGGCCGACGGCTGGATGAATTCCTGGCCCTGCCGATCATCGGCGATCCGCTTCGCGCCTGGCTCGCCGCCCGCCCGGTGCGCTCGATTCAGTTCATGGACGATCTGGAAATCCGCCTGACGCTGGCGGCAACGCCCCAGGAGCTTTGGCCGAATCTGCGAACCAACATGGAGAAGCAATCCGCCCTGCCGGTTCCCAGGGCCCGGCTGGCGTGGGAGCATCTGCGAAAGCAAGTCGAGGCCCGCATGGCGCCGGCCATCGGGACCGCCCTTGCCAAGGCCCCGGCACCGGCAACCGGCCCCGCCGTTCAACTCCCCGCACAGGCGCCCGCATGGATCGACGGCGCCGCCGAGGGCACGGGCGTTTCGCCTCCCGTTGGCGGCAACAAGCTTAAAACCGCGCGTGCCGCCGAAGGCATTGCCTTGGCGCAATTGCGCGGCAAACTCAACGCGTTGCCGCTGCCCGGCAAACTCACGCTCGGCGACGCCGCCGACAAAGATCCCCGAATTAAGGACTCGCTGTCGCGCATTCTCAATAACGCGCACATCGCCAAGGTCGAATACGACACCCCCATGCCCGGATGGGTTCGCGTGCAAATGAGCATCGATCTTCAGACCGCATGGACGGAATTGAGCGGGCAGTAAATTCCGACCGCGCATTGGCTTAAGGCACATTGCCGAACGTCATGACGACCTGGCTCAAATCGCGCCGAAAATTTTTCCGAACAAGGCTGACTTTGCATCGTTTGGTTTATTGTCCGCAGGTCTTCGTGTGACGGCCAAACGGGCCAGTCACAAAACCGGAACAAACCGGGCATTTGAGCGATTAAGGGTTCCGCGAGGTTTCCGTGCCTCGGTGGTGAAGTTTTCTTCTTGGCGATACCCGAAGCGTATACGCAACTTCCTCCAACCGATATACTCTTGGCCACATGCCAATCCGTATTTTGTGTTTGGGCGATATTGTGGGCCGGCCGGGCCGGCAGGTGGTGCATCAACGGCTCCCGGGCCTGGTGCGCGAGCATCGGGTGGACCTGGTGATCGCCAACGCCGAAAACATCGCCGGCGGCAGCGGGATCACCCAAAACCTGTTTCACAAGCTCCGCAGCTACGGCGTCGATGTCGTCACCCTGGGCGATCACGTCTACAAGAAGCTCGACATCGTCCCCTCCCTGCAAACCAGCGAGCGCATCGTGCGCCCGGCGAACCTCGCCGCCGAGGCTGCGGGCCGCACGTTTACCGTCGTCACCACCAACAGCGGGGTGCAGGTGGGCGTGTTCTGCCTGTTGGGCCGGATTTACATGAACCTGCCCAGTGACGACCCTTTCGCCGCCGCCGACAAGGTGCTCGGGCAGATGCCGCGGAGCGTGCGGGTGTGCGTCTGCGACATGCACGCCGAGGCCACCAGCGAGAAGGTGGCGATGGGCCACTGGCTCGACGGACGCTGCTCGGTCATCTTCGGCACCCACACCCACATCCCCACCGCCGACGCCAAATTGCTTCCCAACGGCAGCGCATACATCAGCGACTTGGGCATGTGCGGCCCGTATGATTCGGTGCTGGGCCGGCGCAAGGATCGGGTCATCAAGTTCATGACCACCAACATGCCCCACAGCTTCGACGTGGCCACCGCCGACGTGCGGCTATGCGGCGCGCTGGCCGAGGTGGACACCGAAACGGGCCGGGCCATCTCGATCCAGCGCATCGAGGCGCAGGGCGAGAATTCGGACCATCCCTACGATGCCGACGACGCCCGCCCGCCCAGGGCCAACGCCGCCGGTGCGCCTGCCGGCGAGTGAAGAACTTGAAGGAGAATGCGCCGTTCGCCCGTCCAACCCCGAAAGAAAAGCGCCAAGAGCGCCAAGACGCCAAGAGCGCCAAGAAGATCAGGTTGGTAGTTGGACCTTGAGTCCGTTCGTTGTCCGCAAAGCACTCATCTGACTACAGAACCCCGGAGTTCATCGGGGGAAGGATCCGTCGCCGTATCACGGGCGTCCCGCCCGTGCGGATGGCGCAGTGGTCGAGGAATCACGATACTCTCAATCTCAAAATATTATGCACGGGCGAGACGCACGTTGGTGGGCTGCGTCCAAGACCTCCGAAACGCCGCAAACTGCCTGGTGCGACGGAGCTTTCCATAATATTCTTGGCTTCTTGGCGTCCTTGGCGCACTTGGCGCAAGCTCTTCTGTTCCGATTCACCGAAAAACCTGGCGCGCCCAACCATACCGCCACTCAATCCGGCAGCGCGTCGCGGAAAAACCGCATCCAGTTTGCATGGAAGATGCCGTCGATATGCGGATCCGTGTACCCGCGGGCGCTTAGGATGTCGGCCAACTTTTGCAGGTCGGCGATGGTGTTCAAATCGCGGGGGGTTTGCTCGGCGCCGAAGCCGCCGTCCAGATCGCTGCCGATCGCAGAATGGCTTGCATTGCCGGCGAGTTGGGAGACATGGTCGATATGATCCGCCACCGCTGTCAACCCGATGACTTCCGGCTTGGTTTCCCCTCGCACCCAATTCGGGTAAAGCATCCAGGCGTCCAGCGCGACGCCGATCACCGCGCCGCGTTTTACCAATCGGACGATTTGCCCATCATCCAGTTGCCGATCCCCCGACACCAGCGCGCGGCAATTATGATGGCTGGCGAGCGCCGGCCCGTCGAATAAATCCAGCGCCTCGGCCATGCTCTGATCGCACAAATGCGTGACGTCCAGGATCATCCCGATGCGCTGAAACTGGCCGAGCAATTCGCGGCCGCCCGCGCTCAGCGGCCCGGACACGCCGGTGCCGTAGGCGTATTGGCCGCGACCGTAATGGGCCAGGCCGACCGCCCGCAGGCCCAGGTTCCACCATTCCTCCACCTGCCCCGGCGTCACGATCGGGTCGGCCCCCTCCATGCTCAGGATTATGCCAAGCGGCGCGGCCGGATCCTGGCCGGCCAGTTCCCAATGGGCATCCAGATCGCCGCGCGTGCGGAGCATTTTCACATGCCCCTGGCGTTCGAGCATGCGATAGTACGCGAGCTGCGCATGGGCGATGGAATACGCATGCGTGGGATTGGCGTAATCCAGATCGGTGCGCTTGTAGGCTGCCTGGTTTTTTTGCTCCGGCCCGCCGCGCGCCAGCAGCGTCGCCACGCACACCCGCACGCCAGCCTTGCGCAATTCCGGCAAACTGACCGTGTTCCGCCCGCGCGCCCGCTCATCGGTCATGCCTAGCTCGCGGCAGCGGATTTCCCGCACGCTTTGCGTGAGGTCGCGATTGAAAAACAACGCGCTCCACGCGAGATCCAAATGAGCATCGAAGAGGGGACGGAGCATTCCGGTAACTACCAAAGTTCGCAACAGAAACCGAATCGTGACACGGGCGCCCCGCCCGTGCGGGATGTAATGGGACATCGGGCCGGTTGGTTCGTCGTGCTTTCACGCCTTCCGCACGGGCGGGACGCCCGTGTCACGACAATGCCAAGCGGGCTGTCGCGAGTTCAATCGATTCCCCTTCCGAATTCACGAAATTCAAAACACCTTTCCCCTCCCCTCAACCTCGACCGCCCGCGGGATATCGCCCGGCTCCTGCCACCAGACTCTATCCTGCAAATTCACGCACGGGCAGATGTGGTTGGGGATGACGGTGACGCGCTGGCCGAGCTTGGGATGCCGCTCGCATGCCGTCACATCGACCTGGGCGTGTTCCTCGCTGAGTTTTACGATCTTTGCCGCGGGAAACTCCATGATGTGCCCGTGCCCGCTGTCGGGCGCCGGGCCGCAACGGTCGCTGGTGAGCGTTTTGCTTCCGCTATCCAGCACCACCTGCCCCGGCACCGCGATGCTGACGACCGTCGCGATGATGCGGGCGGCGCAATCGTCGATCGTCGCGCTGCCGCCGTGAACGCAGTTCATGTCGTTGAAGACGTAGGTGCCGGGACGAATCTCGGTGAGATTCGCAACCCGATGCGATTGATAAGCCGTCGGCGTTGAGCCGCCCGAAACGATCGCCGCTTCCAAACCCGCATGGCGCCACAGCGCCACAACTTCGTCCAGTTTTTCCCCCAACGCTTTGAGCGGCGTCTCTTGCCGATCCGGCGGCACGCTGATGTGGCCGGGGAAAAACATTACGCCGTCCAGGCGAAGGCCCTTGGCTCGATCAACGTGTTGAGCCAGCGCCAGCGCGTCGGCGGCGCTTTGCACGCCGGTGCGATGGTGGCCGACGTCGAGGTCAACGAGGATTCCGATGACGCTTCCCGCCGAGCGCGCCGCCTTGGCAAGCCGGTCGGCGGCAAACGCCGAGTCAATCCCCACACGCATCGTTTTCGTTCGCGCCAATTCCGCCAGCGCCGCGCATCGCGCGGCATCCACCGCCGGGTATGCCATCAGCAGATCATCCCCGGCCTGGGCCATCACTGCGGCTTCGCCCACCTTGGCAACCGTCAGGCCCACCGCGCCCAATTCCAGTTGCATCCGTGCCAGGTGAAGCGATTTGTGTGTCTTGGTGTGCGGGCGAATCCCAAGGCGGCGCGACTTCGCATAAGCCGCCATCCGCTCCAGATTGCGGCCAACGACCTGGGCGTCAATCACGATGTGGGGCGTGGGCGGCTCGGGGCGAATTGCATCAAAATGTGACACTTTAGAGACCGCCTTTTAGATATCGAAACAGTCGAATGAATCGTCTAAGTTATTGCGTATACTGCTCTTAAGGGTTCGGTCCGCCGCCTGCCCACGAGGCAAAAGGGCGGGGGGCGCCCGCAGGGCCGCCAAACCGGAATATTCAACCCAAAGCCCAAAGCCCAAAGCCCAAATTCAGCAAGCGCCGCGCCCGCATCGCAAAGAAACGGCGACCCGCGAATTGTGAGTATAGCAAAACAAACCGGGTGTTTGCGAGGTTATTTATCTCTCCCGGAAGAACCATTAATGCAACCGCTCTGTTGAGGTGCGTGGCACGTTCGGCGTCGCTGGGGGCTCATCCCCTCTCCCGGTGGTACTCCGGGGGAGGGTAGGGT
>DASRLH010000077.1:0-30154 GCA_035648595.1 Tepidisphaeraceae bacterium
ATCCCGGCGGACATTTGCAGCGCCGACGCTCCGCCGAGATCGAAGAACCCATGCCGGGCCAGCCAGCCCGTCCAGATCCATTTGCCGGCCACGGGGAAAACAAACCCGCCCAGGACGAGCGAAGCGATGCATAACGGGAAAAACCGGAACCGCTCGGCCACCACCCCGGCCACCACGCCGCTGGCGGTGAGGAGCATCACAAAATTGAAAAACACGAACGATAGCGAAAACGCCTCCACGTTCAGCTTCCAGCCGAACAGCAAATCCGCGCGAAGCCACAGCACATGATTATGTTCCTGAAAAAGAATGGCCGCCCCGACCGCCCAGAACGCCAGCACGGTTACGCACAGGTCGCAGATGGCGCGCAGCACCGCTCCCGCCGAGTTCTTCGCCCGGACCAGCCCGGCCACATACAGCGCCAGCCCCACCCGCGTCAGCAGGACCGCCACCCCCAGAACCGTAAGCAAATCCATCCTTTCTCCTTCGCTGGCGGTTGGTGCGCCAAGGATAAGCCTACAGCGTAGCGGGCCGGGCCGCGGGTGGAAAGGAGGCGGGTCGTCTATTGCGGCAGGAGTTCCATGCAACACGCACGGGCGGGACGCCCGTGTCACGATCGAGGCTGGATTTCCCGGCCAAACACGCATCTGGTTATGCCGCAGATAAATAGCGCATAGCCGCACACGGCTGTTTCAGGTCATTCTTCCGCGCCGGAAACTAACGTCCCGTCACGTCCACCCGCGTGGTTTCACCGGGCTTGACGGTTATGGTCTTGGCATTGGGATCTTTCCCGCGAAGGGCGGGGCCAGGGTTGGTGGCCATTGCGGTGACGATGTACTGGCCGAGCGGAACGTTGTCGAATGCGAAGGAGCCGTCGGCTTTGGTATCGCCGGAGGCCCCCCACTTGCCGATCTTTTCGCCGGGGGGTTCGATGTTCACGTTTCCGTGCGTGGCGGGCTTGCCAAACTTGCTAAGCACGCGGCCTTTGATCGCGCCGGCCGCGGTCATGTGGAGCGTCAGGTTTTCACTGGGGATCGAACGGAGCTTGAGAACGTCGAGCAACAGGTACGACTTGCCGTAGGCATACAACTGCCCGTGGCCGCGCGGCAGCCCGGTGAGTTGATAGTGGCCGGCGGCGTCGCTGGTTGTCAGCCGGGTGTCGAGCAGAAGATAGCCGCGACCATCAACGCCCAGGCTGTCGGCGCGCACGCTGACGCCGGCAACCGGCTTGCCCTGAGTATCGACGACGGTGCCGCTGATCGTTGCCGCCGGCGAAAGTTGGGGAATTCGACAAAAAGGAGAAATTAAGGGTTTCCGGCCCCTGGGGTAGGCGCCGCTAGCGGCCGTCGCATGAACCTCCGGCCCGCCCCGTACGCAGCCTCGATCTCCACGAGTGTATGCTCGACATCTGACAGCTCGCCGAACTTGCTTTTCCATAGATCGGGAGAAATAAGCCGCGCTGCGTGTGTAAACTGCCGGCCAACGTCCTCCTTATTGAAGCAAAGGACGATTTTTTCATAACCATCCTCCCATTCGGATGATCCCGTCAGCGAGAATTGTTCGCTTTCGGCAGCACTGACAAACGCCGCGATGGTCACGTCCGCAACGACGCCATCTGGCCAATAATCGCCGGCATTGCTGGTGAGGTCTGGCTGGCTCGGCGGCTGCCACCATTTGAGCACCCCGACGGCAAAGCCCATGCAGTTGTAATGTTCACTGGGCTCGCTAGCGGCTCCCCAGTCGATCTTGTCAACATTGATTGCGGGAAAATGCAGCTCAAATAGCCGCTTTGTTCGACTGTGGTCCACTTTGTATCGGCGAGTACCCATTGAACGTTCCCCAATCGATCCATGCCTTCGCGACCGCCGCGAGATCACCCTTCATCTCGGGCAAATGCACCGGATACCCTACAATTTGTTCCAGGGCAAGAAACCACACGCGACTTCCCTGCGCAACTTCCCGTAAAAGATGTGGCACCGCAGCCATGCCCAATCCAATGATCTTCAGATAGGCCGGATGAAAGTAATTCACAACCGACCGCCCGAGATTGTCCTCGCGCCAAGCTTCTGCCAGAGCCTCTATTTTTTCCTCAATGCTGGAAAACTCCACAACCTTCCCATCGACAAGTGCGCCAAGTGATGCGTCGGCCGGACGATTATTTGTTATGAGCGTAGCCATGTTACCTCGATTACTCGATAGGTGAATGTCCTAACTCTCCAGAGCGAATCGCCGCTCAAACCATATCGGGCCCGTGACCTCAAAATCAAATGCATTCAGGCGTTATTTCTTATCATCGTAATCCAAATTGATCCCCTGCAGAATCTTCCCCGCCCAATCCGACAGTCCCTTGGCCTGATCGCAGACGTCCTTGTAATACTTTGGATCGGTGGCGAAGGCGGCGGTGAGTTCCCTGGCGGCTTCGGGGAACTTGTCGCAGGCGGCGATGTCGCCGCGCAGCTCGGCCGATTGCCTGTCATCCAGGCCGCGCTGGCGGGCGCCGGTGGGCGGGCTGTAGGGATTGATCGGGCCGCCTCGGCGGGCGATGATCACGGGGATCAGGGTCATGGCGGATTTGCGGATGCCGTCGATGCGGCCATGCATCACGTACATCGCGTTGTACATCAGTTCATGGGCGTGCTTGGCCAGGCCGGCGCTGAAATCGGTGGTCCAGGAATCGTCACCGGTCACGCCCAACTCAATCGTGTGCAGCCGCTTGATGGCCGGGACGGCCTTCATGATCGGGAGCAGGCTGGTGGCTTGGCTGGCGGCTTCCAGCTTGGGGCGCACCGTCAGCCGCTCATCGGCGAGAAATGTCTTGAGCGCGTCCGCACGTTTGGCGGGGTCGATGATGTCGATGGGATCGGGCTTGTCCTCCTTCTTCGCGGGGCGGGGCGGATACTTGAAGCCGGGGGATTGGCGGATGAGCAGTTGCAGCACCGTGGCGGCGGCGGCTTTTTTCTTGTCCGTGGCTGCCTTGGCGGCTTGTGCGAACGCGGACTGGGCCGCCGAGGACTCCTTTAGCTGAATATACGTGTGGCCGCGGAGCATGAGCAGATCGTAATGATCGACGATGCCATCGGTCCATTGGCGGGATTCGGCGATTCGGTTGAGACTTTGAAGCACCGTTGGATACTGCCCGGCGGCAAACGCCGCGTGCGCCTCCTCCAGGGTCGGCAGCGGCGGCGCCTCGGGTTGTGGGTCGGCGCCGCGGACGACGGGGATCAGGATGCACTGAAGGGTCAGGAGGAATATTGCGAGAAGTGGTTTTCGTTTCATGTCGGCCTCATTCTATCACCATCACAACTGAACCATCCGCAATAGTACGGATTTCCGGGATGACGAACTCGCTTTTGTGTGACACGGGCGTCTCGCCCGTGTCACGACGAAAAGCTGCTCCGCCTGCGCGCCGACGATAGTCCACGTCCGTCGGGTAGCGCCTACTCACCCTGCGAGCGCCTCGCCGCCCAAATCATGGCATTTTCCACAAGTTTAGTGCAGGCGGCGGGATCATATCCCATTACGCCCCAGGTGTTGGTTCCCAACAAGCCTGTCGTCAGATCAAGTGAACTGAAGAGCACCGCGCCTTTTCCAGCGGTCAATCCCTGCATTCGCGGCGGGGTGAGGCGCAGATGGTCTATCGCATACGGGCGCATGCGCGGCGCGTCCGTGGTCTGGGGGGTCATTTCAACGCCCTTGAGCAACGGGTGATCGGCGGCGAGATCTTGCAGGGGCACTCCAGGGAAGGCCTTGGGCAGGAGGGTGTTTTGGATGCTCTGCGCGAAATCGCCCGATCCGCCGCAGTCGTCGATGAGCAGGATGCCGCCGGCTTGCACATATGCCGCCACGGCCTTGGCCTGCTCGTCGGTGAAATCCACCGAGGCGGTGCCGGTGAGATCGGCGATGGGGGCGGTTGAAAACGCAAGGCTCGTCAGATCAACGGGCAGCGGCGCGACGGCCAGGCCGGTGTCCCATCGGCAGGCGCGGGCGAAGCGCGTCCAGGCATGGGGTTCGGGATTCCAATTTCCCGCGTACTTCAGGCGCGCCACGGGCATGCGCGGCGTCTGGGGCGGCGGGGGCCGGGGAAGCACCGGCGAGGAGAATCGGTTGCGCAAATTGGCCTTGCCCGCCGCGTAGAAGAAAATGTTCACGCCCAGGCGAAAATCATCCTTCTTCACACGCTCGAAATGCGCCTGCCAGGCCTTGGCCATGTCCACGGGAGAATGAACCAGCAGAAGACGCGAGCCGTTATCGACGGCCATCAACTTTGTGCCCTCAGCGGGAATCTCATAGTTGACATGGAAGATGGGATGGCCGGCCGACACGGGATTAAGTGCGTAGCCGGGGCATACCTTTGGCACGAGCGTGTCAGTCACCCATTTCGTAAACTCGCTTGAATCGCCGTCGGCATGCGTGAAGAGCAGGCCGCCGGCCTCCACGAAGCCGCGCAATTTTCCGTAATCGCTCTCGGTGAATTTGGGCGGCTTGTGGCTGGCCAGATAGAGGACCGGGCAGTCCATCCAATCTTCCCAGCCATGTTCAAGCGTCACCACCTGCCAATTGAGCGGCCGCTCGGTGTTGTGAGAGGCGAAGTGCGTGAGGCTGGAAATGTCGCGCGGATAATTGCACCAGTAGCCATCGAAGCGCAGCTTGTTCATGAAGACCGGATGGCGGCCCTGCGCGAGGAATGCGACGACGTAGGCCGTGTCGATCAGGGCATCCTGACCCTCTTGCGTGCGTCCCCAGGCGCCGTTGCGCCATTGGCTCATCAGCGCGCGGCCGGCCAGTTCGCGATACCAATCATGGGCGCCGAAATACTTGAACCCGCTGGCCATCGCCACGCGCTCGATGCCGAACAGATCGTAGCCGACGTAGTGGGATTGGCTGGAGCCGACGTTGACGGCGTTGTCGGACTGCTCGAGCCAGGCCAGCCCCGCGGCCAGCGGCGGCGGGGAAGGCTCGCGCCCGATGCCGCCGCGCGAGCCCGTGCTTTGGATGTAATCGTGGGTGACCATCAGCGAGGTCACGCCCGCGCAGGTCATTGCCAGCGAGCCCTGGCGGTCGGGCGCTTTATAGCCCCATTGTCCGTTGCGCAATTCGCAGCGAAGCCAGTGGCCCTCGATATCGCGCCAGTAACGCGCGGGGACTTCCAGGCCGGCCTGCTCGCCGGCCCAGACGCCCAAGAGGCCGTATTGCGAATTGCTGTTGTCCCAGGGGAAGTGAAGCTCCAGGAATTTGGCCGCCGGGCTCCAGGGCGCGGGCGTTGCCGCCGCGACGGCTCCGGCCGCCCCGCCCGGCGGCGCGGGCGGCAGGCCCTGCCAGGTGCCGACATAGGCCCCGGCCGGCGGAATCGTCACGGGCGGCTTGAGATACGCGTAGTTTGCCGGATCCTGCTCACCGATTTTATCCCAATACGCCGTGTTCCATCGATTCGGATGGCACACATGCATCTGGCTGATATTGCCGCGATAGGCGTAACCGTTGTTGGGATCCCCGAAAATGTTGGTGGGCTTGGGGATGCTCCAGATGCCGCCGTAGCTGTAGGCGCCGTCTTCCTCCTCATTGATAAGCCAGGTGACGTCATCCTTGAAGACCTTGCGGTCCACGGGACGGTCGTACACCGACAGGGCCATCGCGCGTAGGCTCTTGCCATATGTGACCGGGTCAAATGGCACCGAGGCGTTGGGCTCGATGCGATAAGCCTTGAGCTTCTCGAGCATGAGCTTCATTGCCCGATTCTTGGGATCGAGGCGATCGTCCTTGATGGATTGCCCGGCGGACAGCAGCGCGTACAGACATAAGGCATCCAACCCGCCGCGACGGCTTTCGCCGCCGGCGTATCGGAGGGTGATCGCGTTCTCCTCGAACTGCGAAAGGATGATATTGATCCCGCCGCGCATCGACTGCTCGATTTGCGCATCGGTGACGCGCCGTTCCGCAGGGAAAGGCGGAGGCGGGCCAATCAAATAAACTGGCCGTGTTGCCGGCCGTGTCTTTGGCGCGGCATCGGCCAACTGCGCCGGCGCCGGACGAGTAGCCGGGCCGGCGGATGCCGCGATCGCGCTGGCGCGGGTCGAGGGGCCCACTGTCCGCGGATCAGTCGCGTCGAAGCGCGCCATGTCGGAGCCCGACGCACGGCGAGTGGTGGGGGCGCCGGGGACCAAATTGGCGGGCGGCACTTGTTGCGTGGCCGGATCATGTACGTCGCCAACCTGCGGCAGGCCAGGGATACGTTGGCTGATATCCGCTTGCGTTGCCGGCGCGGAGCCGGCGGCGGAATGCCCGGGGGGCCGCTGGGCGGGGGCCAACTGCTTTGTGGGGCCGACAAGCTCGGCGTTGCGATCATCGCCATTGTGGATGTGCTTTCCGATCAGCCAGCCCGCACACGCCAATAGCGCCACCGCCAGTCCCGCGACGAGCAAGCGACGAACTCGCCGGCCGCCCTCCACTGTCTCCAAAGTGCCGGGCGCCTTTATGGCGGGGTCAATAGGGTTGCCCCTGCCGGTGCCTGCGCCTTGGGCGCGGAACGGCCCGGCGGGCGGCCTGGAGTCGCCCGCGTGTCTGCGCGCGGCTGGAAGAACCAACTCCGGCGGCAACTCTATTTGGCTTCCGCAAGCCGTGCACATCACGCTCGATCCTTCCTGGGGACGCGTGAGCGTGAATCCCTTGCCGCATTGGGTGCACCTCAATTGGTGGGACATGCGCGGCCTCCTTGTGACTTGGCGCTGCGTCGTAACAGACACCGCCGAACTCAATAGGATAGGTCTCTTGTCGGAAAAGACCAACCAAATTATCCTGCGGCTGCATGCACCTGAAGAATCGCCTATCGATAGCGTGCGGCTGGGTCGCGCCGCGGTTTCCCGGTTCCTTTGGCGCCACATTGTTCCTCCTGCTCGTCTGTGCTTTTGCGCCGACTGCACGCGGCCGCAGCGCCCCCCTGGCGCTTTGCCCGGACAATCCGCATTATCTGCTCTTTCGCGGAAAGCCGGTCTTTTTGTTGGGATCGACCGAGCATTACGGAGCGGTGCTGAATCGGGATTTCAACGATCACCGGTATTTGGATGCGCTCCAGCACGATGGCATGAACGTGACACGGCTGTTCAGCGGCGCGTATGTTGAGCCGGCGGGGGCGTTTCATATCGACAAGAACACGCTGGCCCCCGTCGCGGGGCGATTGCTTTGCCCGTGGGCGCGCGCGGGCGAAGCCGGCTATGCCAACGGCGGCGGCAAGTTTGATCTGAGCCGATGGGATCAGGCGTACTTTGCCCGCCTGCGCGATTTCGTGAGCGAGGCCGGAAAACGCGGGATCGTGGTGGAGGTGGTGCTGTTTTGCCCGTATTACGATGAGCGGCAGTGGACTCTAAGCCCGCTGAACAGCGGAAATAATGTCAACGGCATCGGAACCGTCCCGCGCACCCAGGCCAATACGCTCACGAACGGAAACCTGCTGGCGGTGCAGGATGCAATGGTGCGAAAGATCGCTGATGAATTGAAAGACGCCGACAACATCTATTATGAGATCTGCAATGAGCCCTACTTCGGCGGCGTGACGCTCGAATGGCAATACCACATCCTGGCCACGCTCCGCGCCGCGGAAAAGAATCTGCCGCATCGGCACCTGGCCGCCCAGAACATCGGCAATGGAAGCCAGAAAATCCAAAAGCCCAACCCCGGCGTATCCATCTTCAACTTCCACTACGCCACGCCGCCCGATGCCGTCGCAGTTAATTACGGACTGGGCCGAGTAATTGCCGACGATGAAACCGGCTTCAAGGGGACCGGCGATGCCGCTTATCGCAAGGAAGCCTGGGAATTCATGCTCGCCGGCGGCGGAATATTCGATCATCTCGACTACTCATTTGCCGTCGGCCACGAGGACGGCAGCTTCAAGTTTCCCCCCACCCAACCCGGCGGCGGCGGGCCCGAGCTTCGCCGGCAGTTCAAAATCCTCGCCAGTTTTCTCGCCGGCTTCGACTTCATTCACATGACGCCCGACGCCGCCATCGTCCGCTCGCCGCTGCCCAAGGGCGTCAGCGCGCACTTCCTGGCGGACAAGGGCCGCGCTTACGCCGGGTATATTCATGGCGCGGGCTGCAAGCAGGTAGAGCTGGCGATTGCGCCGGGGGCATACAAAGTGGAGTGGATTGACGTAAAGAGCGGGAAAGTACGCGAGAAGCAGGAGGTAGACTTCGGGGAACGCCATGAAACGCTGACGGTGCCCGCGTATACCCAGGAGATTGCGCTGAGGATTGTGGCGGATAAGCCGTCACCGTGACACGGGCGTCCCGCCCGTGCTGATGGCGCAAATTGCATGCGACGGCGCCTCGCAGTGCAAAGAATGACGCACGGGCGGGACGCCCGTGTCACCAGAAAGCGATCAAACCTCGATCCATAACCATGACCACCGCGCCTCCGCCGTCGGCCGCCGATCAACCCGACTGGGAACAGGCGGCCGTTGAAGTGCTCTGCCCGTTGTGCGAGTACAACCTGCGCGGGCTGACCGAGCCGCGCTGCCCGGAATGTGGGTACCAATTTATCTGGCGCGAGTTACTCGACCCGGCTCGGCGGGTGCATCCATATCTGTTCGAGCATAAACGAGGATTGGCCATCAAGGCGTTCCTGAAGACGGCCTGGATGAACCTGCGCCCACGCCGCTTCTGGGCCACGCTCGGACCGCAACAGCCCTCCAATCCGCGACGGCTGATCGTGTATTGGATCATTGTCACGTGCGTGGCGGCCGCCGGGGTGTTCGGCGAATTTGGCGTCTCGGAATTTCGACGCTACCTGGAACTCAACTCGCCAGCCTCGAGAACCCGATACGGCTTTTTCACCCGGCCTTTGACGCTTCAATACCGCTACCATTGGCACAACCTCGTCCCATACGTCATAACGGCGGCGGTCGTGGTGGCCTGGCCGTGGATGACCGTACTGGCCCTGATGATTTTTCAGATCTCGATGCGCCAGGCGAAAGTGCGCCCCATTCATGTGCTGCGGTGCGTGCTGTACGCTTCGTCGGTCATGCTATGGATGGGACTGTTACTGCTGGCCTGGGATGTAAACCTGGCGGCGACACTACTCGCCTATGGCGTGGGGACGACCCGGCCCTACGCGAACTACGGGCTGCTTTTTGCGATACCGCTTGAGATCACATTCACCTGGTGCCTGATCGTGGCGTTCAGCCGTTACCTGCGATTTTCACACGCCTCGGCGACCATTTTGTGCGGGCAGATTATTGCGATTCTTGGCATTATGACTGCGTTTGTGCTTGCAATCCGCATCGAACGCTGGTTCTGATCGTTTAACTCCTGGATACGCCAACGCATGAGCACCGCCCCGTTACCATCGCTCGCCGATCAACCCGACTGGAAACAGAGCGGCCCAGAAATAGTTTGCCCGTTATGCGAATACAACTTGCGCGGATTGACGGAGCCGCGCTGTCCGGAATGTGGGTATCGGTTCGTCTGGCGAGACCTGCTGGACCCAGACCGGCGGGTGCATCCCTATCTCTTCGAGCATAAGCACGGATTGGCACCTGGGGCATTTCTAAAAACGGCGTTCATGAACCTGCGCCCGCGCCGGTTCTGGACGACGCTTGGGCCGCAACAACCGTCCAATCCGCGAAGGCTGATGGCGTATTGGGCAGTCGTTGCGTGTGTGGGCATGGCGGGCATTTTCGGCGCGTATGGCCTATCGGAACTTCGCGCCTACCTTTTGCCCAAGGCGCCCGCGATCATGGTCACTTTTCGTGCGGCGCGAATCCGCGTCCCAGCCGGGCCCCCCTATGAGTATCAGTGGAAGCATATCTCGCAGTACCTTTTGCTGGCGGCGATACTGGTTGCCTGGCCATGGTTCACGTTTCTGGGCCTCATGATTTTTCAAATCTCGATGCGGCAGGCCAAAGTGCGTCCAATCCATGTGCTGCGGGGCGTGCTGTATGCGTCGAGTGTCGTGTTCTGGGCTGGACTGGTTTCACTGGCCTGGTATGCAGGTCGAGCCGCTATGATGTCGGCGATGGGCGTGAATTCAATCAGATTCCACCGATACGATGCGCTGCTTTTTATGATACCAACGGAAATCGCCTTCACGGCGTGCCTGGAAGTGGCCTTCAGCCGATACCTTCGATTTCCGCATGCGCTCGCGACGATTCTAAGCGCGCAGATTATCGTTGCTTTAACCGTTGCAGCCGCAATTCTGTTCGCACAAAATATCACAAACTGGCCGCCGTGACCGTGTGAACACACTGCAGCTTATGAGTACCGCCCCCCTGCCTTCGCTCGCCGATCAACCCGACTGGGAACAGCCGGGCCTTGAGGTGGTCTGTCCGTTGTGCGAGTACAACCTGCGCGGGCTGACCGAGCCGCGCTGCCCGGAATGCGGGTATCAGTTCGTCTGGCGCGAGTTGCTTGATCCGGCTCGCCGCGTGCATCCGTATCTCTTTGAGCATAAACGTGGATTGGCGATTGGCGCTTTTTTCAAGACCGCGTGGATGAACCTGCGGCCAGGCCGGTTCTGGCGCACGCTTGGGCCTCAGCAGCCATCCAAGCCGCGACGGCTGATCGCGTATTGGATCGTTGTCGCGTGTGTGGCCGGCGCGGGTGTATTTGGGGCGCACGGGATTTCGGAACTTCGCTATTACCTTGATGTCAACGTGGCGACGTCGGGGACCATTATTGGGCTGCCTTATGGGAACGGCATGCCGTATCGGTACGACTGGCGCAATCTAATGCTATACCTTGTGATGGCGGCGGTCATCGTCGCCTGGCCGTGTATCACCTTCTTGGCGCTGATGGTTTTTCAGATTTCGATGCGCAGAGCGAAGGTGCGCCCAATTCACGTTCTCCGCTGCGTGATATACAGTTCGAGCGCGATGTTCTGGGCGGGTCTGGCCTCGCTGGCGTGGGAGGCCGCGCTCTTCGCTTCATTGATTGCCTTGGGCGTTGGGAGGATGGCGATTTACGAGGATTTCGGCCTGTTTCTCACGATACCGGTGGGACTGGCATTCACCTATTGCCTCATTGTCGCTTTCCGGCGCTACCTGCGATTTTCACACGTCATTGCCACGATTCTGTGTTCGCAGCTGATTGTGTTCTTGAGCGTCATGGCCGCGTTCTCGCTCGCGCAGGATGCGTACCGCTGGTTCTACGGCCTTCACGGTTGGTAGGGGCAATCCATCTCACGGCGATCTTCGTATTTCCTGCTTGAGCTGACAGACGACGTGCCGGATATCCAGATGGGGGTTGATCTCAAGAGCCCGTTCGTAACATTTCACCGCCTCGGCCAGATGCCCCTTGTGGGCGTGACAATGCCCCGCCCCCGCCCAGGCGCCGAAATGGCATGGCATGCGCTGCACCGCCTCCATGCAATCAGCCGCGCATTCCGAATAGCGCTCGCCCAGATATTTCGCGATCCCCCGCTGGTTGTAAGGCTCGGCAAACGCCGGATCGATCTCGATGGCCCGCGTGAAATGCTCTATCGCACAATCCAAATCCCGGCGGCTCAGGGCCTGGCTGCCGCGACACAGCTCGTGATTGGCCGATGCGCTGCCGGCACGAAACCAGATCGACCAGAGTGCATGCTCGGCCATTTGGTTGATCACCGGATCGGGATGGCGAAGCTGCTGGGCGATGCACGGAATGGAGCATTTGCTGCCGGTAAGGCCCAGCGCCAGGCATGCCACCTTGCGGGCGTCGAGATCATCGCCGGATAAAATGGATTTGATCTGCTCGTGCGTCCAGCGTGTGCGAAGCAACGTAAGCAGGCCCGGCGCATCCTGGCGTTCCAGCAGCGGCTCAACCGTCGCAACAAACTCCGAGGGATCGATCGTGGGCGCAGTCATCACTGCCAGACTCTAGGCCCGCCGCTTAGTGCGTTCCACCGGCAGACCCCGCCGGGCCATCCCGCGCCATTAATATCCCGCCGGCCCGCGCGGGCCCTCCTGCCCCGGAGCCCGATGCGCGGCGGCGGCCTGGTCGGTGAAGGGGCTGGCATAATACGCCCGCCGTGCATCAGGCGTCGCATTGAGCGAATGCGGCTTGTAGCCATCTTCCATCACCACGCTGCATCCGCCGCACAACACGAGGGCCAGCGAGACGCCCGTGACACGTTGAATCGTTCTCCGCTTCATAAGCAATCCAGCCAACAGGACCAATGGAACACCAGCCGCATCAGAATAACTGGCGCTCGCCGGAAAACCAGCGGCAGAAGGTATTCCACCTGTCTATTGTCTTCACTCCGTCGGCTGGAATCGATTGAGGCATCGTCAATCGCGGCGTCCGCGTTGCCAATCGCCGCGCCGTCCGTATCATGTTCGGCCTCTTACGGAGATTGTCTGGATGAAGGGCCGCGTTTTGATTTTGTTGGCGGTTTTGGCGTACCTGGCGGCGTTCGGGTGCGTGATGTGGCCAACGGCGCCGCCGGCGGGGACGCTGATTGCCGGGACGGGCAGCGACCTGGAACTGACGACGCCCGCCGCGCCGGCGGTGAAACTTGATGAGATGCCGTATCGCGGCATCGTGTTGCAGGTGCAGCGGATCGATGATCCCGAGCCGTATCACAAGACCATTGACGCCATCGCGGCCGCCGGGGCGGATACGATTGAAATCGTCGTCGATTCCCGCGTCGAGAACGGCTCCAGCAGCGTCATCTTCATCGACCTGCGCATGTCGGCGGCGCAGGATAAGCTCACGGAGCTCATCAAATACGCCAAGGGCAAGGGCCTGCGCGTGGTGGTGATGCCGCTGGTGCTTATCGAAAACCCCGAAGGAAACGAATGGCGCGGGCAGATTCATCCGCGCGACTGGAGCATGTGGTTCAACAGTTATCGCGACATGGAAGGGTATTACGCCACGTCGGCGGCCCAGGGGCACGCCGATGTGTTCGTGGTCGGCTCCGAGTTGGTCAGCACCGAGCAATATAAAGATGAATGGGTGCACACAATTTCCGACGTGCGCCGAATCTTCCCCGGATTGCTCACTTACTCCGCCAACTGGGATCACTATCAGAAGATCCCGTTTTGGGATCATCTGGACATCATCTCGACCAATTGCTACTACAAACTGGGCGACAACCGCGATGTCGCCGTTTCGGAGATCGTGTCGCGCTGGAAGGCCATTCAGGCGGATCTGCTGCCGTGGGTGCGCAAACAGGGCAAGCCGTATATGTTTACGGAGGTGGGCTGGTGCAGCGTGGCGAATGCCGCCAGCGAGCCTTGGGATTACACGCAGGAAACGGTGCCGATTGATCTGGAACTACAGCGCAAGCTGTACGAGGGATTTTTCAAGGTATGGTACGGCGTGCCGCAGTTGGGCGGCTTCATGATTTGGCAATACGCCCCCAACGCCGGCGGCCCCGAAGACCGCGGCTACACCCCCCAGGGAAAGCCCGCCGAGAAGGTGCTAAGGTACTGGCTCGGAAAGCCGAGGTGGAAGGTGGATCCGAAATAAGTTCGCCGACCGAAAGAAGAGTTAACCACGAAGGCACGAAGACACGAAGCGGGGGAAAAACCCGAAATCCGAAGCACGAAATCCGAAACAAATTCAAAATTCAAACGGGGAAAGAATAAAACAAAACTTTGTGTCTTCGTGCCTTCGTGGTTAATCATCTGGATTGATCTCCATAAACCGGCGTTGAACCTGCCACTGACAACTGACAACTGACCACTGACAACTGACAAGGCCAAAATGGAAGCAGTGCAAACCCGTTATCGAACCCATACCTGCGGCCAACTCCGCCACGCCGACGTCGGCAGCGAGATAAAGCTTGCGGGCTGGGTGCATTCCTACCGCGATCATGGCGGCCTGGTGTTCATCGACCTGCGCGACCGCGATGGGCTTACGCAGTTGGTTTTTGACGCCGACACCTGCGGGCAGGCGTTTCATGATGAGTCGCGCAAGCTGCGCAGCGAGTGGGTGATCAGCGTGAGTGGGGCGGTGGCCGCCCGCGCGCCCAAAGTTGTGAATCCCAAGCTGGCGACCGGGCAGATTGAAGTGCGGGTGAAGACGCTACAGATTCTGAGCCCCAGCCCCACGCCCCCTTTTACGCCGCACGAGTTTGAGACGGTGAACGAGGAGAAACGGCTGGAATATCGGTATATCGACCTGCGCCGCCATGAGATGCAGGAGAACCTGCGCGTGCGGTATCGCGTCACGAAGATCATGCGGGATTTTCTGGGGGACCTGGGTTTCTGGGAAATCGAGACGCCGTTTCTGACCAAATCGACGCCCGAGGGAGCGCGTGATTTTCTGGTGCCGGCCCGGCTGGTGCCGGGCAGCTTTTACGCCCTGCCGCAGTCGCCGCAGTTGTTCAAGCAGCTTTTGATGGTGGCCGGCTGCGACAAGTACATGCAGATCGTCCGCTGCTTCCGCGATGAAGACCCGCGCGCGGATCGGCAGGCGGAATTCACACAGCTCGACGTCGAGATGGCCTTCATCGACCGCGAAAACATCATCTCCATCATGGAGGGCCTGCTCCGGCAGATCTGGAAGGAAATCCTGGGCCTGGAAATCCCCAATCCCATCCCCCACATCGAGCACGAAGAGGCCATGCGCAAGTACGGCTCCGATCGCCCCGACCTGCGCTTTGGCATGCAGCTTTTTGATATCACCGATCTGGCCCATACCACCGATTTTGGCGTCTTCAAAAATGCCGCCATGGTCAAGGCCATCGTCGTGCCCGGCGGCGCCAAGCTCTCGCGCAAGGAGACCGATGCCCTGGCCGAATGGTCCAAGGGATTTGGCGCCAAGGGATTGGCCGTCACCAAAGTCACGGCCTCCGGTTTAGATACAGGAATCGCCAAGTTCGTCGCGCCGATCGCGGCAAAACTCATCGAACGCTGCTGCGCCAAGGAAGGCGATCTGCTTTGCTTTGCCGCCGACAAACCCAAAATCGTGCATAAAGTGCTAGGCGAGCTTCGGCTGAAAATGGCCCGCGATCTGAAAATCCCGCCCAGCACGCGCTTCGCATGGGTGTGGGTCGTCAACTTCCCGCTGTTTGAGTATGACGACGGGGAAAAGCGTTTCGTCGCCACGCATCATCCGTTCACGGCTCCGCTGGATGAAGACCTGCCCAAGCTGGAGAAACGCGACGACATCGCCGGCGTCGAATCCGCCAAGAGCAAGGCATACGACATCGTCGTCAACGGCAGCGAAATCGGCGGCGGCTCAATCCGTATCCACCGCATCGACATGCAGCAGAAAGTCTTCGCCCTCCTCGGGCTGGACGAGTCGTCGCAAAAGCAGAAGTTCGGCTTCCTGCTCGACGCCCTGCAATACGGCGCCCCCCCCCACGGCGGCATCGCCCTGGGCCTGGACCGACTGGTGATGATCCTCCGCGACATCGCCAACATCCGCGATGTCATCGCCTTCCCAAAAACCCAAAGCGGCGCGGATTTGATGAGCGGCGCGCCTTCGCCGGTGGATGAAAAGCAACTGCGCGAAATCCATGTGCGCGTCGCGCAGCCGGCGGGGAAGTAAAGCATGTACGTCTTTCGGCGGCTCAAAGAACGGCGGGACGAGGCCCGCAACCGTATCACGGGCGTCCCGCCCGTGCGAATGGCGTGGCAGTCGAAGAGTTGCGATCCCGCAAAATCAACACGCCCTTACGCGACAGATGCCCGTGACACAAGAAGCCGCCGGAGAATCCCATGAAAAGAGCAAAGCCGTATTGGGAGATGACAACCGCCGAACTCCGCGGTGCGCCCAGGGAGTTTGACGACCACGAGTACCAACCCCCGCGTTGGCGATGACTCCGCAAGACAGGCTTCAACAGCGGCGTGCGAAAATTAAGGGCCGCGCGGCGAGTAGGGGATCCTCCGCAAGAACGATTTCGCTGAAGATGGAGCGGGATTTACTGTCCCGTTCCGACTCTTATGCCAGACAATTGGGAATCAGCCGTGCGGAACTATTTCGGCGTGGACTTATGGCAATTCTTCCCGCGCTAAAGTCCCAACCCCGAGCCCGCGCTGGATGAAATCATGCAAACAATCCGCACGAAAATCGTCGCAACCATGGGCCCGGCTGTTTCAAGCCCGGAGATGCTTTTTGAGTTGTTCAAGGCCGGAGTTGGAGTCTGCCGGCTGAATTTTTCGCATGGGCCGCTTGATGAGCACCTGCTGCAGCTTCGCAACATCCGCGAGGCCGCGGCGCGGTGGGACCAGCCGATCGCCCTGCTGGGCGATTTGTGCGGGCCGAAAATTCGGTTGGGAAAAGTGGCGGATGTGGATGGCATGGGCGGCATGCCGATCGCAGTCGGTGACGAACTGGTGGTGCAACGCGAGGCGATCGTCGGCGGACAGGGCCGCGTGAGCACCACCTATCCGCATTTCGTGGATGATGTGCAGGTCGGCGATCGCGTGCTGATCGAAGACGGGATGCTACGCTTCGTCTGCACCGCAAAAAGTTTCGGCGAGCTGCGCTGCGCCTGCACCATCGGCGGAGTCCTCAAGAGCAGCAAGGGGATCAACCTGCCCAACACCGCCGTCACCGTTCCCTCGATCAGCGACCGCGACTGGGAATGCGCCGATTGGGCCATCGAGAATGATCTGGATTACCTGGCCCTCTCCTTCGTCCGCAAGCCCGAGGATTTGCAACTGCTCCGCGAGCATCTGGTGAACAAGAGCAGCGACATCCAGATCATCGCCAAAATCGAGAAAGCCGAGGCGATCAAGGCCATCGACGCGATCATCGACGCCAGCGACGGGCTGATGGTGGCGCGGGGGGATCTGGGCGTCGAGATGGACGTGGCGCAGGTGCCGATCCTGCAAAAGGATTTGGTGAAGCGTTGCCAGTCGGCGGGCAAGCCGGTGATCGTGGCCACGCAAATGCTCCAGAGCATGATCGAGAACGCCACCCCCACGCGGGCGGAGGTCAGCGACGTGGCCAATGCGATTTTCGACGGGGCGGATGCCGTGATGCTCAGCGGCGAAACATCGGTGGGCCGCTTCCCGCTGGCGACGGTGCATACGATGGCGCACGTCGCCCAAACCACCGAGGAATATCTGGTGGCCCAGGCCACACCGCGCGAGCCGGCGCTAAAGATCAAGACCACCCCGCTCTCCTCGGCGCTGGCGCGCGGGGTCTGGCAGATGGTGCAGGAACTGCGGGCGGCGCTGGTGGTGATCTGGAGCCAGAGCGGATCGACGGCGCGCATTTTCTCGAAGATGCGCTTTCCGGTTCCGGTGCTGGCGTTATCGAGCGATCATCGGGCGCTGCGGCGGATGTCGCTGCACTTTGGCGTGGTGCCGCTGGAAATGGCCCCGCCCGATGGAATGGCCGCGCTGGTGGCGGACGTGGACAAGCTGGTTCGCGCAAGAGGCTACGCCAGGGATGGCGAGCGAATCGTCATCGTCGCCGGCGCCGCGCTGGGCACGCCCAACACCCTGAACGGGGCGGTGATCCACACCGTAGGTGAGACATGGGCCGCCGCCGCCCGGCAGGACGCCCCGGCGGGCGAGGCGCCGCACGCAAGCCGCGGAGAAGAGAATGAACCGCGGATGAACGCAGATGAACGCAGATAAGAACTTTGAGCCGCGCGCATTGCGCTCATCCGCATTAAGTGTGGATGAACGCGCATCAGGACTCCGATCGATGTTCATGCGCGGTTCACACGAATCCGCGGATAAATGCGTGCAGCAATTCTTATCTGCGTTCATCTGCGGTTCCACACAAAAGCGTCAGAAATGAATCATCGCTGTTTTCGATCGTTCCTCTGTTGTCTGCTCGCCTGCGGCGTTGGCGGTTGCATGGTCTTCAAGCCGGTGAATCCCAAGGCCGCGCCGGCGACGGCGGTGGACGCGAAGCTGGCCAACTCGGAGTATTGGTTTAATCTGCCGGCCGTCGAGCATGTGAAGGCGAACAATTTTGATCTGCTCTGGGATGCGTGCCGGCGGGCGGCGATCACGTCGTCGTTTGAAATCGACCGCACCGATTACCGCCTGGGGCTGATGACGACAAAGCCGTTGGTGTCCAGGCAGTTTTTTGAGTTTTGGAAGGGGGATGTGGCCGATGGCCGCAGCGAATTGGACAGCAACGAGGCCACCCGCCGGCGCGTCGTGCATTTTGAAATTCACAAGTCAAAGGGCGGCGGATACGTCTGCGAGCCCAAGGTGGTCGTCGAGCATTATGCGATGCCCGAACGACGAATCACTTCCGTCACGCAGTACCTGGACGTTTTTTCCATCACCCGGCCCTTGAGCAGCCAGACGACCGACGAGGGCCAGCCGATGCGGATCGAGTACTGGTACGCCGAGCGCCGCGACAACGCCATGGAGCACAAACTCGCGAAAAAACTGCGGTCGTATTTGAAGCCGCGGTAATCCGCCCGAAACAGTCGAAGACCGCGATCGAATCACAGCCCGGCAAGATTCTGGAACTGGGCCGTCGTCGTGGCCGCGGCACTGTCGGACGCGGCGGCCATGCCGACGTACAGGGTGGATGGCAGGGCATCGAGCGTGACGCTGCTGATCTGATACCAGGCGGTTCCGTGCTGGCTGCACCAAGTCGTGAAGGTGTTGCCGACACGCTGCAAACGCAGCCAGCAGTTGGGGAAAGTGGCATATCCCGCCTGTGTCTGCGCGATCGCGCTGCCGATGGCGGCGCGGGAGGTGGAACGGTAGCCGCCCTGGGGGCTGATGGTGAGAGCAACTTCCGGGCTGGAGGCATCCAGCGAGGCGCGGGCCATGAGGCCGGCCTGGCCGTAGGCCCCGGAAACCGCGCTGACGCCCGCCACTTGCACGATCACGTTGAAGTCGCCGGTGAGCTGGGTGTAAAGGAAGCGGAAGGAGTCGGAAGTGCCGGCGAAGCCGGTGCCGCCGGCGGTCATGTTGTACGCCGATCCCTCGGTGACGACTGATGTGCTGCCGGCGGGGGCGGCGGAAATATCAGCGGTATTGAAGGCGCTGGCGGGCGTGGTGATGGCGGCCGATGCGATGCTCGGCGGGCCGGTCTGGCCCGCATCCTGGGCGATTACTTCATAGGCACATGTGGTATTTGGCTGAACCTGCGCATCGACGTAAGTCGCATCGGTCGTGTTCGCGATTTGCGCGAATGAGCCGCCGTTGGTGGAACGCAGGATTTGGTAGCCCGTCACCGCGCCCGAGGGGGCGGCCCAGGTGAGACTCACATTGTACGGGCCATTCGCCGTGGCCACGGGCTGGCCGGGTTGTCCGGGGCCGGTCTGGGCCGTCTGTGTGGTGAAAGTGACGGGACCGGAGTACCCAGAGGTGCCCGCGCCATTCGCCGCCAATACGCGGTATTGGTAGGCCTGACCGGCTGACAAACCGGTATCGGTGAAGCTGGTGGCGGTAAGGCCGGCGGCGGAAACCTGGTGGAACGCGCTCTCGCCGGGACCCATGCGCTCGACGCGATATTCGGTGACCACCCCTGTGGAGGGCGCCCAGGATATCGACAGCGAACTGGTGGTACTTGAAGTCAGGCTGATCGCGCCCGGCGCGGTCGGCACATTCCCGGAGGTCTGCGCAGTGACCGTATTGCTCGCCGCCGACGCGCCCACCGAGTTGATCGCAACCACCTCATATTGATAGGAAGCCCCGGCGGAAAGGCCGGTGTCCTGGTAGCTGGTCGCGGTGATTCCCGTGGCGATCTGCGTGTAGGTATTCGTCGCGGAATTGAGCCGCAGGACATTGTAGCTGGAGGCGGTGACGATATTGTTCCAACCCAGACTCACCGCGCCGGCCGTGGTGGATTGCACCGACAATTGGGGCGCGGGCGGAGCCGCAAAAACGCTGAGATTGCGAATTTGCGCGGTGGTCGTGGTGTTGGGATTGTGGCTGGTGACGGCCATCCCGAAGTAAACGGTCGTCGGCAGCGCGAGGTTGACATTTCCGGTGGCGCCCCAATTCAGCCCGTCGGCGCTGTAGTAGCCGGTGAAAAGATTTCCCTTGCGCACCAGTCGCACCCACACGTTCGGATAGCTGACGACAGGGCCGTTGGCACTGAAGACGGCGGTCGCGTTCATCGCGTTGCGATAGAGGAAGCGGTAGCTGCTGGCGGAGGTGGCGCCGTCGAAGACCATCGGGCTGCCGGGGTCGAGGGTGGTGCGGACCATCAGGCCGGCCTTGTTGGTTGAGAAGGTGTTGACCAGCGATTGCACCTGCATGACGGCATCGAAGTCGCCGGTGATCTGCTGGTAGACAAAGCGGAACCCATCGGCGGCAGTTGAGCCGATATCCGTGCCGCCGGCGGTTATGTCGTAGCTGGCGCCAACCACGTTCTCGACCGTGCTCCCCAAGGGAGTGGAAGCGATGTCCGCGCTCTGGTATGCCGGCGCGGAGGCAGTCGTCGTTACTTGCGCCTGCGCGAAACTGCTTGCGCCGCCCAGATTCTGGGCGGCTACCTGATAAATGTAGGTGGTACTGGCTTGCAGGCCACTATCTATATAGGAGGTTCCGCCCAAATATGCGCTGGCGCGCGTCGTCCAGGTTGAATCACCTTGTACCTGCCGCTGAATGATGTAGCTCTCGGTCTTGGGAACCGGGCTCCAATTGAGGACCACTTGGGACGACGAGCCGGCGTTGGCGCTTACGTTCGCGGGCGCTGCTGGCGGGAAGGGAATGGCGATGCCGGTGGTGGCGTTGGCAGTATTGCTGTACGCGCCCAGCGTTCCCGCGCTTTCGGCGCGAACACGATACTGATATGTGGCCCCGCCGGACGTTTGCGTGTCGGTGAACGTGAGGCCGCTGACATTGCCGGCGATTTCCGTAAAGACGGTTTCGCCGGGCCCCATGCGCTCGACGTGGTAGGCGGTGACCGAACCGGTGGCCGGGGCGCTCCAGGTCAGGATGATCTGGTTGTTCGCATTGGCTGACCCCTGGAGATTCGTCGGCGCGCCGGGGGCAATGCCGCTGGGCGTCACTGCCACGGCTACATTGCTGTATGTCCCCAGGCCCGCGCCATTTTCGGCGCGGATTCGGTAGACGTAGTTGGTCGAGCCCAGCAGGCCCGAATCGGTATAGGCGGCGGTGCTTGCAGTGCCCACCTCGACAAATCCGCTGCCGCCGAGGATTTCGCGCTCGACGCGATAATCAGTTGTGCCGGCCACGGGGTACCAGGAGAGATTGATGGAGCCGGCATTCACCGCGCTGGCGGCAAGGCCGTAGGGAGCCACCGGAATTGCCGGGGACGATGCGTTTGCGCCCAGCGATTCGCCGTTGCCGTCCACGGAGGTGATGCGGTAGTAGCTGGTCACGCCGGCCGGTGCCTGGGCATCAAAGTAGCTGGCCGCTGTGATAGGCGCGGCATTCAGCTTCGTGAATGGGCCGGTATTGGAAGTGCCGCGATAGATGTTGTAACCCTGGAGCGTGGAGGAGGCGACCGGCGCCCACTGAATATTGACGCCGGCGCCCGGAGCGGCGTTGGCCTGGGCATCGAGCGGCACCGGGGCCGAGGCGTAGGGCTTCACGTTCGTAATCAGATACACGTTGTCCTGGAAATCCCAGTTCTCATAGGTGCCGCCGCCGTAATCGAGGCCGGCGATATAGGTGTTGGGGACGAGGTTTCCATTGCGATCGCGCACCGGATAGAGCCGCACGTCATGGCCCGAACGGCCGGCGGCTTTCGCGGCTGTGTTGAGTGAATCGAGCGTGTATTCGCCATCGAGCGTGAAGCCGAAGGCGCTGCTGGTGGGAATGAAGCTCGATTGCGCTGGCGCGGTGGATGATCCGCCGTAAATGGTTGGCAGCAGGGATTGTCCCTCGGCCTTGGCGTTGCCGAACAGATATTTGGTGGTGCTGCTTCCCATGGGGAAGTACCCGAAGAACGCGGCGGTGAGGTTGTTGTTGGCGTCCAGTTGGTTGTGGTAGGAAGCCAGTTGCCGCACCGTCACGGGGGCCGTGGTGTCGGCCACGTTCCAGTAGGGAGAGTTGATCTCCTCGCCATAGTAGACGGGAGTAGCGCCTTGTGTGTAGTCGGGGGTGGTTGAGGGATTGCCGGTGTTGATCTGATAGCCATACAGTAGGCTCAGCATGGTCTGAAGACCCGGCTCTTCCTCATGCTCGGAAAGATGCTGCCACCAGCCGGCCAGTGTTATCGCCTTATTGGGATTGGCTGGGTCATTGGTGGAGATTGCGAGCGTGCCGTTCCATACTCCGCCGCCGGTGAGGGGGGTATAGCCCGGATCATTGGCGACGGCGGTGTCATTGGTCTGGTTGTCGCTGTGGGACGGAGCGGCCTGCGCGATAAACTTCACCGTCAGCGTGAGCGTCGCGCCGGGCGCAATGCTGTATGGCAAGGTTGGCGGATTGAGCAGTTCCCAATTGGTGGAATCGGAAAGCGTCAGCGCGTTGATCACCAACGGCTGGCTGCCGCTGTTGGACAATTGCAGCGAGCCGGTATCGTGGACGATGTCATTGACGACGGGGTTGGGAACCTGGATGCGATTGAAGACCATGCGGTCGGAATATGGGATGGCATCAAGGTTGGCCACTCCCAGCGCCGGCGCGCCCACCGCGTTTGCCGCCGGCATTACGTTGCGGATGATGCCGACAAAGTTGATGAAGCTGTTGTACGCGGTGCTGTCGTAATCCTCGGCGGCCAGCACATAGGCATTGGGCACGATCGTGCCGTCGGCATTTTCCAGCGGGAAAAAGCGGAACTTGCGCGGATGGGTGGGGTCCTGTGTATTGAGCAGATCTTCGCTGTAATGGAAATCCGGCTTTCCGTTTGGCGTGGTGGTGCCGGGGAAATTCGCCCACAGGCCAAACGTGTTGCTACCCGGATCAAAGCTGGTGGCGCCCAGCGCGGTGGGATTCACGGTCTGCGCGTCGGCCTGGGCGATGGTGAACAATTCCGTGCGATCGGTCGCATTGCCCGGCGTGTAAAATCCAAAACGCAAGACCGGTTGCGAGGCAGAATCGAAGCTGGCCAGGGGCGTGATCGTCACCGGCCCATCGCCGGCCTTCACCAGACGCTGCATCGGCACTTCCTGGCTCGAAGAGTCGGGATTGATGGGGTACTGGCTGTTGGAGCCGTTCACGTCGTTGGGGCCGGCCCCGACAATGGTTGGAATGTTGTTGGCGCGCAGCACCTGAACGAGCGACGGCTCAAGGTATCCATACAGCCCCGCGGTGCCGATGCCATGCAGGTTGGTCTTGAGTACGGGGGTGGCGGGATCGTTGCTCTGGATTTGCAACAAGGCTGACTCGATGCCGACGCGCGTGGCGGCAAACTGTAACTGAATCGTCACGGCCTGGCCGGGGGCGACGCTGGCGGGCAAGGAGGCGGCATTCAGGATCTTAAAGTCCGCCGAATCCAGCGTGCTGACGGATGGGTCGTTGACGATTAAGATCGAGGACAGCGCCAATGGCAGATTGCCAGTGTTGGTGAGCGCGACGGTTTGCGTTTTGCCCGCCCCGGCGCCGGTGTGTCCCGCGGCAACGGAATTAAATGCAAGCACGCTTTGGCCGGGCGTGGCGATGGGCTTGGCCGCGATCGGCCTGAGGAGCATGATCCGCAGGCCGCCCAACTCGCTGACGTATATGTTCCCATTGCTGGGGTCTTCGACAAGGCTCAGGGGATTGTTGAGACTCGTCAGGCCGGCGATGCCCTTGGTTTCGGAGATGACATTGCCGCTGGAATCGCGTTGCAGCACTACGATGTCGCTGCCGGCGCTGTATTCGGTGACGAGCAAGGCGTTCTGGAGTTGGCCGCCAAAGGTCTTGTCCTGGTACTGAATGATTCGATCGGCGGAGGCATGATCGCCAAAATCCCAGGCGATGCCGCGATAGTTGGGATCGGGGTTGGTGCCCGATGGGTACGCGCTGAACACTTCGTCGGCGATGCCGCCGGTGCTGGGGTTGCCGCCGTTCAGCACATATTCGCCTCGATAGGGGTTGGGATGGCCGTAGTATCCGCCTTGCACGATGTTGTAGAGATAATCGCTTTCGGTTTGCTGGACGTTGGTGAGGCCCGGAACATTGATGCCGGTGTAGGGTTGGCCGGTGTCGATGCGGTTGCCGTTGATCTGGCTTGGATCGCCGGCGTTGTAGGCCGGCGTGTTGCCGCCGGAACTGGATCCGTTATTGGGCGCGTACAACTTGCCGTCGTTGGTCCACAGCAGGCTAAAGGCGTTGCGCACGCCAGTGGCGTAAATCGTGAGCGGCGCGCCGGCGGCGTAGGGGTTATACGTGCCGCCGACATCGGGAGTGAGCACATTCAGCGGGCCGTTGGCCAGATTCAGCTTGCTGGTATCGAGCCGAAGAATGGCGGCGGTTAGCAGATGCTCGGTGCGGTTGCCCCAGGTACTGTCGGGCGCGCCGTAGGCGGTGTTGCTGGCCTGCGCAAAGTAGAGCGAGCCATCGGGGCCGAAGGTCGGCTGTTCGGTCGAGTGATCGGCGATGGAGCGGGGAAGATTGACAACCGCATCCTGCACGGTCGCCAGATTAGGCCCGCTGATGACGGTGATTTTGCCGGTGAAATCGACGCCGTTGGTCGAGCCCGAGAGGGCGTAGAAGCTATTGGCGACCCAGAGGATGGGATTGGCTGCGGTGGATGCGGGATCAAACGCGAATCCGGTGATGAGCCGATTTTGTCCGCCGTTGGCTCGTTGGAGTGAGTTGAAAATCTGCGGCGTGCCCAGCGTGCCGTCGGAATTGATCGCCCAGCGGAAAAGTCGGCCATCTTCGGTCGCGGCGTAGAGTTTTCCATCGGGGCCGATCTTCACGCCGGTGAACGCCGCGCCCGTGGCGCTGGCCAGATCGACCTGCTGAAAGCCGATGGTCGGCGAAGGCTGCGCCTGGGCGACGCCGGTGGTGAAGGTCATCGAGTACGGCACGATTGCGGCGCCGGTGGTATCCTGCACGCCGCTGGTGACGACAAAGGTATATTGCGTACTGGGCGCGAGTACGGAATCGGGCGTGAGGATGATCGAGTCGCCCCCGCCGGAGGTATTCACGACCGCTGGCACAATGGATTTGTCGCTGCTGCGATAAAGATAGACCGTGTTGTCGGAAATGGTCTGGGCGTTGATGGCGGAATTAGGCAGATTGAGGTCCGCCTCAATCGGTTGATCGACGGCCACGCTGGTGGCATTGGGCATCGGAGTGGTAAAGCGGATGGACGGCCGGCTTTGCGCGGACTGCCCGGGATCAATCTCGAAATGACCAAAGGGGACGGTGATTTGCGGGAGGTTGTTGCGCGTGATCGCGAGAATGCCACCGATGCCGGCACTATTGAAAAAGGCCGTGCGCTCGGCGCCGGTGAGATTGACCGCGCCGGGCATGCCGGCGAATGCCGCGCCGTTCACGGAATACGATGCCGTCACGATGCCGGTGCCCGCGTCCCCGGTCAAACGCAAATCCAGCGTCGCAACATTCGAGAAGGACCCGATGCTCTGATAGTTGTTAACGGTATGGAGAGTCGCATTTTGCTCGTCGAGAAATTGGAGCGTCTGGCCTTTGGTGCTGTCGTACTCGGCGACGAACTTCACATAATTGTCGTCATCGGGGCCAAAGAAGACGCCGGCCCCATCGTAATTGGCGGTGAACTGCGACAGCGGGCCTTTGAGCCGGGCGGTGATGGAGAAGCCGCTGGTGGTGGCGTCGAACTTGGTCTCCAGGCCGTTCACCATCGTGTTGTCGGTGCCGTAGTTGCTGCCGCTCGCGCTGGTGCCCTGCGTGGTGAGATCGAGCTCGCTGGCGGCGGTATTGAGATGGACAAGGCTCGGCTGATACTGCGTGCCCAGCCGATTGGGCTGCACGAGGGTGAAGCCGGTGCCTTGGCCGTTGGTGTCAAAGACGCCATTTTGCGGGGAGTTGAAATTCAGGCTGTACGGAAGCGGCTGGACGAGATTTTGATACGCCAGCGGGTCGGCAGACAGGAGATGACGTTCTTCGAGCTTTTCGACCACCGGGCTCAAAACGCGAAACAAGCGGGAAATCGATTTTAGACGGCGTCGCATCATATCTCTGTTCCCCTCCGGCGGGGACTCCTTCCAGATCGTTCGCCTCTGGCGAGCGTGCGATTGAAACATGCCCCACCGTTGGCGGCTGTCTAATCGGTTAATAACGGCGATTCCGAAGTCGCGGCAACGGTATTCGGGCAGGATACACGCCAAAAAGACATCGGCGAGATACCATACGCCCTGCACATGCCGACAAGGCGGTCTGAACCACATTTATTCTTGAAATTCTCGATGGGTTAAGATGGGACGCTTGCGCGGCTTGGTCCATTGCCGAGCCCGCCTTGCGATGGAATTGGGTGATTGAAACCGGGACGAGTGCGCAGGCTGGCCATGCCACAAGAGGTTGCCCCACCCGCCGGGACGCGGGATGCCGGGTGCGTGAACGGCGAATTGGCGCAGCCCAAAACGTGGAGTAAACTGGATACGCGTGCGAGCCATCGGTCGCGGCGAAGTATGCGACGCCAGCCGGCATTCTTGGGAACCAGTCCCGACAGAGCAATGTAACTCGCGGGAAGAGACCGCTATGTATCACGGGCGTCTCGCCCGTGCCGATGGCGTGGCAGTTGAGAAATTGCGATATTTCCAATCTTGAAGAATCAGGCACGGGCGGGACGCCCGTGATACAACGAAGACCATAGACGACCGAATGCGAAATCAAGAGCTATTGCGGACAGCCAAATGCCTGGAGCATGTCAGCAAGGGGAACAAAAATTCGGCTGCGATTCATGAGCCAGTCACCCGCGATTTCAGTCCTGATGCCGATCTATAACGCCCGGCCCTTCCTGGCCGCGGCGATGGATAGTGTCCTTGCGCAGACATTTGGGGACTTGGAATTGGTGGCGGTGGATGATGGATCGACGGATGGCTCGCTGGAGATGCTCCGAAAGTATGAGGCGGCCGACCCGCGCGTGCGCGTCATCAGCCGGCCCAATACCGGGATCGTCGGCGCGCTCAGCGACGGCCTGGCCGCCTGCCGGGCGGATTTCATCGCCCGCATGGACGGTGATGACACTTGCTCCCCTGATCGCTTCGCCAAACAGGCCGCCTACCTGAATGAGCACACGGAGTGCGTCGCGGTCGGCTGCCAGGTGCTGCTCACCGACGAAACCGGCTCACCCATTTGCATCAAAAAAGACACCCTGTTCAGTCATGAGGAAATCGACGCGGCCCACCTGAGCAACGGGTGGCCCCTCACGCACGGCGCGCTGATGATGCGCCGTGAGGCGGTATTGCGCGTGGGTGGTTATCGCGAACAATACAAGTGGCTCGAAGACCTCGACCTGTTCCTGCGACTGGCCGAGATTGGGAAGTTGGCCAACCTTCCCGAAGTGCTCTATCGATACCGCCAACACCCCGGAAGCATCTGCTGGACCCGCCAGGGCGAGCAGCTGATCATTCGCCAGGCGCTATACGTGGACACCCGCAAGCGCCGCGGCCTCCCCGAACAGAGCATGTCGCTTCCGCCGGCACAGGCGACATACGCCAGCAGCGAAGTCCGCCGAATCTGGGCCTGGTGGGCTCTGGCCGAAGGGAATATCTCAACCGCCCGGCGGCTCGCGCTCAAGGTCTTCACAAGCCGGCCCGCTTCACTTAATTCCTGGCGTCTGATGGCGTGCGCGATCCGCGGTCATTGATGCCGGATTCACCGATAATTCCAGCTTCCCCAATAGTAAACCGGATTGGCAAAATCCACCCAGGCGCCCCTGGGGGTTTGCGAAGACCACGCCCCGCATCCGCCGGGCGGCTCATTGATCCATCTCACGCTCGCGTCCAGGGCAGCGTAATACGACCCGCCGTTGTGGGTATGGGACATGGCATCCGTCCCGTCATGCCAGTCCTGCATGAAGAATCCATTCAACCCGAAGGGATCCCCCTCGACGATGATCGGCGTCGGCAGATATTGGATATCGCCGCCGGCCCCCGTGAGCCTGCTCATCTGCTGTATGCTGCCGGTGCGCGCGCCGGTGAAGACCAACATTGACACGTAATCGAAACGCCCATTGCTGCCGGAAAAGGCGCCGAACGAAGCGCCCGCCGACGGCGGGTTGGCGTTCAGCGACGGGCAGCGATAGACCGCCGCGTTTTTGCTCAAGTACCTGAAAAGCGTGCCCCCTCGCGGGCTGGTGGTCCAATCAAACGGATCGCCGCGCAGCCAATCCCAATGGTCGCTGTCGCTCTCGGTTTTGGCGATGGAGTCCCAATACCCGCCGGGCAATTGATTGTTGTGATCCAGCGCAAACGCATTAAACGCGAGCATAATTTGCCGAAGATTGCTCTGGCACACCGTCGCGTGCGCCGCCTCCCGTGCCCGGCCCAAAGTCGGCAGCAGAATGGACGCCAGCACGGCAATAATGGCGATTACGACCAGCATTTCAATGAGCGTAAATGCCCGCTTCGCGCATGAGGCACTGCTAAAGCGAGGCTGCGATTGAGGGCCGTTTAAATAAAGATCGGCGAACATGTCTCGCGCTTTCGACGGACCGGAAGTTCAACGGCAAGTAGATTGGTGGCAGCATATTCCGGGTACATACCTGGATGCAATCACAAAACTTGTGAATTCAACATCACCTCAAACCCCCTCCGCTCGGGCCTTCCCCTCACAAAGAGTACCGCGATCCCCCCCGCCATCAGCACGGCAGCCAGCGCCCACAGCGCGCCGGCGAATCCGCCGGTGGACTGCTTGACGAATCCAAAGATGGCGGGCCCCACGAATCCGCCGAGGTTGCCCACGGAGTTGACCAGGGCGATTCCAGCCGCAGCCGCGGCGCCGGCCAGGAAATTGGGCGGCAGGCTCCAGAACGGGCCGAACGCGCTCCAGATTCCCAGCGCCGTCAGCGAGAACGCCGCCACCGCCAGCGGCGGGCGGTGATGCACCAGCGCGCTGATGATGGCCCCGATGGCGCCGACCAAAAGGGAGATCGCGACGTGCCAGCGGCGCTCGCCGGTATGATCGGAATGCAATCCGACGCCGACCATTCCCAGCGCCGCGGCGCCATAGGGAATGGCGGTCATCAGGCTCACCTGGCGGGCGCTGTGCCCGGGCCATGCCTGCTGGATCAGTTGTGGCACCCACAGACTTACGCAATACAGCCCCAGGGCCAGACAGAAATAGACCCCCGTCAGCAGCCAGACGCGCCCGTCCACAAGAGCGTCGCCCCAGCCGGCGGCGCGATGATGGCCGGCGCGGTGATGACCCGCGCTGGCGGCATCGTCGGCGAGCAGCTCGCCCAATCGCGCCCGCTGCGCGTCGTTGAGCCATTTGGCTTCCACCGGGCCATTGGGCAGCACCATCAGCACCACGCCGCCCAATAGCACCGCCGGTATTCCCTCGGCCAGGAACAGCCACTGCCAGCCGTGCAATCCGCCAACGCCTTCAAATCCCAGCAGCGCTGAAGAAACCAGCGATCCGAAAACGCCCGATGCGGCCGTCGCGGTCATGAACAGGGCCACCGCTTTGGCCCGCCGGGACGCTGGAAACCAGTAGGTGAGATAGAGGATCACGCCCGGGAAAAACCCTGCCTCGGCAAGCCCCAGCAAAAATCGAATCGCGAAAAAACTTCGTGGCCCGCTCACGAACATCATGCACGCCGAAATGATGCCCCACGTCACCATGATCCGGCAGATCCACGCCCGCGCTCCCACATGCTGTAGTATCAGGTTGCTGGGAATCTCGAAAAGAAAATACCCGATGAAGAAAATCCCCCCGCCCAACCCATACGCCCGGGCGGTGAAACCTTGCCCGGCCAGATCGTGCCGCATCTGCAGTTCCGCGAAACTCACGTTCACGCGATCGAGATATGACACGACATACAAGAGAAACAAAAACGGCAGCAACCGCCAGGCGATCTTGGCAAACATCAAATGATCGGCATCATCGCGGGCGGCCTGGGTCGTGATCGACATCGCCGGGCATTGAAGAGTCTGCGATGGCAAAATGCAAATGTGAGGCTAAATAATAGCCGTGCGCGACTATGCGCCATTTTATCCGTGGCATAACCAGAAGAGTGTGGGGCCGCGAAATGAAACCTCAATCGTGACACGGGCGTCCCGCCCGTGCATGTTGTACGGAAATCAGGATAAATCGATTTTCCCTGCTCTACAGCCGTCAGCACGGGCGGGACGCCCGTGTCAGTGCGCCTGGGAGTGTATCAGGTCTGAGGGGTGCAAGTCCCCTCCGAGCGGACGTTGGCCGCTCGTAACCAATTGCAACTGCGTCGCCGCGAGGCGGGGTGGAGAGCAGCAGGAGGTG
>DASRLH010000078.1:0-8400 GCA_035648595.1 Tepidisphaeraceae bacterium
GACCACCACCTCCTGAAGTATCTGACGCTCGGCATCCGTGAGACGAACCACGTACTTCTTCGATGTCTTGGGCATGGCAAAACCTTCCTTGGTTATGCCGTTGATGCTACCCTAAATTGAAAGAGTGACAATGCACTAGCCGCGCAACCGCGCATCATCCTCCGCCATCCAGAGGAATATGTGCGTATCGATCAGCGCGGTCATTTCGTGTATTCGTCAAACGCATCAAGTGGAGCGTCGAAATCAGCGCCAATGTGGAATTTCCCTTTGAGAAGCCCAAGCGGGCGCTCTTGCATGTTTGGCATCTTCTCCTCAATGCGTACCCGAACCTCCACCACATCCCCTGCATGAAGACCGGGCACAGTTACCTCAATTCGTCCGCCTTCGCGAACCGTGCTGTTTTGTTTCCATTCGGTCAGCATGATCTACATTGTATGTCGCGTCAGCCGGGATATAGGTCGGAAGCCAAATCGTCATCGGCCTACTGCATCGACCGTCGCTTCAGTTTCAGGGTCGGAATCTTCTGTATCGAGAATCAGCACGGCTACCCCTCGCGCTTTCGGGCGGCCTGCACTTGTGCGACGAAATCGGGGAAAGTGGGATCATCCTTAAATCGGCCGGCTTGCAATTTCCACCAATTCAGGGGGTCGGGGCCGGGGCGCGATTGGCCGGCGGCGACTCATCGAGCGAATTGAGCGTTTCGGCAAATGACTGTAGAACGGTAGCTGCTTCCCGGGCCTTCCTGGCCGCCAGTTTCTGAGCCGAAACTCGAAAAGACGCTGATTTTCGAACGGCTGTACTCATAAGCTCCAATTATCGACACATTTCCCGAGGAGGTCAACTTTTCAGCGATGCTTGGCAATAACTCGACAATCTTCCCGCTCCCAAAAGTGAGAAGTTTTGGGAAGTGTTCAGGCGATGGTGATCCGCTCATCCCGGTAAACATCCTGGATTCGATTGAGCAATTGGATGCCCTCAGTCATGGGCCGTTGGAAGGATTTTCGCCCGCTGATCAGGCCCATTCCGCCGGCACGTTTGTTGATGACGGCGGTGCGGACGGCGTCGGCGAAATCGTGCGCGCCGCTGGCGCCGCCGGAGTTGATCAGGGGGCTGCGGCCCAGGTAGCAGTTGGCGACCTGGTAGCGCGTCATCTCGATGGGATGATCGCCGGGGGTGAGATTGGAGTAGACGCGTTTGTCGGTTTTGCCGAACTTGAGGGCGGTGAACCCGCCGTTGGTTTCGGGGAGTTTTTGCTTGATGATGTCGGCCTGGATAGTGACGCCCAGATGATTGGCCTGGCCGGTGAGGTCGGCGGCGACGCCGTAGTCTTTATCGCCGACCTTGAAGGCGTTGTTGCGCAGATAGCACCAAAGCACCGTCACCATGCCCTGCTCATGGGCGGCGGCAAACCAGCGGCTAACCTCCTGAATCTGCCGGTCACTTTCCTCCGAGCCGAAGTAGATGGTCGCCCCCACCGCCGCCGCCCCCATGTCGGCGGCCTGCTTCACCTGCGCGAACGCGATCTGATCGTACTTGTTGGGATAAGTGAGCAATTCGTTGTGATTGAGCTTCACGAGAAAGGGGATTTTGTGGGCATACTTGCGGGCGACCGCGCCCAGCACGCCGAGCGTGGAGGCGACGGCGTTGCAGCCGCCTTCGAGGGCGAGTTTCACGATGTTTTCCGGGTCGAAATAAATGGGATTGGGCGCGAAGCTCGCGCCCGCCGAATGCTCGATGCCCTGATCCACCGGCAGAATCGACACGTACCCCGTGCCCGCCAAGCGGCCATGACTGAGGATCTGCTGAAAGTTGCGAAGTACCGAAGGCGTGCGATCCGTGGCTGACATCACGCGGTCCACAAAATCGGGGCCGGGCAGATGCAGAAGATCGCGGGAAAAGCCGCGTGCCTTGTAGCCGAGCAGGTCGGCGGCGTCGGGGCCAAGTAGTTCTTCGACGGAAGCGTTGGAGGGGGAAGAGATCATTGGATACTCCTTGAAACGGGAATCGCATTTCCATGAGCGACGGAGAGAACAGCCACGAATTGAACACGAATCATCACGAATGAAAAGCCCTTGAGCACCGGGAACGCATCGGCGTTGGCGACGTAGGAGTGAATGGTGGTCATGTTGTACCGTCCGGAGATGCTGCACCTATAATACACGCGTGCCACCGCCGGCGCGAACGCAACTTCGGTTCGCCCGGCCCCCCCCGGAGTACCGGAGGAGGGGGAAGGATTCGCCGAAACACTTACGCACCCCGGCGCATTCTAAGTGTAAGGGCGCGACTCCGTGGGAAAGAGATTGACGGCGAAAGGTGTAGCTAATGCTGTTTCAGGTCTCAGCGGAACGTTTTTTTATTCGACGCATGGCTCGCGCAATCACGGCATGCGCTGCCGCCGCGATCGCCCTGGGGGCATGCGCGTCGGTCGCGCGGGCAGATGCGGCGGACGACATGGTTACGCAGTCGGCGCCGGCCAAATGGATCCAGGGCCTGCTTCCCGAGAAGCTGCCCAATCTTCAATTCCCCACATATTACAATGATCTGGATAAGGCCAGGACCCAGGCGTTTCAGGGACGGTACAAGCAGTCGCTGATCACGCTGCATAAGGTGAAGCCGACGCGGCCGGCGGATGCCGTGACGGTGGCGCTCATTAAGGGCGATGCCCTGGAGGCGCTGGGCCGCAATGACGAAGCGCTGGCCGCGCTCAATGACGGGGCGGCGGCAAAAGACCCGGCGGTGCAGGTTCGGCGAGCCGTGTTCCTGGCGGATACGGGCCGCGCCGATGACGCCCTCGCGCTGCTCAAGGAACATCTAAAGGACCACCCGGATTCGATTCTTGGCCATTATCAACTGGGCGCGCTGTGCGAGCAGACCGGCGATATCGCGGGGGCCAGGGATGCTTTCGCCTGGTTCGTCGCCAAACCGCAGAACTTTCTGGATCGCTGGCTGAATCACGACAAATCCGGCCCCTTCGGCGATGCCCGGCAAGTGACCGCCATCGGCCGCGCGCTGGATCGCTGGGCGGCCCTCAACGAAAAATACCGCAACGATCCGCAACTCGATAAAACGATCCTGAACATTTTCGTGCGGACGTACGATGTGATCGACCGCCAATACTGGCCGGCCCATGTGGCGGCGGGCGAGTATTTCATGTCGCACGACCAGATGAAGCAGGCGGTCGAGGAGTTTTCTGCCGCCCTCAAAGCCAACCCCAACGATGCGACCGCGATTCATTTCATGGGATTGCTGGCGATCGATCAGTTCAACTTCGACGGCGCCGACAAGGCGATTGCCGCCATCCGGCAGGTCAACCCGCATTCAACCGATGCCGATTTGCTGGAAGTGCGCAATCTGCTGCTCCAGCGCCGCCCGGAGTTGGCGTTGGAACCGGTGCAGCGCGTGCTGGCGGCGCAGCCGAAAAACATCGAGGCGATGGGCCTTCTGGCGGCGGTCTATGGGCTGCAACTCAAGGACACCCAAACCGCGCAGGTGCTACATCAAGTCGATCAGATTTCGCCCAACAACGCCAGCGCGTATTACGAGGTGGCTCAGCAGTTTTCCGCGATGCGGCAATACCCCCGAGCCGAGGCGATGTATAAAAAAGCCGTCGAGCGCGCCCCCTGGTGGACGGCGGCCCGCAACGGCCTGGGCCTTCTCTATACCCAGAGCGGCGACGAAGATTCCGCCCATACCGTTCTCAACGAAGCCCGCGAGCTCGATCCCTTCAATCTCGCCACCACCAATTACATCAAATTGCTCGACATGATGGATTCGTTCGCGCGCAAGGAGAGCGCGCATTTCGTGGTGATCTACGATGCCGACACCGATCCGGTGATCCCCGAATACTTCAACGAGTACATGGAGAGCGTGCACAAGAAGATTTGCGACACGTTCAAGTTTGAGCCGAAGGTGAAGACGTATATCGAGGTCTTTCCGACTCACGAAGCCTTCAGCGTGCGCACGACCGGCTCACCCTGGATCGGCACGGTGGGCGCGAGCACGGGCCGGGTGATCGCGATCGTGACCCCGCGCACCGGCGACGGGGCATCCGGGCCATTCAACTGGTCGCAGGTGCTTCGCCATGAATACACGCATACCGTGACGCTCGGGGCCACAGACAACCGCATCCAGCATTGGTTCACCGAGGGCCTGGCGGTGTACGAGGAAGGCACGCCGCTGCGCTGGGAATGGGTGCCGATGCTGTACCGCGCGGCTAGCAAGCATGAGCTATTCCCCATCGATCAACTCACCTGGTCGTTCGTGCGGCCCAAGCGCCCGATCGACCGGCAACTGGCGTATGCCGAGTCATACTGGATTTGCAAATACATTGAGGAAACCTACGGGCACGAAACGATCCTCAAGCTGCTGGCCGACTTCCGCGACGCCGAGCCGCAGGAGGAGGCGTTCCCCAGGGAAACCCATAAATCGCTGCCGGATTTCCAGAAGGATTTCTTCGCGTGGTGCGACAAGACCGTCTCCACCTGGGGCTACGACGCCGACACCAGCAAGAAGTACCGCGAGATGGTGGAGAAAGCCGACGCCCTGGTGCAGAGCCATCAATACAAAGAGGCGGCGGCAATGTGGGAGCAAATTGTCAAGCTGCGCCCGGTGGACGAGCTGCCACACAAACGACTTGCCGGGCTCTATATGCCCAAGGTGCTTAACGAGCCGGACAAGGCCATCGCGCAGCTCGATTACATCGAGCAGGTCGAGCTGAAGGACAACCGCTACGCCAAGCTGATCGCCCGGCTCTACCGCGACGAGAGCAAGTTTGACGACGCCGCCAAATATGCGCTGACTGCGGTATATGTCTCCCCCTATGACCTGAGCGCGCACGAACTACTCGCCGAGATTCTGGAAAAAGCCGGCGACAACAAACCCGGCCTCGAACGCGAAAAACGCGTGATCGGCGAGATCAATAAGCTCAACGCGGAAAAAGCCACGAGGCAGCAAGCGGAGGAGAAGAGTGCGGGGCGATGAAGGAGCGGCGTGGCGCGGCGGCGAGAGGTTGAGTTTGTCGCTTTGGGTGCAACCAGCAGAGGGGGAAGGCCGGGCATGGCAAATGCCAACCGGCGTGGGTGGTTTGTCGGCGTGGGCGCCCTGGCGATGCCCGCTCCCCCTGCCGGTTGCACCCTATGCGGCAAACTCAAAACATCCCCGCCGGAGGCATTCCTTCGGCACGCGATTTATGCTCTCAAACGACTCGATGTTGTTGCCCGGCGCGGAGTATAAAACCCAGCGTGAACATTGAGACGGGGCCGTGAAAATGCGGCAAAATCCAATTCTCTGATCTGGCTCCGACCCCTTTCGCTGCCCCTCGACACGAATGTCTTAGTCGATCTAATGGGCCGGCTTACGTCCGAAAACCACCGCGTGTCTTACTCCTGGGGCTCGCGGAGTCGCACGCGGCCCGGTTCGACGGTAACGATTCCACCTCGGGCCAGTAACTCCGCATGGGCCAATATAACGCTCAGTATAGCCGAGGCGTGAGACTTTGCAGGAATGTCCACGAGCCGAATGATTCCGAAATGCCGAAATCGTCGAAAAACGGCCAGTTCGCCAAAATCGCGGACCAGCGTCATCACCGCGCGCTGTTCGCGAATTCCAAAGCGAAGCACTTCCTCGTCGCCAGGATCACGCGGCCAATCCTTAATGGCGACAACATCATGGCCCGCAGCGACCAACTGAACGTCAGCCTTTCCCCAGACGCAACTATCCAAGAGTATGTTCAAAAGCGCCTAGATCGCTACGATTCCTGCGCGACAAACGCTGGCTCAACACGCTCGCACCCCACGACGCGGCGTGCATAGACGAGGCACGCCAGCACATCGTCGCGCTCAAGCCAGGCGTAGCCTTCAAGAATCGTTTCCATCGTGTCTCCCGCGCCCAGCATTCCCAGCACGTGCTCGACGGCAAGCCGATGGCCCCGGATGATCGGCTTGCCGCCGAAAATCGAGGGATTCACGGATATACGCGCCAGTAGTGTTTTTTCATCCATCAGACACCTCTTGCCGTTCATCCAGCCAACTTTCGGACATAAAACGCGTTTACAATGGCATTATACACCCTACGGCCTTCGCGAGATATCTGATCGGCGCCCCATGAGTGGTGTGCCGAGTCCTTCCAGGAAAGGCAGAGCCCCGGCATGAGACGCCTGTGCCAATTCATATCGCTCTTATCGTTCCTGCTGTCACTGGCAACGGCGGCGCTGTGGGCGCGAAGCGGGCATGTCGAAGATCTCGTCGGTTTTGACACGGTCGAGCGAATTGCCGGCCCCGGCCCCAACCAGCGGACGGATCATTTCAGCTACGCTTTGATTTCGGGGAAGGGAGAACTGACCGCCGTGAGGCGGCGAGGGACTTTCGGCATGCCGCCCAAAATGGTCGCCGCGCTCCCTCAGAACGTCGGCGAACGCTCATGGACGTGGCGCACCCGCCAAAATCATGAAGCTGCGATCCGCGTGCCTGCCACCGCTCTGGAACGCCTGGGCGTCTCGCGGGAGCATGTGTTCTGGGGTCATCGAGGGAACATAGACGCCGTTGATTCCTATACGGCTCCCCATTGGGCTGTCCTTTGCGTTTTCTTGATTTTGCCGTTCCGGTGCATTGCCGCGTCGGCTTTCAATCGAGCGTAACTTCGGGGGCGCTGCCCCCGTACCCCCGAAAGTTTGGCGCTTTGGGTGCCGCCGGCAGGGTGGGGCGCCGTCCGTTTAATACAGGCTTCGCCGGGGAGTAACGAATGCTCGCGCTGAAACGAGGCAGCAACGTCGCTAGCGCGGCGGCGAGAGATTGAGTTTGTCGCTTTGGGTGCAACCAGCAGAGAGGGAAGGCCGGGCATGGCAAATGCCAACCGGCGTGGGTGGTTTGTCGGCGTGGGCGCCCTCGGCGATGCCCGCTCTCCCTGCCCGTTGCACCCCATGCGGCAAACTCAAAACATCCCCGCCGGAGGCATTCCTTGGGCACGCGATTATGCTCTCATACGACTCGATGTTATTGCCCGGCACGGAGCATAGAACGCCGCGTAAACCTTGAGACGGGGCCGTGAAAAGGCGGCAAAATCCAGTCCTCGGATTTGGCTTCTGACCCCTTTTGTTTTTCCCTTTTGTTTTTCCCGAGGGAGGGGCGGCACTCGGATCGTGCCCGGATTTCTCAAACGGATGCTACATCATCCGGACGAGTGAGCGAAGTGGCGCGTCAAATGGAGTCGCTTTTCCGAAGGTTGCAACTCTCGCACAGAATTTGAAGATTCCTGGCCGTGTTCGATCCGCCCTTCGAGAAAGGGATAATGTGGTCGAAGCATATGCGCTCCTGACTGCCACACTGGACGCACCGCCCTTGATCACGGCGCCACACCTCGTGACGAACGGCTTCCGGTATTGCCTCTCGCCCTGGTGCGCTCGACGATGGCGTACGGGCCGATGCGGCCGCGACCACCCCAGAGACGAACTCAAAGGTCTGCTTCAATTTCGCCTGTCGTTCCTCTTCCTCGCGCAGTTCATCATGTTGACCGTGAGCGTAAACCAACTTCGACAGGATTGCGCCAATGAGCGCCACCTGCTTGGCATTGCCTTCCACCGCCCTCTTTCTTGATGCCCTGGGGAAGAAATCTGCGGGCATATTCCGAAGCATTTGCCAGTCGTCATACGGCACGACCATCTCCTTGGCCTGTTCCATAAGTTCGGGAGTGAGTCCCATCTCGGCGGCGGCGGCCAAAAGTGCATCCTGCGCAACCGGATTTTGCTGTCGAATGCGAGATTCCCTTTCCTGACCCAATGTAAGTTGCGCCGCCAATTGAGTAAGTAGGTCATCTGGACGACTCACTCTGACGAACCACCATTCCTCGGGGGCTGTGAGCACAATTATTGCGCCACCTACGGTACCGCCATTCGCAGTTATCGCAATTTCTTCGGAGGTCAAGAACCGCCAAGCACCAATTTCCACCAGGTGCCGAAGACAGCCCGCGAACGCATTGGGTTCGACCTCAGCACATCTTACAACTTCTGCTAATTCAAAATGCGGCATCGAGCGGCCGAAACCGGCTCGCGCACAAAGTTCAAGCCATAGCCGACCAGCATTTTCCATCGTGGGACCGCTCCCGATGAGTTGCACCGCGCGACGCGATTTCAACTCTACCCGTACGGAACTCGGCAATCAAAGGAAGATGTTCTCTCTTTTGTATGGCAGAAAGGGGTCATGGGCGGAAAGGGGATGGGCAAAAAGGGGACAGAAGACAATTCAGCGAAATTGCCTTCGGACCTCCCCCGACCCCTGGTATATAGGTTTCGAATAAAAAAAACAGAATTTTGAACCTTCCAGACTGCCTCCTGAGAGAATCGGATGCTGTTCCCGGTCTTTCTTATGGAGGTAGCCCTATGGCTGCAACGATCGCACGCAAGCGTGG
>DASRLH010000079.1:0-4160 GCA_035648595.1 Tepidisphaeraceae bacterium
CAACGATCCATCTTGGCTAACGACCATTTCCCTGGCCATGACTACCTCCTGACGTTCCGTCATCAGGATGATTTACCGGTAAGATGGCCCAGGCAAGCTCGATTTCAATTTACTTTTATGCCAACATCGTGAGGCACTACCCAAATCCGGGATGAGAATGTTTTGCCAGACGGTGAGCCGCAGGTCGCCGCTGCCAAACCTCTGGGCAATTGCCGCCAGCCCGCGCATTTGCGCGGCGCGCATCCTTCCGACCGGCAAGACCACGCCCAGGTACATTCGCCCGTCCTGTTTTTGCCGGTGAAAACCAACATGGGCAAGACGATCCGCTTGTCCCTCCGCCGGTTGGCACTGCTCCAGGGGCAGTCGGCGGAATTTTTCCGGCAGATGCTTTTCGGTTTCGGCCAGGTACTTTTCGATCCCCCACGCATCCAGCAGATACTTGAGCCGCGCCTTCTTGCGATCGGTGCGATCTCCATGTTCGAGGAACACCCGCACGATGGCCGCCGCCGCGGGAATGCATTCCTCCGCCGTCAGCAATACCCCCGTGTCGCGGGCAAAATCCTTGTGCCCGGTGATGCCGCCCAACTGCATGCGAAAGTAGACGCCAGGCGCCAAATCATCACTTCCGGCGCGCACACCCGCATTCACGCGGACGGCAACGAAGCCGATGTCGTTGGTGTCTTCCAGCGCGCTGATCGAGCCCCCGCCGCCGTCGAAGGCGATGTTGAATTTGCGCGGCAGGCCATACATCTCGCGGTGATTGAGAATGTAATGATGCATCTGCCGGGCGAGCGCGCGGGTGTCGATCAACTCGCGCGGATCAAAACCGGCGGTGGGGCTGGCGGTAATGTTGCGAATATTATCGGCCCCCGATCCGCGCGGGATGATGCCAAGATCAAATAAGCCGGCGAGCAGATCGGTCGTGTGCTTCGCGCCGATTTGGCGGATTTGAAGGTTGGCGCGGGTGGTCACGTCGGCGGTTCCCCCGGCATACTGCTCGGCCAGATCGGCTGCGCCGCGCATCTGATGCGAATTGATGATGCCCGCAGGCAATCGCAATCGGCACATGAATGAATCCTGCGCCGGCGCGACGTAAAACAGGCCCTGGAACTTGAAGAGAAATACGTCGGTCCCCTTGGGAAAGCGGTTGGCTCGGGCGTGGGTGAGCATTTCATCCCACAAATCCAGCCCATTCTTATTACGCTTGACTTGTTCTTCGAGGACCAATTTTCCGCCGGCGGAAATGATACGGTCCTGGGCGGCGCGTAAAAGGGCGTCGGCGCCAGAGGCGGATTCACCGGCGGATCGCGACGCGGCATTTGCGCCCATTCCCCGCGCGCCGTTAGCATTGACTGCGCCTCCCGCGTCCTGCGCGGAGGTCGGCGCGGCGGGCACCACTGCCAGCGAGATCCCCCGATTTTGCAGCCCGCTGCCGGCGGCAAATCCCTGCAAATACTGTTTCTGCTCCTCGGTGAATTCCTGGTGCATATCTTCCCAACTCCGATCTCCGTCAAAGCGGCGCGGCACGAGTTTCCCGCAGTCAGGCCGAGCATCCGGCGGCGCAGACATTCTTGTCTGCCATTCGAATCACGAGCGGGCCGCATTCCTGCCGCCCGAGCGATTCGACTCTTCTCATCGGAGTCGATTCGATTGATGTTGCCGCTGCTGCTACGAGTCCGCTCGGGGGGCAGGAATGCCCCCGCTCGCGGACTCGTGACAGACAAGAATGTCTGCCCCACCTCAAAATCGATTTCCACCCAACTCTTTTGAACATTCACGCCAATCCCGGAACTTCGCTCACGGTTGCTAAAAATCATATTGCAAGGCGGTGTAGATAAAATCGATGTCGTGGTTCGCGCCGGTGTGATCGATAAAGGCACCGGTGAAAAAGTGGCTGTAGCCGGCGTATGCCGACAGGTGCCTGTCGATCTGCCAATTGAGCAGCAGATCGACTTCGCTGCCGATGGTTTGGTCGCGATTTGTGCCTGCGGCCCTTAGCACACCGCCGGCGGCGTTGTAGGCGGCGTCATTTGTGTTCTCGCGCCAGAACATGTGATAGTCGGTGCGGAAGCTGAGCTTCTGGAAATAGGCCTTATTCCTGGCCAGGGCCAGCTCGAAGCCTGGATGAAGATCGATGATGTTCTGCCTGCCGATCACGTCGATGAATCCGAAGTACGCATGGCCCAGCGGGAAAAGCTGATTGAAGGTTTGGCTGTCGGGGTTGTTGGGATTACGGTCGCCGCTGGCGGCGTCAAAGCCGAGATTCACGCGCGGCGTAAAAAGGGCTTGCTCGAAGGTATATCCACCATCCATCGCCACGGACCAGGCGTTGACGGTTCCCGTGCCCGAGCGGCCAAACTGGTAATCCAGTTCGACATCAAAATCCCAGGGTCGCGGCGTCGCCGAGAGGCGCGTGCCCAATGTGTACGTATCCGACCCCACCTTGATTGCCGGCGAAGTGGCTTCGACCGCCCGACTGCTTTTGTCCAGCGACAGCACATAGAGCTCGAACGTGGTGTTCGCCCTGGGCAGCACGTCCACGAGTTTCCAGGTGTCGTAGATGCCCGAGAAAGTTGTATGGGCATCATCCTGATCGGGGTGTATGTCATCAATAATGACCGGCCGCACCACAAACGCGTCGAGCGTATTGTGCGGCATCTCAAACGAGAGCTTGCCGCCGTCGAACGTGCGGCGGGTGTTCACCCAATCCAACGGCGAAATCAGCCGCTGCGCCCCATAGCTTAAATCCTGGCGGCCAACCCTCATCGTCAGCGAATCGGCATCGTCAAAGGGCAGCCGCATATCCACGAAACCCTGCATCAGATCAAATCTGTTGGCGTCAGTGGGGCGCGTCGGCCCGTTGCGATGATCGATGAATGAGCTCGTCGCCTCCACATACGCCCGGAAATCGGGCCCGACGTGCAGGTCGGCATGGGCGATATACCGCTGAAGGTAATAGCCGTCGCGGGTCTGTGGGCCGGCGCCGAAAAGGGCGTGATTGAAATCCTCGAAGCGCTCGCGGATTTGGCCGCCAAACGACAGGTATACGTCGCCGTCTTCGTTGAAAGGGATGTACTTGATGGGGTCGAGGAAGTCGGTTTTGTGGTCCGGGTTGCGGAGGTAGGACCAGTCTTCGTTCCAGCTCACGACGGTATAAGGCCCCGGCCCGCCGGCGCCGCTGCCGGGGCGAGGCGATGACTGTACGGGGGCAGCCGCCTTCGGGCCGCCTTGCGCGGGCGGCGGCGCCGATTGGGACGTATCCACCGGGGATGCGGCGGAATCCGGCGCGACTCCCGAAGGCGCCGTGGATTGCGCGCAAGCCAGCGCACTCGTGCCCAGAATCGCCGCACAAAACACAACGTTCGTCTTCCGCATGAATGCTTCCTTGCCGTTGATGCCCAAGCCGGTGAAAAGGTTTTGCGCCGGTCCGGGTTGCCTCAGGCGGCCCCAATCGCCGCGGGCAGATCGTCCACCGCGCCCACACCCGCTTTTACCGGACGTGCCTCGCGCGCTCTTCCCGGCTCGCGCAGCAGCCAGCACGCCGCGAACCCGGCCATCCCCGTGACGGCCATTGAAAGAAAGAAGGTCCGCGCATCGGTCAACAGCAAGATCGTCATAAACGCCACGCTCCCCACAGGTCAGAAAGAACGAAACCCATGCGTAGTTCAGCATCCGCCAGCGCCCCGGCTCCAGGTCCGGCAAGGGTGAAGAGGACGACATTTCGATTCGTTGCAACATAAACAAATCGCTCATGGAGGCTGCATGCCGGATATGCAGCATTGATGCTCATTCGCGGCGATTGCTGAAAACTTAAGCTTCACCTGGGCCGTTTCGGGCCCTCCCCCGTTACTTATCAAATCGCGCGCCCGCAGCGGGAATTAGTCGGAAATTAGCACGGGGGCGCCGCCAACATTTTGTGGCATGGGCAACCTGTCCATGGGTACGGTATTCCGCACCGATCAGCGGAATGCCGATTTTTGCTTGGTGCGTGCAGCAAGCCACGGGCGTGCCGCCCGTGCCAGTGCGCCTGGGAGTGTATCAGGTCTGAGGGGTGCAAGTCCCCTCCGAGCGGACGTTGGCCGCTCGTAACCAATTGCAACTGCGTCGCCGCGAGGCGGGGTGGAGAGCAGCAGGAGGTGAAAGTCCGGTCCGTAACACAA
>DASRLH010000080.1:0-6081 GCA_035648595.1 Tepidisphaeraceae bacterium
GTTGATATCGTCGGTCGCCGTGTAGGTGAATGAATCCTGGCCGGTAAAATTATTATTGGCGGCGTATGTGAAGCTTCCATCGGAGTTGAGGGTGAGCGTGCCGTGGGCCGGATTCGAATGGGAGGCGACCGTGAGCGTCCATCCATTGGGGTCCACGTCATTGGTCAGGACGCCGTCGCCAGCCGAGGCGTTCATCGTTTGGCCGTGGGCGATGGTGTAAACCATCCGGGATTGTCCCCACGGCGGCACGGCCGGGTCGTCGGCCAGGACCAGCGGCAATACGGGCGTCGCGCTTGCGACCGGCGTCGGGGCGGACTCGCCCCCATCATCCAGGGCACGGACCTCGTAGTAATCGGCGCTCCCGTCGGGCGCGGCGAGGTCGTCGTACGACGTAACATCCGGCGCAACGCTGTCCACCAGCGTGAAGGTGGTTCCGTCAAGGGACCGGTAGATCCCGTATCCGCTTTCAGCCTGCGAATGGTCCGACCATGCCAGAGCGACTCCGCCGCCGGAAGCAGTGGCAGTTAGATTCGTCGGCGCGGCCGGAAGCGTCATTTCGAAAGCGGGGCTGGCAAATCCTGACGATGCCGACCCGGTGGAACTAAGACCCGTTGGGTCAGGAGCGATCGCGCAGACTTCGTACGCCTCCTGTGTGGCTTCGGTCAAAGTTGTATCGCTGAATGTTGTCGCATTGCCCGCGAGCGTGGCGGCGAGGGACCAGTTAATGCCGTCCGGGGTTTTCCAAACTTGCTCAGCAGTCGCCCCCGCGCTGTTGTCGGTCCAGGCAAGATTGATCTCGGTCGTGGATTGCGCTGTCGCGGTCAGGCCGCTGGGCGGAGCAACGGGCGTTGCGGCGGCCAAGCCCTGAATTTCGCCGGCTGTTAGCGCGGTGTCGTCGATCCGCACCTCGTCAATGGATCCATCGAACGCGCGAGGGTCGGTGGGGTTTGTCAGGGCATCAGAGCCAATGGTCCAGTCGGCGCTGACTGGCAGTGAGCCAACGGTATCGTTCTGGCTGGCGGCGAACTGCCCATCGCGGTAGAGCCGCCATCCAGTGCCGTCGTACTCGCCGGCGAGATGCACCGAGGTTCCCAGGTCGCCCGCCGGAATCGGGGCGCACGCCCAGTGAACCGTGCCGTCCCACGAGCCCACCTCGTACTGCCCCTTGTCAACACGCAAAAACACCTCGGCATTCGAGGGGGATGTCGTATAACCATGCGCGATGACATCTTGAATGCCATCGGTGCTCAAAGGCTTTACCCAGGCCGACAGCGTAATTGCGCCTGAAAAGTTCAGCGCGCTGGGATTGCCCAAATCGGCATAGCCTCCGGTGCCATCGAAGGCCAAATCCGAGCCGGCGCCTCCGTATCCCGGTGCTTCCCAATTTACGCCGGTCTCGGACAAATACGCGCTGTTTGCGTTGGCGCTCGAATCGAAAATTACCTGCCCGCTGCCCTCGTCCAGATGGTACGCTGCCACGAGCGACGCGTTCAGTAGCTGACGTTGCTCGAGCGCTTCAATCACAGGCGCGCGGTCCTGCGAACCGTAATTGCCGAACGCTCGCGTACGGAGGCAAAAGAGCGATGTTGGCGGGCACGCCTTAAGAGATGAAATAACATGAAATCCCTTTCCACGAATAGCGCGAGTTGAATCCCATTGCGTCCGAACGTCGGGACGCATCGAGATTTCTCGAATGCTTTCTCGTAACGTATAGGCGACGACTGGCGGTTCGAGGAACCACCAAAATTTATGGAATTTTCACAATTGGCGTTCGGATGTTCGATTGGGCATTGCCGTTCGTTGAGGCGAGCTGGCGTCGGTTCATCGCGTCCGATCGACCAAGCAGTTCGAGATGAGCCGCGAAACGATGAAAGCCGTTGGCGGCATGGGAATCAAAGGCAAGTTCGGAATGATGAAACAACTCATGAGCGGCAACCTCGCGGGCCTGGGAATGCCCGGCGGGCCGCAACTCAAGATGAAAAAGTCGGGGTTTATGGAGAAGAAGGACCGGAATAAAAAGAAAAAAAGTCGGTGAACCCGCCTGAACCATAATCATGGGAAATGGTTGTGTGCTTTGAGCATCTCCGCCAACTCCATGTGCATTCTCGACCTTCCTCGCGTATGATGGTCCACTGGCATCATCAAACAGGAACAAGCGAACCAAAGCGTACGGCGTGAGCCGGGCGCGCGACCAGGGAGCAGCTCATGCAGATGATTGAGGCGGTCATCAAGCCGCACAAGCTCGACGCCGTCAAAGGCGCGCTGGCGAAGATCGGGATTCTGGGCGTCACGGCGATCGAATGCAAGGGGTTTGGCCGGCAGATGGGCCACACCGAGCGCTATCGGGGGGCGAAGATGGACGTGGGGTTCGTGCCCAAGGTGATGCTCAAGCTGTGCGTGAAGCAGGAGGACGCCGACAAGGCGATTGCCGCCATCTCCGAGGCCGCCCGCACCGGAGAAGTCGGCGACGGCAAAATCTTCCTATACCCCGTCCAACATGTCGTCCGCATCCGCACCGGAGAAACCAACGAACAGGCGCTTTAGCGCGCCAATTCAACCCCGCGTAGACCGCGCCCGCAACCCAAGTGGAGTTGAAAATCCGAAATCCGAAGCACGAAATCCGAAACAAATCCAAATGAAGAAAGCAACTTCCCGCCCCGTTCTAAACGTGTTAGCTTTCTATCCCGAAGTAGATAGGGATAGACCTTCGAGAATCCGGCGTTTATGTCGCACAGTCCAGCCGTTTCCATCCTCCTGCCCGTGGCCCACGAACGCGAATATCTCGCGGCGGCCGCCCAGAGCGTGTTGCGGCAGACGTTGGGCGATCTGGAGCTGATCCTCATTGATGATGCCGGCCGCACTGATGAGTTGAAGGATATCGCCGCGGGCTGGAACGATGGCCGGGTGCGCGTGGTGGCTTGCTCGGGCAAGGGGATAGCGGATGCGCTGAACACGGGATTGTCCGCCGCTTCGGGGAGCATCTGGTGCCGATGCGATGCTGATGATTTATATCCGCCGGATCGGCTGGCCCGGCAGGTTCAGTTTCTTGCCGGCCATCCTGAATACGGGGCCGTCAGCGGCAGCATGTGGGCGATGACGCCGGCGGGTAAGTTCCTGGCCGACATGAATGGGGACCTGGGCACGCAGGATATTACCGATGAACTCCGCGGCGGCGTCGCGCGCGGCAGCCTGTGCACATGGGCGGTGCGCATGGATTTGATGCGATCGGTCGGCGAGTTTCGCAGATACTTCATCACCGCCGAGGACATCGATTTGCAATTCCGAATTGCGGAGCGATCGCGCATCTTTTACGACGCGCATCTGGCGTACCATTACCGCCTGCACGATACCTCGACCACGCATACGCAACCCAACGTCCGGCGGATATTCTTCGATGGAATCGCGCGCGAGTTTCAGCGGCAACGTCTTGCGACCGGCGCCGACGATCTCGATCGCGGCTGCCCGCCCGAGCCGCCGCCGGCGGATGCCGGGGTCCACACGGCTTCGTCAAATACACAATTGATTTTGATGGGCGCCTCATGGGAAAAACACCGCCAGGGCCGCAAGGGGCAGGCCCTGCAATTGGGCTGGCAGGCTTGCCGGCTTGGGCCCAGGAGCCTCGCCGCATGGCGCAGCCTGGGGGCGCTGGCGATTAAGCGGGCGGGAAGCGGAACCGTCACGCCATGACCCCTTCCCCTCCCGCCCCGGTTTTCAGCAGCACAAGCGCGGGCCCATCGGTCCGTTCGCCGCGCCGGTCCATCGGCGGCGCCATCGTCCGGCGGTTACGGCGCATTCTGCGCCCCCTGCTGATCCCGTTGCGCGATTGGCAGGCGCCGCGGCTTCATCATTGGATGATGCACGAAGCCAGTTTGCCGATGACGCTTTCGCACAAAAGCGCACTGATTGTCGCGCCCCACCACGATGACGAGACGTTCGGCTGCGGCGGCCTGATCGCCCTCAAACGACAAGCCGGCGTGGAGGTGCGCATCGTCATTGTCACCGATGGCCGCCAGTCGCATAGCCACATCGAAGGACTGGATGGCGACCAACTGATGCGAACGCGAAAGGATGAGGCGTTGCGAGCGGCGGCGTTGCTGGGCGTCTCGCCGCGGGATGTCCTTTTTCTCGACCTGCCGGATCAGGGTCTCACGCATCTGGAGGAAAGCCTCCGACGGCGAGGTATTTTACAGATTGCCGAATTGCTGCGCGCTTTTGATCCGGGCGAGTTGTACATGAATCATCCGCTGGACTGTCATCCAGATCATGAGGCCGTCTATCGGCTGATTGACGCCGCGAGCGCCCAAGCCGGCGTCGCGCCCGATGTGTATTGCTATCCGATCTGGCTGCTCTGGAAAGGCGAGTTTCGCCTGTCACTTCATCCCAGCGAACTTGCCGGCGCATTGCGGCTGGACGTGCGGTCGGTGCAAGCGGTTAAGGATCAGGCGATCGGGGTCTACATCTCTCAGATGCCGGTGCTGCCCAAGGGGTTTGTGAATCAGTTTCAGCAGGGGTACGAGGTTTTTTTCAGGAAATAAGCGGCCGGCGACACGCTCCGCGTGTCACCGGCCGGCATCCATGACGGATGAAACTGACTATTGCGAAGCAGGGAAAGCGGCGAGGACGCCGTTTCTACAGACAGCGAACCGCCCGTGCCTCATCCCGCCTGTGCGATGGCGACTTCGCTGTCACGGCTGATCTGCTGCTTGCGGGCCTCGGCCTTGCGGATTCGGCGTGTGCGGCCGACGGTCTGCTGATCCACGGTCGCCTTGCGGTTGGGATGCTCGTTGGCTACCTGCACCGCGTCAGCGGCATCCGGGGCATATAGGTCGGCGCCGATTTCCTCGGACAATCCCTCGGCACGCTTGTAGATGCCGCCGCAGCACATGATCTGCATCTCCGGGCAACTATTCACTTCGCGGAGATAGTCGATGAGTTTTCGGACGGCAGGCACGCCGGTGGGGAGGGTGCCGAACAGCACGAGCAGGTCGGGCCGCAGGTCGCCGATGAGTTTGAGGACTTCGTCTTCGGGCACCCCCCCGCCGGCGAAGCGCACGTTGTAGCCGTCGGCTTCAAACAGGTCGGCGCAGATTTGGCCGCCCAGTTCCTCGGGTTCATCGTTGCCGCAGAAGATCAGCACCTTTTTGCCATTGGGCGATTGGCGCTCCAGGCGGGAGCAAAGCTGGTCGGTGAGCGTGCGATTCAGCCGGGTGGCCATGTTCAGGCTGGAGATGCTGATGCGGTCTTCGCGGTAAAGCGATTGCAGCAATTCCATCGTCGGCCAGACCAATTTGGTCAACAAGGTATGCGCGCTCAATCCGCCGGCAAGGGCGGCATCAATGAGTTTGCGGCAGTTTTCGCGGTCGCCGGTCAAAAGCGGCTCGATGTACAGGCCCGAAAGATTCACGATCGGATCGGTGCTTACAGTCGTCATGGATGCGTTCTCCGTGGCAGGGCCGATAAAATCCAACTACCAGCTCGTCCACTATCTTTTGTTTGGCGGCATCCGTGCCAACCTTATTGCGTCGCCTGTTAAACTGGATAACTTGCGACACCCAATATATCGGAGAAACCCAAAAATTTCTTTACCCATATTAACAGTTTGAATTGAAATCCCTTACGGACAACCACTTGGCATGAGCGAATAATTGTGCTGCCGATGGAAGCATAAGCGATTTTTTATTCCAAACGATGCTTCGCCCCGACCTCGGGAGCGGGTTCACCTGGGAGCGGCCATTATTCGTGGCACGGGCGGCTCGCGGCTCGACTGAGCGCTCGCCGTAGTCCCGTGGCTGCGGTACGCCGCAGCGTTGGCCGGTACGCCGGCCAAACTACCTGATCGCAGCGACCGATGGCTTCACGCACACGAAGAACGCTGCGCTCTTGCACCTTCGACCGGAGTACCGGTCGAACATCGCGGCGTACCGCGACTCCACGGGCGTCTCGCCACAGGCGTCCGGGATTTTGCTTGGCGTGACAATAGCAATAATCTGCATTGCGCCAGCCGTTGGTTTGTGTCATGCTGCCCGCGTGGCATTCGAGCCTGCTCAATCCTCGGTTCCCGGCTCGCGGGACACCCACCAG
>DASRLH010000081.1:0-6769 GCA_035648595.1 Tepidisphaeraceae bacterium
GCGAGCCGGGAACCGAGGATTGAGCAGGCTCGAATGCCACGCGGGCAGCATGACACAAACCAACGGCTGGCGCAATGCAGATTATTGCTATTGTCACGCCAAGCAAAATCCCGGACGCCTGTGGCGTCTCGCCCGTGCGGATGGCGCGTTAGTCCGATCACTTGAAGTATTGCTCATCTTCAAAGCAATCCTCCACAGATCGAGCGTTTTCCCAGTTGGCGGGAGCAGCTTGGCATGGTCAGGCGCTGCAATCAACACGAAACGTGCTCTCGAATAATTCGCCCGCGGACATATCGCGTCGAACGCGCCTCTGTGCCCTCCGTGTCTCCGTGGTGATTTTTTCTTCTGGTTCGCCGCGCCAAGACAATCCGAGCAACCGTCAATGTCCGAATATCAACCCAAAAAGATCGTCCTCGCCTACAGCGGCGGGCTGGATACCAGCGTCATTCTTCCCTGGCTAAAGGAGCGCTATCCGGGCGTGAAGCTCGTGGCGTTTGCCGCCGAGCTGGGACAGGGGGATGAACTCAAGGGCATCGCCGACAAGGCGTATAAGAGTGGCGCGGATGAAGTCGTCGTGATGGACCTGCGCGAGGAATTCGCGCGCGATTACTGCTTCCCGATGCTGCGGGCGCATGCGATTTACGAGCAGGACTATTTGCTGGGGACGAGCATCGCGCGCCCGCTCATCGCGGCAAAGCAGGTTGAAGTGGCCCGGCAGACCAACGCCGACGCCGTCGGCCACGGCGCGACCGGCAAGGGCAATGACCAGGTTCGCTTTGAACTCACCTACATGGCACTGGGGCCCAACCTCAAGATCATCGCCCCCTGGAAAGACCCGAGGTTCGAGCTGCGCGACCGCGAGAGCGCGATCGATTACGCCCAGAAGCACAATATCCCGATCCCCGTCAGCAAGAAAAAGATATACAGCCAGGACCGCAATCTCTGGCACATCAGCCACGAAGGCGCGGAGATCGAGCACCCGGACCAGGAGCCCAATTGGGAGGCGTGCCTGACCATGACCGTGCCGCCGGAGAAAGCGCCCGATGAACCGGAAATCGTTTCGGTCGATTTCGAGGGCGGCAACCCGGTGGCCGTCAACGGCAAGGGACTGGCTGCTCATGAAGTCATCGCGGAACTCAACAAAATTGGCGGCCGGCACGGCGTGGGCATCACGGTACTGGCCGAGAACCGCCTGGTCGGCATGAAGAGCCGGGGCGTCTACGAAACGCCCGGCGGAACCATCCTCTACGAGGCCCACAAGGCCCTCGAGCAAATCTGCATCGAACGCGACACCGCCCACTACAAGCAGCAGATCGCCCTGCGCTACGCCGAGCTGGTGTATTACGGCCAATGGTTCCACCCCCTGCGCGAGGCGTTGCAGTCGTTCGTGGATCACACCAACGCCGCCGTCACCGGCAGCGCGAAAATCCGCCTGTACAAGGGCCGCGCCATGGCCGTCGGCGCCGCCAGCCCGCACACCCTCTACGACCCGCAACTGGCCAGCTTCAGCATGGAAGGCTACGACGTCACCGCCGCCCGCGGATTCATCGATCTATTCGGACTGCCGATGAAGGTGGCGAGCCAGGCGAAGAAGTGGTAATCGGCAAATCGAGTCCCACGCGCCGTCGCGCGCAGCGCTGGGACGCCATCGGGCTCGCGTATAGTGTGGTAGCGCTGGCAGGCGTGGGTGCATTCGCTGTTGCCGGGTTCCACCTTTTCACCGTCCGCTTCGCGGTGGCGTTTGTATTGCTTCTTGCCGTGCTCGGGTGGTTTGTATGGAAGCCAAGGCCTATCAAGCTTTCTTCCGAGTCTCAAAGCCTTCACGCGCGATTTGTCGAAATCGGAAAAGCGATTTCCCAAATCCCCCGCGACGAGGCGAAGCAACGGGTCTGGAAGCTTCTCGAAGATTCAGAGCGGTTCACCCTCACCAAGGCGCTGGCCACTGCGGTTCCGGTGCGCGACGATCTGCCGACTGACGTGCGAGAGCTATTCAGCCGCTATGGTCACATTGAGTGGTACGACAGCGTCGCACGCCTGGGGGTCAAATACGTCGGCCCATCCATGTGCTGCGAGGGTTTCATCGCGATTGGTTACATGTGCGAGGATGATGATGTGGAGGTCGCGGTCAAGCCCGGCGACAGCGCGGTCTATGAATTGGATCGGTTCGACGGCAATTGCGATTCCTTCGACGAAAGCACTCGCTTCCCAAGCATTTATCATTGGTTCCTGTTTACTCACGAGATACAATAAAGAAATCCGCGACCCGACAGGAAAAGCCCGGCAGGAGTTCCTCGGCGGTGATTTGCGCGTCCTCACGCAGCAGGCGAATGGACCCGTCGGCGTGATAATCCTCCACCGTCCGCGTGTGGGGATTCACGATCCAAACCTGTTTGAAGCCGTGGCCCAGATATTCCTGAACCTTCGCGGCCACGTCGTAAGCCAGATCGTTGGGCGAGACCACCTCAATGACCAGATCGGCGGGGATTTGCAAAAATCCTTCGCGCGGGTCGATCCCCTTGAGGCGATCATTGCGAATGACGGATAGATCCGGCTTGCGAAACTTGCGCGGATCCTCGGCATAGCATCGATACCCAACCGAGGACCCCAGCACCCGCACTTCGCCGGTTTTCATTGCATGAGCGCGCAATAGCGCGCCGACCGCGATTTCGATCTCGGCGGTTTCAATGCTCATCGGCTTCTCGATGTACTGGCCGCCCACGAACTCGATTCCCGACTCGCCGGCGCGGCGTTCGAGGTCGGAATCCAAATCCAGCGGCCTGGCCTGTATCGCCGTCATGTTTATGCATCTCCGAAAATCAGCCCGCGCTCATCATAGCACCATATCACGCCGTCCCTGGCTTTGGTGACTTGCCCACAACACGCCCATGAATGACGGGCTGAACTCTGAACGGTCGTACGCGCTTCGCGGCGGGCGCGGCCACGATCGGCGTCGCCGAAAACACCGCCAATTGTCGGATGGCCGGCGACTGAACGGCGGGCAGCGACTTGCCGAAATCATTGGAGAGGATCACGAAGTCGGCGAAGTTGACGATGCCGTCGCCGTTGAAGTCGCCGAAGAACGATGCGATCGGAGAAAGCTTCATTCCGAAATGGTTGGACATGGCAACGAAGTCGGCGAAGTTAACCTTGCCGTCGTCGTTGACATCGCCGGGCAGCACGTCGATCTCGCGCTTGTATGGGGCGACGGCGGCATTGCCGATGGTGAGGGTCAGCCGGTCGGCGGTCGTGACGGGCCGCGCGAGCGTGAGGGTGTAGGTGTTGCCGGATGCCGATAAAGTGACCGGCCCGTAGTTGGCGCCGTTGGCGCCGATGACGTTCACATCCGCGGCCAGGAGTACCGCGGCGGCATCAAGGGTGACTTGGAATTGGCGGATCCCATACCACGGGAGATCGGTTCGTCGTTGCAGCGCGAATAAAAGCAGGCCATCGGCGCCGGTCGTGAGCGGCAGAGTCGTGGAATCGAAGTTCAGCGCCGCGCCGATCACCATAGCCTGCGCGATCGCGCTGGCTGGCGAGGAGTAACCCGAGCTTCCCGCGCGGTCGTAGCTCGAGATTCGATAGTAGTACCGCACTCCCAGCGCGGCGGCGTGATCCACGTAAGTCGTCGCCTGCGGGTCGCCGATCGTGACAGCGAGATCCACGCTGCCGAATGAGGGATCGGTGCTTCGGTTCAGCACGAAGGCGGCCTGATTCGAGGAGGCGGACCATTGCAGTTCGATTGCGCCGTTGGCAGCAGACGCGGCGGAGAGCGCCGATGGACTCGCTGGCGGCGCCTCTGGCAAGGGGGTCGCCGCGTAGAAATTCTGGTTGCGGTCCGTATAGAAAAACTGCCCGTCCACGAGTGCAACGCTCCACGGAGGATTGTCGAAGCCGACCGGGCTGCCCGCCGTGCTCCATGCTTGATTGTTGAGGATGAAGTATGCCGGGCTTGCTCCCGTGCCGCCCGTGTTCAGAGCGGGCACGGTGCCGGTGGCGGTCCCATCGGATCTCCACAGCGCGCCGGCGGGATCGGTGAAATAGAGTATGCCATTCACATCTTTTAGATCACCGGTAATTGAGCCGCCGCTGCTTGACGGGGCCACCTGTGCAACGATCGAAGTGCCGCTGTCGGTTCCATCTGATTTCCAGAGCGCCAGACTCCCGGAAGAGTCGCGGGCTAGAAAGTATGCCGCGCCGTTCAGGAGTGTGATTCCAGAGAGAACTGATAGATTGACCGAGGAGAGCACACGAAAATACTGGTTTGTGGCCCCGGCGGTTCGGTACAGTTGCATGGAGGGAGTGCCATTCCCGCTCGCGACAAAAAGCGAGATGCCATTCACCGTCGCCGACACGTTGTTCCAGTAGTACGACGATGGAAACACAAATGATGGGCCGCCCTGCATGGTGCCGGCGGTGGTGCCGTCGGTTCGGTAGAGCCTCCCGTAGTCGGCAGTGAAGAACAATTCGTTGCCGATCGGCACGAAATCCTGCGGACCGGTGTGCAAGGGAGGGGAAATGTCAGCAACGAGATGAGTTCCAGCGGCGGTACCATCGCTGGTCCATAATTCCTCTCCCATGTTGTCGGAGCCAGCGAAATAAAGCCGATTGTTCCAGACGGCAAGGGAGGAGATCGATCCTTTCCCTGCCTCTCCCGCAGGAAGGGTAAACGCCTGAACCATGGACGTCCCGGCGGCCGTGCCGTCGGTCTTCCAAAGACCGCCGGCGCCCGCGTAATAGATGGCTCCGTTATAGTCGACCCAAGCTGGGGACTGGGCAGAACCTGGCTGGACGCCGGCCAAAGATGAAAGTTTCACCGTGCCCGCATCCGTGCCGTCTGTCACCCATAAGCCAAGAAATCCGAAACCTTCCCTATAGGGCGTGGCAGTAATGACTTCGGCAGACGTGAAGATAAGTTTGTCCCCATACGGGATGAAGGATTGTGGAAATGCAACGACGTTCGTGGCGTTGAGATCCTTGAGCAGCATGGTTCCGGCGGTTGCGCCGTCAGTGATCCAGGGCTCAAGTCCATGTTTGCCGTCGTAGGCGGTGAACATTGTCTTGTCGCCGAGATTTGTGAGGAATGCGATATAGGAGCTTCCATCACCGGGATCGATGTCCTTCAGGAGCATGGTTCCGGCAGGCGTTCCGTCGCTCTTCCAGAGTTCGTTGCCGTGGGCGGGGTCGCTGGCCGTGAAAAGCAATTCATTGCCGACCGCGCCAAGATTGGTCGGGCTGGTATAGCCTCCGGCGGAGGTTGCTGGGAGCATCACTGTCCCGGCGGTCGTGCCATCGGATTCCCATACCTGTACGCCATGCGTTCCATCGTCGGCCGTGAAATAGAGCTTGCCGTTGAGGCTCAGCAACTGTAGCGGATCGGTGTTGGCGGTGGGAGTAAAGGAAGGAGTGTCCAGGAGATGGGTTCCCGCGGCGGTGCCGTCGCTCGTCCAAAGTTGGTACGCCCCGCTGCTGCCGCTCTGGGCGAAGAAATAGGCTTTGCCGTTGAAACTGGTGATGTCCGAGGGTGACGAGTCGGCTGTTCCGGGGTTGATGTCATCGACGAGGACGGTGCCAGCGGCGGTGCCGTCGCTTTTCCATAGTTCCCTGCCATGCGCGGAGTCGAAGGCGCTGAAGAAAAGAGTGCCGTTGACGTTGGTAAGATTGGTTGGGTCTATATCTTGTGACCCGGTTGGGACATCGTTAACCGGCTGGGTTTCACCAGACACCGAATCATACTTCCACAACCCGATGCCATCTGGAGGACCCCACCCGCCAAAATACAATGTGCTGCCAATGGATGTGAGTTCGGTAGTGATCTGTAACGACGAATTGGCGGTCCAGTTCGACAGTTGAACAGTACCTCCAGTCGTGCCGTCTGTTCGAAACAAGTTTTCTGTCGTTCCCTGAAGATCTACAAAATACAACTCGCCGTTCAGTTCCTTGAAAAACGGCTCTCCTTCAAATGACATGTCGCCTTCCAGCAACTGCTGCGTCCCCGCCGGGGTTCCGTCTGTAACAAACAGTGCCTGACCACTCCCTTGGACGGTCGGGGACAGGTAATACAGCTTCCCGCCACACGCCGTGAGATTCAGGAACCATGTATTGGGAGAATTGCTCGCTCCCGATGACGCGATTTGGGTGGTGCCCGTTTCGGTTCCATCGGATTTCCAGAGAAAGGCATGGTTGGATGAATCCTGGCTCGTGAAGTAGAACATGCCATTCACCGAAACATACTGCGATGGATTTGAATCCGCCGTGCGATTGATCGAGGTAATCGGCGTGTCAGATAAAAGCAGCCGCGACTCAAGCGATTCCATGATCGCGCGTGCCGGGGCCCAAGTCGGCGTTCCATCCAGATGCGCCGAGACATTGGCGCGGCGGCCAGCCGGCGCTCCCTTGCGTTTTCTCCAGAACATCGCGAAATCCTCTCTCGCAAGCTCATGGCCCGCTCGCAAGAACACCTCTCGAGGCGTGGCCAATTAGAGTTGACAAATGGTAGTATAACCGAGCGATGACACTTGTTGGCGGGAACGGCAAGAAAAATTCGCCCGTATCGCGGCGTGCCGCCCGGACTTTGAAGATAAATCAGAAGAGCTCGGGGATCTGACAAACTCCGCCTTTTGGCGCAAGGGCGGCGATGCCCCGCCGGTGCGTCTTGCTTTTGGCCTCGGATCAGGTGATCTTCCCCTTCGCAACGCCGCCAGGCGGATTGTTTTGCTTATTATCCGCAATGTGCCTGTATTTACGGAAAGGAACCCCGCCATGCCCTCCC
>DASRLH010000082.1:0-2380 GCA_035648595.1 Tepidisphaeraceae bacterium
GTGCGGGATGTCGATGGCAATGAATACATCGACTACGTCGGCAGCTACGGTCCGCTCATCGCGGGCCATGCCAACGAGCAGGTGGTCGCAGCGCTCTCCAAAGCCATCGGCCGGGGCACGAGCTTTGGCGCTCCCACCGAAAGCGAGACGGCTCTGGCGCAAGTGATTGTCAGTGCGCTGCCGGGCGTGGACATGGTGCGGTTCGTGAACAGCGGCACCGAGGCCGCCATGAGCGCCATCCGCCTGGCGCGGGCGGCGACGGGACGGGATTTGATCGTCAAGTGCATCGGCTGCTACCACGGCCACTCCGATGGCCTACTCGTCGCCGCCGGCAGCGGAGCCCTCACGCTGGGTACGCCCAGCAGCCCCGGAATCCCGCATTCGGTCACGGCTAATACGGTTCTCGTTCCATATAACGATCTAAACGCCGCCAAAGCCTTGTTCGACAAGCACGGCCCGCAGATCGCCTGCTTCGCGGTTGAGCCGGTGGCAGGGAATATGGGCGTGGTGCCGCCGGCAGAGGGGTATCTGCAAGGGCTTCGCGCCCTGTGCGATCAACATGGGGCGCTGCTTTTGTTCGATGAAGTAATGACCGGCTTTCGGGTGGCCTGGGGCGGGGCGCAGGTGCTTTATGGCGTGCAGCCGGATCTCACCTGTCTGGGAAAAGTCATCGGCGGCGGATTGCCCTGCGCGGCATATGCCGGGCCTCGCAAAATCATGGAACAGGTCAGCCCTTGCGGCCCCGTGTATCAGGCCGGCACCCTCAGCGGCAACCCGCTCGCCATGGCCGGCGGAATGGCGACGCTGGAAATCCTCCGCGAACCCGCATCATCCGATCTCCATGTGGAGCGATCTCACGGCGGATTGACTGCGGTCGAGGTCGCCCCCAAATCCCAGGCGTACGACACTCTCGAAAACCTTAGCGCGGCCTTGGCCGATGGACTGATTCGTGCCGCGGAGACAAACGAGGTTCCGCTCACGATCAACCGCGTCGGTTCGATGCTCACACCATTTTTCGTAACCGAGCCGGGCAAAAAGGTGGAGAACTACAGCGATGCGACGGCCTGCGATACCCGCGCCTATGCCGTCTTCTTCAACGCGATGCTCGCCCACGGCGTGTACCTCGCACCGTCGCAGTACGAAGCGATGTTCGTCAGTTTGGCGCACACCGATGAAGTCATCGAGCAAACAATCCACGCAGCCGCACTGGCCTTTGCGGCGGTACGCGCGGCAACGAAAGCGTGAACTAAGCGACCCTCCGCACGATGCGCCACCTGTGTTCGGCGGGGCGATTTTGCGCAAAGATCGCCAAGGAGCGAAGGGACCAAGATAGAAACGGGGGCGTAAGCCGCTTGACAGTTTCGCCGTTCCGGAAATCGGAGAAGGCTCCGTACGATCAGGTTGTGATGTTTCAGCCGTTTGCAAAGCGCGTGGGAGGATCGCCGTAACGTATCACGGGCGTCTCGCCCGTGGCGATCGCGCTTGAGTAGAAAAACTACGATCTTCCCGATCACAAAAGCACCCGGTCCGGCCTATGGGACACGCGAAGGAACATGCTTTATGCGGTCGTCCCGCAACTCAAAAACCTTAACCTGACTTTCGCACTTCTCGCCGAAACCCGCGAATTTGTCGGCGGGTTTCCGCGTTCTCGCCAGCGCCAGCGCGGCATCGATCGCGTGACGGCGTGTAGTGCAGACCTACTGTTCCGTCGTAAATCAGACAATCAAATCTTCTTTTGCTCATAAATCGGACTTGCGAATCCGCTTCTCCGTGTCCCTCGCGCCAGCTCCTGAAATTCATGTTTAGCGAACGCAAAACATCCAAACCACCGAGCCGGACAATATGTCGCGCCCGACACCCTGTCGCGCCACGAACAACAGTTTGGTAGATAACGCCCCGCGCCCCTATACAACCCGTTGTATATCGCGGAGCGCAAGTGGCCCAAGGAAAGCATAAACATCACATCGACGTTCAGACCGACGAGGAACTGGTCACGGTCACGATCGGAACCGATGGAGGCGTACCCGGCGGGTTCGCCAAACTCTTCAATCGCGTCATCGATTCCCAAGCCTGGGCCGGCCTTTCCGATGCCGGGCGCGCCGCGTATTTGCCACTCGTGCGTTTCGCGGATCATCGCAACCAGTTCCGCGTGCAGGTCGGGCAGGCCGCCATCATGAAGTATGCCGGCCTCTCCCGATCCAGCGCCAAGCGCGCCATGAAAGACCTGCTGGCCAACAAACTCATCGTCCTCATCGACCAGGGCGGCGTCAGCGAAGCCGGCGAAAACGAATGCAACGTCTACCAACTTCTCGTGCCCACCGATTCGCGCCGCCGCACCGGAGGCGTCCCGCAATTGAACCCCCCATCGGTCCTCTCGCGG
>DASRLH010000083.1:0-13248 GCA_035648595.1 Tepidisphaeraceae bacterium
AAGATGCCGAACAGCTTCACGAGCAACTCCATATGGCGGTAAACCGCCTCAGAAACAAGTGCTGGCTAGTCCACGCATTCTTTAAACAGGCCGGATTGAACATACCAAAAGTTTAAACTTCATTGCGCAACGGTCAGTAAACCCTAAACCCCAAACCCTAAACCCTCAACACTCATCTCTCAGCACTCATCTGTCCCTCCACCTATCCTGCCTCCGGCTTCGGATCGCGGCTCATCAGGTCACTGAGCGCATGCAGAACGTCCTTGTCCTCGAACAAGACGGCATGCACCGCCTCGGTGATCGGCATCTCCACATGATGCCTGCGGGCGAGTTGGAGGACCGAGCGGGTGGTGGGGACGCCCTCGGCCACGCTGTCCATGCTCGCCAGCACGTCGGCCAGTTTCCGGCCTTTGCCGATGCGCTCGCCAATCGTGCGGTTGCGGCCTTCGGGGCTGACGCAGGTGGTGATGAGATCGCCCAATCCGGCAAGCCCCTGGAATGTCTCGGCCCGCGCGCCCATCGCCACGCCAAGGCGGGTAATCTCGACCAGGCCGCGCGTGACCAGCGCGGCCTTCGCGTTGTTGCCGGCGGATAATCCATCGAGAATGCCTGCGGCGATTGCCACGATGTTCTTTGTCGCCCCCGCCAGTTCAACGCCGACGGCATCATCGTTGGTGTAAACGCGGAACCATTGCGTGGAAAAAGTGGCCTGCACGCGTCGCGCGACCGCCTCGTTGCCCGATGCGGCGACTGCTGTTGCCGGCAGGCATTTTGCTAATTCGGCGGCGATGTTCGGACCCGACAACGCCGCAAGACGGGCGCGGGTTTTTGATAGGGAGCTGGGCGCCGCTCCTCGCGATACTCCTGCACTCACCCGCTCTGTTCCGCCGGCCAGTGCGCCCAGCACATCCGCGATGATCTCAGTGGGCCGCAGCAGCGTCGTATTCTCAATTCCCTTGGCCACCGAAACAATCGGCGCTTCATCCGGCAGATGCCGCCCCAGGCGTTGCCATACGCTTCGCATGTACTGCGTGGGCACCGCCGACAAAACCATCGTCGCGCCGGTGAAACAATCCGCGTCGTTGGCCGTCAGGCGCACATTGGCGGGAATCCGCGCGCCGGGCAGAAGCTTGCTCTGCTCGCGATTCTGAATAAGCCGATCAATCGATTCCTCGAACGCCCCCCAAATCGTCACGCGATGGCCGCCCTGCGTGAGCAGGATGGCGCAAACGGTCGCCATCGCGCCATCGCCGAGAATCGTTACGTGCTCTGGCATTGATCCAAATTGTATCGACGCCAGCGCGCGGCGAAAGGCCCGCATCATTCCACGCGAAACACCTTCATCACTTCATCCCCCAGGTGATTGATGACCTTCACCGCGATCTTCCCGCCGGCCGGCTTGTCGAAGGGGCGCGAGGTGTCGCTGTGAAGCGTCGCCCAGGCGTCTTCGTTGATCTCGGCTTTTAGCGTGGTCTTCAGCGCTTTGTAGGGATCGTTTGCACCCAGGAAATAGGCCTGGCGGACGAAGAAGCTTTCGTCGTTGTAGTCGGTGTCGATGAACCAGCAGGCGATGCCGTCCGCGCCGTCGCTGCGTACTTCGCCGCTGTTGGGATGGAACACGTCGACGCCGTTGATTTTCACTTGAATCCGCCCGCCCGCTCCCGGCAACAGGGTGATGTCCGGCTCGCCGAAGATCACGAACAGGTTTCCCTTGCCGGTATTCTTCAACTCCGATCCCATGTGCAGTTCGGCGTTCATGCGCGCCTTGAGCACGGGGATGCGGCCCAGTTTGTTGAATTCCGACGCCATCGCCTCGTAGTTGAACGCACAGGCAATCACCACGTCGAAATTGGCGTCGCCCGCCTCGCGCGCCGCGGTAACGAGGTCCTGGCGGGCGACAGTGCCGAACTCCGGGCCGATGAATATGCCGGCGCGCCTCTGGGCGCCCTGGGCGTCGGCGTAGCGCGCTTCGCCGCAAATGTACCTGCCCGGCCAGCCGGTGACGGACGTGAACGCGATCTTGTTTTCCTTGTGTGCCTGCTGCACCCCGGCGGTGCGCAGGTGTTCGAGGATCATCTGTCCGAAATCGCGCCCGTCGCCATTGGAGCCGGGCGCTTTTTGCGGATCGATCAACTCATCATCCGCCCCCACCGTCATCACGCGATGCGGCGACAAACTCTCGACCGTGAACGGCCCGGCCACCCGCACTTTCTTGCCATCGACGTACGGCTTGTCATAGAGAAACTCAAACTCCGCCTTGGACGCGATGGAGCCGTCGATCTCCTTCTGCCGCGCGATGCGCTGCTTCCAGAATTCCTCGAGCAGCTTCCGCGCTTCCACCGGCCATTTCGCGTCCGCCTCGCGCGGCACTTCCCATTCCTCCAGCGTCTTTCCGGCGCCAGTTGCAACGGACAACTGACCACGGACCACGGACAGGTTCTTCTCAAATTTCTCCCAGATCACGTCGATTTCCGCGTTGTTGGCAATCGACTTGAGCGTGATGTGCGGCACGCGCTCGTAGACAAATCCCTGGCGAAGATCGCCGCGAACCGGAGCGGTGGACGGCTCGGCATGCGTCACTTCCGCCTCCTTGAGTTGCCCCTCGCGGCTGTCGGCCTTGAGATAATACGGATACCGCGCCCCCATGATCCGCGCCCGCGCCAGGGCCAGCGCCACGCGCGACGTATCAATCGTGATCCACCGCCGACCCCACTGCTCGGCCACATACGCCGTCGTGCCAGAGCCGCACGTCGGATCGAGAACCAGATCGCCGGGGTCGGTGGACATGAGAACACAGCGCTCGACCACCTTCGTTGCGGTCTGAACAACATACGTTTTCGCACCGCCGTATTGGGCTTGCCCTATCGTGTCTGTCCAAATGTTCGTCATTGGTAGCGCAGCGAAGTCGTCAAGAAAGCGTACATAACCCACCCCACTGCCACCGGATGCGTAAATTCGCCGCGCTGCTTTCAGTCGCGTAATTCCATTCTCCGTTGTGGACCAGCCACGAGTTCCCGACGGATAATAGGATCGGCCATCCAATTGTACCGGGAAATGCATTGCCGTACCTTCGCCCGATGGCCGGCCTTGGCGTTGCGACGATAAATCGCCAACCGCGATGAGCCGCATGCCCGGAGGCAGCGGAGCAATCCCCGCCTTTTCATCTGCCGTGAGAGGTCGCCAGTTCAGCGGGCCCACTTCTGCAAACCGATAACCTGAAGTTCCCTCGCCGCCGATTTCCTTTGGCCGATATAGCTGCCGGTATTTCGCCTTCTCTTTGTTCTTGGCATACCACAGGCAGTAATCAGCGACATTCGGGACAAATTCCGCCGTTTGGCCAATTGTTTTTGCAACAACCAAATCGCTTACGGCGTTCGCGTCACCAAATATTTCGTCCATTACAGCGCGAAGACGGTGAACGTTCTCATCGCCGATTTGGACAAAGATCGATCCAGTTTCCGTTAGCAAATCACGGGCGGCGGTAAGTCGCTCGCGAAAATAGGTCAGGTATGAATGGATACCGTCGCGCCATGTGTCGCGAAATGCCTTCACCTGTTCGGGCTCGCGTGTAATGTGTTCTAACTTGCCGTCGGTTACTGTCCGAGTCGTGGTGGACCACTGGAAGTTGGAGTTGAATTTGATTCCGTACGGCGGGTCGAGGTAGATGCACTGGACCTTGCCGCGCAGGCCTTCGCGTTCGGCGAGGCTGGCCATGACCTGCAGGCTGTCGCCCAGGATCATCCGGTTGGCCCAGTGGGCGTCGTGGGCGTAAAACTCGGTCCTGGCGTCCGTGTCGGGAAGCCCGTTGAAGTCGGCGAACAAGTCGATCTGCGCCTCGGCGGCCTGGCTCTGGCGAAGCAGATCGTCGATCAGCGCCTTGGGCTGCACCTTCTCCTGAATAAACAACGGCGGGGCCGCCACCACCAAATCCGACCCATCCTGCTCATCCTTGCCCCGCCAGACAAGCTGCGGATCGAGATCGCGGTTGCGGCGTTCGTAGGCGACGCGTATCGGGCTTTGCGCTTCGTGGGCCATGACAGACTCATATTCAGCCGTCGGAATGTTCTTGCGGGAGGCCTGGTCGTGCTTGAGGGTGACGACTTCCTTGGGCGCGGCTTTCTTGTTTCGAGGTGCTTTTGCCATACTTTGTACCCGGTACGCGTCGGCGCGACGGCCTGGAGGATGGACACCGACGTGTCCGGATTCTCCTGGAATTCGCAAGGCACTCAAGGCATCCGGGCAATTGTCCGCATTTCCGTCCAAATACTACATTCTTTCCTCGCCGTCAGCGCGACGCGACTTCATATATCGTCGAACGTGCCGATCCCGCAATTCGAGCCAAGCCCAATTTCGCGAACTTGGCCAAGTGCCTTCGGGCGGTACGTTCGTCGACGCCCATCGCCCGGGCATATTCGGGGGACTTGGCGCGTCCTCGGCTTGTGAGCCACTGCCAGCCTTCCTGTTCCGCCAGCGACAACGCCTCGCGTGAGGCTTCGGGGAGCGTTGCGGTTGCGCTGGCAACCGTGCGATAGACCGTCAGAATAAGGTAAGGATTTTGCCATGTAAATTTAGGCAATGGCAGCCCCTCCTCTTTTGCGAACTTCCGCATTGAGTCAAGGCCCATCCCGCGCTCCTCGGCGAGTCCCATGCGAACGAAAACGTATTGCAACACCGGGTTTCGGCTCAGCATCGGGGCGTCGAAGGACTGGAGTTGTTCCAGCGTAATCGGCGATATGGGCAGGCCCGGACTGCGGATCTCAATAATATCCGGGGTGACGAAAACCTGACATTTGGCGCCGGCTATGTCATAATCCCGATGCACCAGCGCGTTTACAATCCCCTCGCGGACTAGCGGAAACAGCGTGTCACGAGTGTTGCGCCGGCGGGCCGTCGTGCGGCCGATTACATTTGGTAACTTATCGCCAAGCCATTTCATGAGTTGTCCCGGTACAAGAACTTGGGGACCTTCAAAACTGGCGATTTCCTCGGTGCCGTCGCGGTACCGAATCGTACATAGCAGCCCAACCTGAGGCAGGATGGACCGAGGTTCCGTGCCGAACAGAATCAGGCCAAACCCGGTGGGTCTAAACTTGTCGTTGTCCCATTCAAGCAACCCGAGTTGCACGAGTCGAGTGCGGAAGATGGGCGAATCAATCTGGTCGGCAACACGCGCCGATAATCGGAATTCGTCGAGCGCATCGCGGGAGAGATCGTCAAAGTCCGCGCGCCGGGCAACATCTTCCATGCTGGAGAGCACCGGCGGTTTGGGCGCGGCTTGAGCCGCCGCCCGCTCCGTTGCTTGCGCGAGGAAATCTCTATTTTCATCACGGATAACTTCCTGCAAATCCCGGTCAAACATCCGCACCGATATGCCCGCGTTCTGCAGATGCGTAATGCCCTTGCGATCGACGGTTGGATCGGGATCCTCGATTCCAACCCAAACTTCCGTGATGCGCGCTAGCACAATCCGCTCGGCGCAGGCGATTTTTGGCGATCGACGGGCATCGGGGGCGCACGGTTCCAAGGTGGCGAAAAGAGTCGACCCATCGAGCTTGCGATCTCGATTCTTTCGTTCAAGGAGCGTGAACTCCGCATGGTCGCCGTGGCGCAACTCACCCCTACACGCGGTGTCCACGGTTCCGTCAGGCCGCACCAAAACGGCTCCCACCCTGGGAGGATTTTTGCCGTCCACCCGAGGTTCGGATACGGATTTACGCATGACCTGCACGGCTAATTCCATGTGCTCGCGGGCTTCCTCCTTCGTCACCGGCGGCCTCCGATCTGCTCGATCATCGCACCGAACTGCGCCGTCACTACTCGCTGGAAATCCGCCCCAATCTGATAGACATCGGCAAATTCCGCGAACGCCCAGCGCCCGTAGGTCCCCAGGTGGTTCACGCCGGGAACCCAGTAGGTTTCCATGGTGGATTTCTTTTCCTTGGCGTCTTCGCCGCGATAGCCTTTGATTTCGACGACGAGGTGAAGGAGATCGTCGTCGCCATGGCCGTCATCGACGAGCACGATGAAGTCGGGGCGATAGCGGCGGGTGTCCGAGCCGTACTGATAAGGAACCTCAAAGCCCAAGTTGTGGTTCTTCACGTAGCATTTCACGCGCGGATGTTGCTCGGCGACGCGGCAGAACTCGGCCTCCCAATCGCTATCCAGAATGATCCAGTTGAGGTGGCAGCGGTTGGGCGCGGTTTGCCAGCGCGTGGTTTTCGAGGTGTTGAAGCTGACGTGGATCGTGCTGCCCTGGGGGTTGTAGTTGTCCAGCAGGGCGCGGACCGGCCCGCCGCCGATCTGGGCGCGGGTGATGCCGGCGGTGATGCGCTCGCAGGCCATGTCCGCCAATTCCTGATACATCAATTGCGCCGGGAAAGTCTCGCCCTTGCAGACCAGGTGCTTTTCGATCCATTGGCGGGTGATGGCTTTGAGCTGGCCGAACAAATAGAGCCTGGGCTCCTCGCCGGGATCGCGCCACTTGGTTTCGATCAGCCGCTTGGTCAGATGGAAAAGGAGCGTGGATTGGCGAACCTGATCCAGGTGCTTGAGGTTCAGGTCGATCTCCTCGCCGATGATGCCGGCGTTGTGCGTGATCGACGGGCCGACCAGATCGGGCGTGAGGACGAGGGTGGAATCGTCGTTGAAGGATGCGGACAGGCGCTCCTCGGGCAGTTCGACGCGGTAGCCTTCCACGCGAGGGAAGATGATCTCCAGGGCATCGCGATCAGGTCGGACGGCCTGGACGTGAATGGTCGGCGGTGGCGGCTGCGGCGGGGCGATAACCGGCGTGGCGTTGAAATCAAACGGGATTCCAAGGACGTCGGCGTATTCGGGATTGAATAGCCCCTGCTCATTCAGCTCATACGACTGCCGCCGCAGAGCCCGACCGATCACCTGCTCGCAAAGCAGTTGCGTGCCGAACGCGCGCACGCCCAAAACATGGGTGACATTGTTGGCGTCCCACCCCTCGGTGAGCATGGCGACGGAGACGACGCAACGGATCGATTCGCCGAGCCGGCCCGGCTTGCCGACTGTGTTCATCACTTCGCGGAGCAGGTCTTCGTCGCGGAGCTTGTCGGCCTGCCCGCGGTCGCCGGTGCGCTCGATGATTTCGCGGCGGAAGCGCGCGATTTCTTCGCCGGCCATTTCGCGGAAACTGCTGTCCAGCCCTTCGCCGGATTCGAGTTGCTCACTGTCGATGAGCAGCGTTCGCGCGCGGGGAAGCGGGTTGCCGTGCTCGTCGAAGTTGCGAAAGAGCGGCAGGCGGCCATTGTGCAAAACGCGCGAGCCGTCGGCGCTTTCTCGATGAAACCCGGAAATGTAATCGTAGACCAACTTGGACGCGGAAGTGTTGTTGCAAACCACGATGAAGCACGGCGGCACGGCCACGCCCCTTTCCTGCCACAGGTCGAAAGTTTGCGCATAATGCCCATACAGCGCATCGAGCGCGGTTTGCAATAGGGTGGGCAGGCCCAGTGGATCGAGAATGCCCGCCTTGCCGCGCCCCCTGCGCGGCATCTTCGCGCTGATTTGCTTCCAGAGCTCGCGGAACCTGGGAACCTCCCCCTCGGGGATGTTGTCGGAGACCGGCACGCGCGGCAGCTTGACGATTCCGCACTCGATCGCGTCCATCAGCGAGAAATCGCTCATCGTCCACGGAAAAAGCGTCCCCTCGGCGTAGCCCGATCCGCTGAGAAAAAACGGCGTGGCCGAGAGATCGAACACCTGGTTGATGCCGAGTTTTTCCTTCACGGCTTCCAAACCGGAAATCCAAAGCCGGGCGGCCTTGGCGTTTCTTTGCGCCTCCTCACGCTCCTCGCCGGCGGCATCCTCCTGGGCTTGCGCCTCGGGCTTTTCACGATAGCAATGATGGGCCTCATCATTGAGAACGACGATGCCTTTCATGCCCATCAGGCCGGGCATGACGCGTTGAAGCATCTGGCCGGGCGATTCCTGGGTCTGGAGCTCGGGGCCGCGCCCCTGCAGCAGGGCGCGATTGGCGGCGGGCAGTTCCAGCGTTTCGCGGCGTTTGAAGCCGTGGTAATTGGTGATGACGATCCTGGCCCGCTCGATATCGCCGACCATGTCGTTGGGGAGTAGTTCCAGCTTCTTGAAGTAGCTTTCCAGATCATTGGGCTGGAGGACGCGCAGGCGGTCGCGGATGGTGATGCCGGGCGTAACCACCAGAAAGCCCCGGCTGAATTTTTTGCTGTTGGGGCGGCGCACGGCGTTGACCGTTTGCCAGGCGATGAGCATCGCCATCACCGTCGTCTTTCCCGCGCCTGTGGCCAGTTTAAGCGCGATGCGCCCCAGGCCCGGATTCGCCTCGGTGTTCACTCGCTCCAGATAATCCAGCGCAAAGCGGCCATCCTTGCCCGCCGATGGCGCCACTTCAGTGAGCCAGATGGCGGCTTCCACCGCTTCGATCTGGCAGAAAAACGGGCGCTTGCCGCTGAACGGGTGGTGACGCCAGTGCTGGAGAAGCCGGGCCGTCTCGGGCGTCACGCCCCAGTCGGTCGAGTTCGGGATCGCCCGCCAGGCGTTCAACTTCGCCCGCAGCAGGTTGATCATCTCCGCGGTGTCGTATTGCTGCTTTTCCGAGGAGAGGCCCATCCCTTCGTTAAAGACGATGTCCTGCTGCGCGCCGGATTTTCGCTTTCTGGGCTTGGGGATCGGCGTGATGAAATCGGCACGGCGGCGACGATCCAATACCTTCTGCGTGGGCTGTCCGTCCCGGTCTAATTCCCAATGGCGGGCCGGGTACTCGTAGGGCGAATTCAGGATCGGTTTTTGGAAGAACGATTGATCCATGTCATTCCTTCACGGCAGCATCCGGTCCACCCCAATTTCCACCTCCGGCCTGGCCAGTGGCCGCACGGCGCTGCCGGGGAGAAACGTGTTAATCGCGGCGTAGCGGTGGCCATGCCGGCGGGTGGGATCGGGAACGGGATTGCGATAAACCTCCAACTGCCGATCCCGCAGATTCAGCACCCAGTATTCGGGGATGCCATTGGCCGCATAGAGGCTCGATTTCACGATCTGATCGTAGAGGAGCGTCTCGTCGCTCACTTCGATCACCAGCAACGGGAGCGGATGCACGGTATCGTCCGTGCTGTGGAGGCCGGGCCGGATGGCGAAATCGGGTTCGGGCATGTCGCCGCGCGGGAGGCGGACGGTGGATCGGATTGTCACCCAATATGCCTCGTCGAACGCGCGGAACAACGCACGGTTCGCGCAGCTCACGGCGGCAACATGAGGATTCCCTTGAGGCGCTTGATCGAAGATCTCCCCGTCGATCAATTCCGTTCGCTGGTTATGGAACACATCCAACTCGGACAGCCGAATATATTCTTCCGGCGTCCAGCGGTGAACCGCCGGCTGAATCCCGAATGCCGCGGCGACAGACGCGTGCGGCTGCGATGAATCAGGCGAATGCGCGAGGGCCGATGCGGCGAGGAGTGCCATGTTGATTTCCGCGGTCAATCGACCGGCTTAAAGTTCCTCGCCAATTCCACAAACATCCGTATCCCCACCCCCAGCGCCGCGTCCGTGAAATCATAGCGGTCGCTGTGCAGCGAAGGATACGAATTCTTGTCCGATGGCTCGACGCCCAGCAGAAAAAAGCAGCCCGGCGCCTTCTCAAGATAATACGCGAAATCCTCGCCGCCCATCGAGGGCCGCGTGACGGGGAGGAACCGCTCGTGGCCCAGAGCGGCCCGCGCGGTGGCGGCAACGTAGTCGGCCATCGCCGGATCATTTACTGTTGGGGGATAGCCGGGAATCCAGTCGAAGCGCACTTCGCATTCGTTGGCCTCGCCAATAGCCGTGCATCGGCGTTCCAGCGACGCGCGGATTTTCTTGCGGGCGGCATCGTGCAGCGTGCGGGCAGTGCCCTGGATGATGGCGGTGTCGGGGATGACGTTGGTCGCGGTGCCGGCGTGGAACATGCCGATGGTCACGACCGCTGAATCCGTCGGATCAAACTCCCGGCTCACGAACTGCTGGAGATTCAGCACCGCCTCGCAGGCAGTGACGATCGGATCGATGCCAAGGTGCGGATAGGCGCCATGGCAGCCACGGCCCGTATAGGTGGCGGAAAAGGTATCGGTGGCCGCCAGCAATGTGCCTGCTTTCGTCGCGATGGTTCCCACTTTCAAGCCCGGCCAGCCGTGCAGTCCGAAGATGGCATGGACACGGGGCCCGATGGTTCCGTCGAGCACGCCCGCGTCCACCAGCCGCTCGGCCCCTCCGCCGCCCTCCTCGGCGGGCTGCCAGATCAGCTTCACGCAAACCGGCAGTTCGCGGTGGATGGATTGGAGCAGCGCCGCCGTGCCCATGAGCGTCGCGCAATGCCCATCGTGCCCGCAGGCGTGCATCCGGCCATCGTGCGTGCTGCTGTAAGCGTGCCCCGTTCGTTCGACAATCGGCAGCCCGTCCATATCCGCGCGCAACGCGACACACGGCTTGCTGACATCGCCCAGCGACGCGATGGTCGCCGTCGGCGCATCGGGAACGCCATCGATATGGGCGATGCCCAGCGCATTCAGCTCCGCCCGCAATACGCCGGCGGTTTTGAATTCCTCGTAGCCCAGTTCGGGAATCTGGTGAAGTTGATGCCGCAGGCCAATCGCGCGCGGCAGATGGGCCTCAATCGTGGATTCAACGCTCATGGGATCAGCCAAACTACGCCCAAGCCCAGGTTGCGGCAAGTTCGCGCACCGGCAGGGGCGTGGCCACGATTCGTGGCACGGACGGCCCGCCCGTGGCTTGGTGTACGCAGCACGAAAAACAACGGATACCGGACAACACCGCATAAGTAGTGAACAGTAGACGTCGTTCCTGCATCACGTTCCAGCCGAGCAGTTAGTGCCCGAACATCTCCGGGCGCAATGGAAGTTCCGCGTGATCCGGCCCGCGCACGCTCACCTCAAGATGTGCTGCCGGCGCTGACGGCGCATGCCGATACGCGAGCCGGACGGGATGCCAGCCGGCGGCCAGGCGCACCGATCCGGACTTGGCCGAACCGTCGTGGGTGTAGTCGTCGTCGATCACCAGGGAATCATGAACCCACAGCGCCGCGCCGCTGTCGCACTTTAGGGTGAAGACGAATTGACCATCGGCGGGCACGCGCAGCACGCCGGTGAATTCAACGCCCGCCGCCCCGTTCTTCGCGTCGGCCGGCAGTGAAAATCCCGGCGTCTGGCCGGCCTTCACGGGAGTCATCGCGCGAAAGTCCGGCAGCCAGGGCCATTGGCCCGCGAAAACCCCATAGTTCAGCGCGCCGGTTGCCGGCGGGGCCGCGACGGCGGGCAGAAGCTCATCATCGTATGGCCGGCGGGCGTCCGGGTCGGGCGTGCGGGCCGTGAGCAGCAGATTGCGCATCCGGGTGAGCAGCGCGGCGTATTGGGTATCGCCGCTGAGGTCGCGGGCTTCCTTTGGGTCGTCGTTCACGTTGTAAAGCCGCAGTGGATCGGCGGGGGTTTTGATTTCATAGCGCACGCCAACGAAGTTGCCGATGCGAACGGATTGCATCTGCCCGCGCTTGGAATAGCCATGACGCGCGAGGATGGCCTTGGTCAGCGGGCCGACCATCGGGCCGTTGTATTCCGAATACAGATAGGCGTGATGGCGTTGGGAGTGTGGATGGCCGGTGATCGCGGGAAGCAAGGAAATGCCATCGCTGCACGCGGGGCTTGGCAGACCTGCGGCGTCGGCGAGCGTCGGCATCCAATCATACTGGGCGCTGGGTTCATCGCACGTCTCGCCCACCGGCGCCACGCCCGGCCAGCGCACGATGGTCGGCTCGCGCGAGCCGCCCTCGAACAGATCGCGCTTGATGCCATCAAATGGCCCCCACGACGAGAAGAATCGCGGATCGTTGCCTTCGTTGTGCGGGCCGTTGTCGGACGTGAAAATCACCAGCGTGTTGTTCGCGATCTTCAGATCATCGAGCAATCGCAGCACATCGCCGACGCAATCATCCAGGCGATGGATCATGGACGCATGGCGTTTTTCCTTGTCGGGCCAATCCCTGTCGCGGAACTCCGGGTAGACGTAGGAATCGGGCTTGCCGGTGGAAGGATCGAGCGGCCATTGCAGGCCCCCGTGCAACCCGCCGCCTTCTGGGTACGGGCCCGGCGGCAACTGCATCTTGAAATGCGGAAGCGTGTACGCCAGATAAACAAAGAATGGCTGCCCCGCATGCTTCTCGACATGCTCGCGAATCAGTCGTTTGGCGCGGGCGGTGAACAAGTCGGTGTCATACGTGCCATCGATCCCGGCATTGACTTCGTTAAAGCGATCATAGATGCCGCCGTGATTGCCGGCGTAGTGATTGTGGGCGTCGCCGTGCCGGAGAAAGCCGTAGTATTCATCGAAGCCGCGATTAAGCGGATGGCCAGGCCAGGGCGGCTTGGTTCCCCCCACGCCCCACTTGCCGACGGCAGCCGTGTAATACCCGGCGGCCTTCATCACGGTTCCCAGCGTATGGCTCGGCGGCAGCGCCTTATCGAACTGATTGTCCCGGATCGCGCAATGGCCCTGGTTAAGGCCTTGCAAGATCGAGCCGCGCGATGAAGCGCACACCGGGGCGGCACAATAGTGATTGGTCAGAATCACCCCCTGCGCCGCCAGACGATCCAGCGCCGGCGTAAGAAGGCGGGGCTCGCCGGCGTTGCGGGCGTTCTGGTAGAACACGCCGACGTCGCCATAGCCAAGGTCGTCCACCAAAATGAAAAGAACGTTGGGCTTTTGCGGATGAGTAAAGTCCTGCGTTTTGGGCGCGTTGGCCGCGCTGGTGATGGTCACCGGCGCCACAATGCTCGAGAGCAAGAGCAGTATGAGGACGTGCGCTATGCCGCGCAGGGGTCGCCAGGTCGGTACCATGCGTGCTTCCTCCGCGGGAGAGTATGCGACAAGACCGGCGACATTGCGCCGCCTTCGACCCTATCCTGCGGGTGTGCCCAATTTTTCCGGGTGGGGCATTGTCTGCCCCACCAAACCCTGTGGATGTCAACGGTTACGCCTGCCCGGAAATTCGGGCGCGCCCTATCCTGCGGAACCTTGCCGCAATTACAAGATGTTTTTAGAAACGAAAGAGAAGACTGCCACGAATGAGCCCAGCGCGGCCTCGCGGAGTACCGCTTGGCCGTAACCAAAGGTGACGGAAAAATGAAAGGCGTCGTCTCTTCGGTTAGGTTGAAGTTGTCAAGACTTCACCTTCCAGGAGAACGACGCCATGGAGAG
>DASRLH010000084.1:0-4073 GCA_035648595.1 Tepidisphaeraceae bacterium
ACCGGAGGGCGACGCCGCCGCATGCGCGCATGGAACCGCCGTCGCTGCGATCCCCTGCCTATTGTCCACGCTCTCCCTTGGCTCATTGGAACCCATTCGCGTAAACTTGCCATATCCCGGACGCCTGTGGCGTCTCGCCCGTGCAGGTTGCTTTTAGACTAGATTGGCAATACTGCAATTCTTCCACCACCGCGCCACCCGCACGGGCGAGACGCCCGTGATACGGTGACGCCCTTCAAGTGCGGCGCCACTGCTGCGCGATCGACTGAAGTATTACGAACTGTATGGGAATACAAGACGCGGCGTGGCCTACTTCCCCCGCCCCTTTTTCCCTTTGCGTCTTCGTGCCTTCGTGGTTAATTCTTCTTTTTTCCCCGCTGTTCCCAGCGCGACACCGAGAACTTGATCCACGTTTTCGACGAAATGGAATTGGAGCGTGTTTTTCACTTCCTCGGGAATGTCGGGCAGGTCTTTTTCGTTGCGCTTGGGAGCGATGACGTGCTTGATCCCGGCCCGCATGGCGGCGAGGGTTTTTTCCTTGAGGCCGCCGATCGGCAACACCAGGCCGCGCAGGGTGATTTCGCCGGTCATCGCAACATCGTGGCGCACCGGCTTGTTGAGCATCAATGACGCCAGCGCGGTGAACATCGCCGTCCCGGCGCTGGGGCCGTCCTTGGGTACGGCGCCTGCCGGTACGTGAATGTGGATGTCGCTCTCGGCGAGCAGTTTCTGGTCGATGCCCAGCTTCTTGGCGCGCGAGCGGAGCAGCGAGAAGGCGGCGGTGGCGGATTCCTTCATCACGTCGCCGATCTGGCCGGTCAGCGTGATCGCCCCTTTGCCGGGAAAACGCGAGGCTTCGATGAAAAGTATCTCGCCGCCGACGGGCGTATAGGCCATGCCGGTCGCCACGCCCGGCACGCTGGTGCGCGAGGCGAGCTCGGGCTCGAAACGGCGCGGCCCCAACACCTTGCTGACGAACGCGCGATCGACAACGGCCTTCTCCGTTTTCCCGGCGACCACCTCCGCGGCGATGGTTCGGCAGACCGCGCCGATCTGCCGTTCCAGATTTCGCACGCCCGCCTCGCGGGTAAACCCCTCGATGATCCACCGCAGCGCGCTGTCGCTGAACTTGGCGTCCTTGGGCGTCAGGCCGTTGGCCTCGAGCTGGCGGGGGACGAGATAACGCTTGGCGATGTGCAGCTTGTCGGATTCGGTATAGCCGGGGATTTCGATCACTTCCATACGGTCGCGCAGCGGGCCGGGCACCGTGTCCATCGTGTTGGCTGTCGCGATAAACAGCACGCGCGACAAATCGAACGGCACATCCAGGTAATGGTCGGTGAAGGTATTGTTTTGCGCGGGGTCGAGCACTTCGAGCAGGGCCGCCGATGGATCGCCGCGAAAATCCGCGCCCAGCTTGTCGATTTCGTCGAGCATCATCACGGGGTTGTTGCTGCCGGCCTTGCGCAGCTCCGCGATGATGCGGCCGGGCATCGAGCCGATGTAGGTGCGGCGGTGGCCGCGAATGTCGGCCTCGTCGCGCACGCCGCCCAGCGAAACGCGGATGAATTTGCGTCCCATCGCTTCGGAAATGCTCTTGCCCAAACTCGTTTTGCCGACGCCCGGCGGGCCGACGAAGCACAAAATCGCGCCGGGATTGCGCGCGCTGTCTCGCCCGCGTCGGAGCTTGAGCACCGCCAGGTATTCGATGATCCGGCGTTTCACCTTGTCCAGGTCGTGATGATCGCGATCCAGAATCCGCCGCGCCTCGATCAGGTCGATATGATCTTCCGTGGTCAGCGCCCAGGGCAGTTCGCTGAGGATCTGCAGGTAGGTGCGGATGACGCCATACTCTGGAGAAGCGGTGGGGATGGTATCCAGCCGACCCAACTCGCGGTCCGCCTCCTTCATGACGTTCTCGGGCAGCTTGGCGGCGGTTAGCTTCTCGCGGAGCATTTCCACGTCGCTTCCCCCGCCGCCGCCCTCGGCGTCGCCCAGCTCCTTGCGGATGGCCTTGAGCTGCTCCTGCAGGTAATAGCGGCGCTGGCTCTTGTCGATGTTCTCCTTCACCTGTGACTGAATCTTGCTTTGCAGTTCCAGCACGTCGAGCTGTGTCGCCAGCCGCGACGCGATCATCCGCAACCGCTTCTCGACATCCAGTTCCTCAAGCACCTGCTGCTTTTCCAGCGTGTCGGCCTGAAGATTGGCCGCCAGGAAATCGGCCAATGCCGAGGGATTGGTGATGCTGTTGAGAACCTGCGCCGCCTCATCGGGCGTGTTGGGCGAAAGCTCGATGACGCGGTTGGCCTGCTGGCGCACGGAATTGACCAACGCATCAAGCCCCGGCCCGGGGACGACAACATCCTCGAGCACCTCGATCCGCCCGGTTGCGAACGGCTCGTTCTGCATGATCTCGGCGAGCCGAAAACGCGCCAGCCCATGCACGATGATCGACTGATTGCCGTCGGGCAGCTTGAAGAGTTTGAGGATGACGCAGGCGACGCCCACCGGGTTGAGATCCGTCGCCCCCGGATCCTCCACGTCGGCGTTTCGTTGCGTGCAGACGCCGATCAGCTTTTCGCCGGGCATCACCTCGTCGAGCAATGATTTGCTCTTGGCCCGCCCCACGTTCAGCGGCATCACCGTGCCGGGGAAAACCACGATATTGCGGATCGGCAGAATCGGCAGAATGTTGGGCAGCACCGTCCGCTGCCCGTTGGTCCCCGTCCGGATCGTCGTGCTCGTCGCCCCGCGCTCGATGATTTGGCTTTCAGACATGGTGGGTCAGTTGTCAGTTGTCAGTTGTGGGTTGTGGGTTGTTGGTCGTGGGTTGGGGGTTGTGGGATTGTGGGTTGGAGGCTGGGTTCCACCGGCAATTAACAACTCACAACCCACAACAGACAACCTACATCTTGGGAATCTCGATCCACAACATCCCATTTCGATAGGCGGCGGAGATTTTTTCGGGGCTCACGTCCGCGGGCAACTCGACCTCGCGGCTGAATGAGCCGTGATCGATTTCCATGAGGTGCACGCGCACTTTCCGCCCCTCGGGCTCGGCGCCTTCCTCGTTGAACTGCTCAGCGCTCATCGGCACCGCCCGCGCCCCGCGCAGGCGCAGGCGGCCATCATGAACCGCCAGATCGATCTTCTCCTTGTCCACCCCCGCCAGATCCACGCACACCAGGTAACAGCCCGCGGTCTCGTACAGATTGACGCTGGGCGTCCAGGTTTCGCTGGGGCAGAAGTTGTAATACCCCTTATGCATCTGCTCCATCATCGTGCGCGCCTGCCGGGCGATGTTTTGGAACGGCGGGTCGGGGGCAACGGTTGTTGACATTTCGGTTCTCCTGTTCGCGCAAGCCGGCAGTATCATAGACACAAGCGCATTCCTTGGTAAGCGGAAAAGATGAGATTGATTCTCGGGCAGCGCGCTTACTCGAAATGTATCGCGCGTACCCTCTCCGGGTACGCCGGGGGAGGGCAGGGTGGGGGTCTTCTTTCCTCGGGGCTTCGCGGTGCAAACCTCCACCCCAGCCCTCCTCCTGGGTACCGGGAAAGGGAGTAAGAATGCCCTCAACCGTTACGCGTTGAGATCCGCCGTGCTTAACCCGGTTTTCGGCCCGTGTACTCCGAAAAAATGCCCAGTTCCACTCCTCGCTTCACATCCATAAAACCCGCATCCCGCATCGCCTGGAGCACGCGCGCCGGCGGCAGGCACGCTTCGATCGTGTCCCAATAATATTGCCATAATAACGGGCTCTGCGCCGTCCGCGCCGCAACCCGCGACAGCAACGGCACCAATGCCCGCATGTACCATTTCAGAATCGCCAGCGGCACGCGGCCGGCGGGACGGGTGATCTCCAGCAGGCACATGGCCCCGCCGGGCTTGAGCACGCGGAAGAACTCGCCGAACGCCGCCGACACATCGCCCAGATGCCGCAGGGCATACCCCATGCTCAGAAAATCGAACGCGCTATCCGCCAACGGCAATTGCTCGCCGACGCCCCGCACCACCTGGATCGAAAGTTGGCGAACCGCCTGGGCCAACATTCCCGCGCTGGGATCAAGCC
>DASRLH010000085.1:0-28024 GCA_035648595.1 Tepidisphaeraceae bacterium
TGGTGGGTGTCCCGCGAGCCGGGAACCGAGGATTGAGCAGGCTCGAATGCCACGCGGGCAGCATGACACAAACCAACGGCTGGCGCAATGCAGATTATTGCTATTGTCACGCCAAGCAAAATCCCGGACGCCTGTGGCGTCTCGCCCGTGGGGTCGCGGTACGCCGCGATGTTCGACCGGTACGCCGGCCGAAGGCGCAAGAGCGAAGCGTTCTTCGAGTGGGTGAGGCCACCCTTTTCCGTAACGGGCAGGGTTGGCGACTGGCAACAGAGCGCGGCGGACGTTAAAATGTCATTCAACCGTCCGAAGGGCGATAAATTTGTTGCGTCCGCTTTTTCCGTCGCCGAGCCATCGTCGAGTGCGTTAGCCTATGAACCTGGTCAAATCAAAACGCCGCGTCGCCGATCACGGGGAGGTCTTCACCCCGGCATGGCTGGTCGAGGCAATGCTCGACCTGGTGAAGGACGAGACCGAGCGCATCGACTCCCGCTTCCTGGAGCCGGCTTGCGGGAGCGGCAACTTCCTCGTCCCAATCCTGCGGCGCAAGCTCGCTGCCGTGGAGATCAAGTACGGAAAGTCAGATTTCGAGCGGCGGCACTTTGCTCTACTCGCACTCATGTGCATCTACGGGATCGAGCTTCTGGCGGACAACATCGCCGAGTGCCGCGCGAACGTGCTGGAAGTCTTCGCCGAGTACCTGAATCTCGATGAGTCAGACTATCTTTATCGCGCCGCGTTCTATGTGCTGTCGCAGAACCTCGTGCATGGCGACGCGATGAAAATGCGCACCCACGACGACAAGCCGATCACCTTTGCCGAGTGGGGCTACTTGGGCAAGGGAAAGTTCCAGCGGCGCGACTTCCGCCTTGCTACCCTCGCGCAATCCTCTACCTTTCGCGCGGAGGGAACGCTTTTCGCGGATCGCGGCAAGCACGAAATTTTCACCCCAGAGCGGACGTACCCGCCGGCGACGGTGAGCCAATTAGGCGCGGCCATGCTCAGCGAGGCGCTTAAGGAGGCGGTATGAGCGGTCAGGCCAGCTTCACCGTGCGCGGCCGCAACCCCGACGTGCTGAGCTGCATCGCGAACCTTTCCAACGACGAGGTCTTCACGCCGCCCGAGTTCGCCAACCGGATGCTCGACACGCTCGCCGAAGCATGGGCGGCCGAAAACGGCGGAGCGAACCTCTGGGCGGACAAGACGGTGAAGTTCCTCGACCCGTGTACCAAGTCCGGCGTGTTCCTGCGCGAAATCACCAGCCGCCTAACCAACGGCCTCGGGACCGAGATTCCCGACCTGCAAGAACGAGTGGATCACATTCTGACGAAGCAGGTATTCGGTATCGCGATCACCAATCTAACGGGTATGCTTGCGCGGCGGAGCGTATATTGTTCGAAGCACTCCAGGGGCGAACACTCTATCGCCAAGTCGTTCGCCACCGACGACGGGAATATCTGGTTCGAGCGCACCGAGCACAGTTGGGTGGGTGACACATGCAGTTACTGCGGCGCCAACAAGCGTACATTCGATCGCGGCGAAGGGACTTGAAACGCACGCTTATGCGTTCATCCATACCGAGGACATCAAGACTCGTTTGGCGGAACTGTTTGGAGATGGCATGCAATTCGACGTAATCATCGGCAACCCGCCGTACCAGCTTGATGACGGCGGGCACGGGCGCAGCGCCTCACCGATTTACCAACTTTTCGTGGAACAGGCGAAGCGGCTCAATCCGCGCTACGTCGTGATGGTTATTCCGTCGCGTTGGTTGGGCGGAGGAAAAGGGCTGGGCGCTTTCCGCGCAACGATGCTCGGTGACGATCGCATCCGGAAGTTAGTGGATTATGAGAATGCCCAGGAAGCGTTCCCCGGCGTCGATTTCGCGGGCGGCGTCTGTTACTTCTTATGGGATCGCGACTCTCGAGGCTTGTGTGAGGTAACGAATATCGCCGGGGATTCGCATGTCGTCGCCGATCGGCGCCTTGATGAGTTTCCCGCTTTCGTGCGGCACAGTGCCGCCGTCCCGATCCTTCGCAAGGTGATGGCGAACAATGAGCGCCGGATGAGTGAGCAGGTTTCCAGCAGGAAGCCATTTGGACTCGCTACAGACGCTCGCCCAGAGAAGACGGGCGACCTGGTTCTCCGTTGGGAGAAAGGTGAAGGACCGTACCCACGAAAAAAGATCGATGTCGGGACAGAGGTGATCGACAAGTGGAAAGTCATCACGTCCTATGTAGGCCACGATCACGCGGGCAACCCGGGCAAGGATGGTCGCCGAAAGGTACTCTCCCGAATGGACATCCTTCCGCCGGGCTCCATCTGTACGGAGACCTACCTGGTCATTGGCAGCTACAAGACCCAGAAAGAGGCTGCCAATTTGGTGGCCTATATGAAGACGCGGTTCTTCCGATTCCTCGTTGCGCAATTCATGTACTCGCACCATCTCACCAAGTCGACATATGACTTCGTCCCGGTCCTCGACATGACACTTGACTGGACGGACGCGAAGCTCGCAAAGCGTTACAACCTGACGGAGGAAGAAATTGCATTCATTGCTTCGAAGATTCGGCCCTATGAAAACAGCGAGCGAGACAACAATAACCCGCCGGATTTCGCTGAGCCTAGGCGGGCACGGATTGCATTTGCGGAAGCGCGTTGACGCATACGCATGAGTCAGCGGTGGGCGAAATCAAAATATCGGAGGTAATTCATGACCCATTTTGCAAAACTCGGGAAGTTTGGCTTGCTACTTGAGGGGGAAGTTGCACCCGGCGCCCAATCAAGATTTGAAAAACGTTACCTGGCGGCGACCGGGGCCGCAGTGGCCCCGGGTAATCCGCAACACTACCAGAACCAGCCCAACAAACGGGGTGGCGAGTTGCGCGTGTATTTTAACGATCCAGGCATGGCAGTGTCGCTCGAGGCTCATGGCATTCACGTCGAACACCCCCGCAAGGGATATCAGACTGGGAAGTATCGCTATCGGTTCAATAATAATAAGCTTTGGTGGAAGCTGGTGGAAGTTTACGGCCTGCGGTTGGGAGCGAATTAGCACTGACTCGGGGTACGCAGATGAGTCAGACCATCGAACAGATCCTTGCGCCAAAGCCTGACGCTCGACCGCGAATTTACGCCTATTCGATTGCCGACGATGCGCACAAAGGTCTACTCAAGGTTGGCCAAACCACGCGAGACGTGAAGCAGCGGGTCGCGGAGCAACTCAAGACCGCTGCCATCAAAAATTACATCATCGTGCTGAACGAGTCTGCGGAGCGAGATGACGGCACGGTTTTCACCGACCACGAGGTGCGCGCGGCACTCGCCAAAAAGAAATTCGAGAACGCTGAGTTGGAGTGGATGCGCTGTTCGGTCAACGACGTAAAGACCGTGCTTGCCGAACTGCGCACGGGTCAACGGTTCACGGGCACGCATCACGAGACCTTCGTGATGCGCCGAGAGCAGGTGGAGGCGGTGAACAGGACGCATGCCTACTTCCACTCGATTTGGAAGGAGGACATGAACGCCGTCCCGCGCTTCCTCTGGAACGCGAAGATGCGCTTCGGAAAGACGTTCACGGCGTATCAACTCGCCAGGAAGCTGGGCGCCAAGCGCGTGCTGGTCGTAACCTTCAAGCCCGCGGTTGAGGATGCGTGGCAGACGGACCTGGAATCGCATGTGGATTTTGATGGATGGTAATATCTGTCGAAATCATCCGGCAGCGACCCAACCCAAATTTCCTCGAAAAAGCCATTGGTGTACTTCGGCTCCTTTCAGGATCTTCTTGGCCGCGACGACGCCGGCAACATCAAGGCCAACAACGAATGGCTTCACAAGGTGAAATGGGACCTCGTGGTGTTCGACGAATACCACTTTGGGGCCTGGCGGGAAACCGCCAGGGAACTGTTCGAGGGCGAAGAGGAGGCAGTCGCCAAAAAGGAGACCAAGCTTCAGTACGGCAAGGGGCTGGAGGCGGAGAACGAAGACCTGGGCGAGCTCTCGGAGAAGGAGATTGAGTTCCTGCCGATCACCACCAAGGCTTACCTTTACCTATCCGGCACGCCGTTCAGGGCGCTGTCCACCGGAGAGTTTATCGAGGAACAGATCTTCAATTGGACCTACACCGATGAGCAACGCGCCAAGGAGGAATTCGCCGCGAAAAACCCAGGCAAATGGAATCCTTACGGCGCGCTGCCGCAGATGCGCCTGCTGACCTACCAGATGCCCGACGAGTTGCTGGCGATCGCCAGCGCCGGGCAGTTCGACGAGTTCGACCTCAACGCGTTCTTCGAGGCATCGGGCGTCGGCGACAAGGCGCAGTTCAAACACAAGAGCGACGTGCAGAAGTGGCTGGATATCATCCGCGGCGGGTACGCGCCCAAGGCGGTCGAGTATCTGAAGACCGGGACGCGGCCGCCGTTTCCCTATTCGGACGTGCGCCTGCTGCCCTACCTGCAGCACTCGTTCTGGTTTCTCCCCAACGTTGCGGCTTGCCACGCGATGGCGAACCTGCTGGCAGAGAAACATAACACCTTCTGGCACGAGTACGAGCCGGTCGTTGCCGCCGGCGCTTCGGCGGGCATCGGACTCGACGCTTTGCCGCCGGTGCGCAAGGCCATTGGCAGCGGATTCGAGACCAAAACCATCACACTTTCGTGCGGCAAACTCACCACCGGCGTCACGGTGCCGCAGTGGTCGTCGATCCTGATGCTGCGCAACCTCAAATCGCCGGAGACGTATTTTCAGGCCGCGTTCCGCGTGCAATCGCCGTGGTCCATCAAGAACCCCAATGGTGACAACCCGAATGAGGAGGAGATCCTCAAGCCCATTTGCTTCGTCTTCGACTTCGCGCCGACGCGCGCGTTGCGACAACTCTCCGAGTATGGCATCGGGCTCTCGCCCCACGAGCCGAACCCGGAGAACGCGGTCAAGGAACTCGTGTCGTTCCTGCCGGTGCTGGCGTACGATGGCGCGAATATGACGCAGATTGACGCGGGCAGCATTCTCGATATCGCGATGGCGGGCACCTCGGCGACGCTGCTGGCTCGCAAGTGGGAAAGCGCGCTGCTCGTGAACGTCGACAATGACACGCTGCGCCGCATCTTGGAAAATCCGGAGGCAATGGCCGCCGTGGAGCGCATTGAGGGCTGGCGCTCGCTGGGTGACAGCATCCTCGAAACAATCATCAACAAGAGTGAGCACGTTAAGGATCTAAAGAATAAGGCCAGGGACAAGGAGCTCACGGACAAGCAGGTAAAGCAGCTCACCGAGGAGGAGAAGGAGTACAAGTCCAAGCGCAAGCTTGTCCAGGAAAAGCTGATCAAGTTTGCAACGCGCATCCCCGCGTTCATGTACCTGACCGACTTCCGCGAGAACACGTTGCAGGATGTGATCACCAAACTGGAGCCGGAGTTGTTTGTTGCGGTTACCGGTCTGACGATCAACGACTTCCACCTGCTCGTACGGCTCAAGGTCTTTAACACCGAGCAGATGAACCAGGCGGTGTTTGCATTCCGCCGCTACGAGGACGCCTCGCTGCGGTATACGGGCATCGAAAGTCATGAGGGTTTGACTCACTACGGGCTGAATGACACGGTCGTGGCAAAGGAGTAGGGGGCGGTGGACGAAGAACATCACGACCTGCAACCTGACGGGGATGGGCGATGCTTCACTTCGCCAGCGTCGCTACTAATCGCCAGACCCAAAAGGCCGCCGTTTGCCCTTCCCCCGCCGCGCGGGCTACACTACGGGCAGATGTCCGAGGCCGCCCGTATTCTCCCCACCATGCCGAAGTTTTCCGGGGTTCGTCAGGAGGCGATGCCTTATGAGCCGGTGTGCGCATTGTTCCGGCGGTATTTGCATGGCAACAAGCTGAAATTCACGCCCGAGCGGGCGATGATTCTGGATACGGTGTTGCGGCAGACGGGGTTGTTCGAGGCCGAGCGGCTGGTGGCCGAGGTGCAGCGGCTGGGCCATCGCGTGAGCCGGGCCACGGCTTATCGCACGCTGGCTCATCTGCAGGACGCAGGGATACTCAAGCAGGTATTTCTCGACAACAAGCAATCATATTACGAAGTGATTGCGGGCCGGCAAACTTACGATTATCTTATTTGTGTCGCCAGCGGGAAGGTCATCGAGTTCAGCAGCGACAAGCTCAAGAAGCTGCGCGATGAGATTTGCCAGGAACACGGGTTTCTGCCGTTGTCGCACCAGTTTCACCTGTTTGGGCTTAGCCCCGAGGCCCAGGCGGCTCAGGCGGATGGGGGGCCTTTGGCAAAGAACTCCAATGTTGCTGACAACGACATGAACGCAAAGCAGTAATGCGATAGGAGCGATTTGATTCGCTTTTTCTCAACACATTGCCAGAAAAGTGGCGATGGTGAGGATCGCGATCCGAATTTTTTTGTCCCAGAACAATCGGCTGGAAAAATAAGCCATTGATTGACTCCCGCCTCACCTCATCAACTGCCGTGCCATGGCGGCCGGCTCGGATGCTCTGGCGCATCTGATGAAGTTTACCGGCCCCCGAACGGATGTTTTGGGACGCAGGCTAATAAAACCCGCCGGTTTGGATGTGCCGGATGATGTATTGCGGCATCAAACCTTCGGGCGATTCGTTGCATCGTGTTGTTTTTTCGCCACCCACAAGTCGAGAAATTGCCTGCCCGCAACGAAACCTTGCGGTCGAAATGTCGTAATGCTGTTGAGTAGTGAGGCACCGAATTACCCCCTGTAACCCGAAAGAGGAACGACTCGTGACAGCCACTGGACGCGAACAACATACCGTGCGGACCCTTCTGGAAAACCTCAAGAAGCAGGTTCCGTTTACTGCCGGCCTGGTTTTCACCACGGTTCCGCGCGGCGGGCTGCAACTGGCCCAGCCGTCGCATGCCCCCGAAGCATTGCTCAAGAGCTACGCCAAGGGTTTTGAGCAGGAAGACCGCCTGAGTTGGCAGACCATCCTCAAGCGCAAGCCCATGCGGCCCAATGATGTGTACACGCGAGAGGAATACGATTCCACGCCATACATGCAGGAAATGGTGAAGCCCGAGGGCCTTAAACATGTGATCGCGCTACCGCTGGCGGCCCCGGTGTTGGAGGGGTATCCGGGCGTGGTGCATCTGTTTCGCGCGGAGGACGAAAATGATTTCAGCGCCAAGGAGATCGAATCGCTCATGAGCGCGATCCGCACGTTCGATTCCAAGCGCCAAGCTACCCGCGATGCAAAGAACCGCGGCGCCTGCGCGCCGCTTCGCTTCACCGATGATGAGCCGGCGGTGTCGTTCGCGATCGTGGACGGCAAGCTCAAATCACTGTTAAACGGCTCGGGCCTTGCATCACTGGACAAGCGGCTGCGCGAGCAGATGCTCGATCACGCCAAACGCCGGATGCATCAACTCAATGGCCACGGATTCGTCGCCGACCGCATGACGGTTCCCGATTCGCACGGCGATGTATGGGTCTTCCGCCTGGTTACTTACAAGCGATATCCGGCGCTGGGGGATGGCCCGTTCACCTTCATATGCCGGCAACCGGCTTGCGGCGATTGGGGATCGGTTAAGCCGCAGGATTTCTCGGCGGATCATGAGTTGTCCCGGCTCATCCCCGCGCTTAAATTCATGCAGGAGGAATACAGCCGCGGGCCAACCCTTGTCGAGATTTCCAAGCAGGTGGAACTCAGCCCGTTCCATTTCCATCGGCGCTTTACTGAGTTGATGGGCCTTACGCCAAAGCAGTTTCTCCTGGAGTGCCAGATTCACGACGCCAAGAATGGATTGCTGGATCGCGAGAAGCAACTGTTGGAGATCGCCCGCGACTGCGGCTTTGCCCATCAGAGCCACTTCACCAGCCGATTCAAGCAAGCCACCGGCCTGACCCCTACCCGGTGGCGCCGGATGGTGAGTGCGCGGCAAAAGGAATCGGATAACTGAGGGTGAAAATCCGAAATCCGAAGCACGAAATCCGAAACAAATTCAAAAATAAGAGAAGCGGAAAATTCAAAAGGCGCGTCCGTGGGGTTATAGCGATTGACCATAACCGGCCGCCGGCGTGGTCACTTCAGTGACCATGCCAAACCGCTCCAGCTACTTGAAAAGCGCTGTAAAATCCGAAATCCGAAGCACGAAATCCGAAACAAATTCAAAAAGTCGGAAAAGCGGAAAATCCAAAAGAGGCGCGTCCGGGCGCCTTTTTTTGAGCTTTCTTTTATTTGAATTTTGAGATTGTTTCGGATTTCGTGCTTGGGATTTCGGATTTTTCACCGTTTCGTCCTCGCGTATACTCACGGATGATGCCCCCACTCGCCCACAAGCCCTTTCGCGTTCGCGATCGCTTGCGCATCGGCAGTGTGAGTTTTCTGAATGCCAAGCCGCTGATCCACGGCTTGGAATCGCACGACGGACTGGATTTGACGCTGGACGTGCCGTCGCGGCTGCTCGATGGGTTGGTGAAACATCGGTTCGATGTCGCACTGTTGCCGGTCATTGATTATCAGCGGATGGCGGGCCTGCGGTTGCTGACGGCGGGCGGCATCGGTTGCGATGGGCCGACGCTCACCGTCCGCATCTTCAGCCCCGTGCCGATCAGCGAAATCCAGACGCTGGCGTGTGATACCGACAGCCATACGTCCGTCGCCCTGGCGCGGGTGGTGTTGGCCGAACGGTGGGGCATCCGGCCGGAATTTCGCGATCTGCCGCGCGACGAGAGCCGCGCGGGCCCGCGCATCGCCGGGAACAAAACCGCTCGGCTGCTAATCGGCGACAAAGTGGTCTGCGACGAGCCGGCCGGGCTGCCGCATCAACTTGATCTGGGCGGCGCCTGGAAAGATCTGACCGGCCTGCCCTTCGTCTTCGCGGCATGGATGGCGCGGGCGGAAACCCAACTGCGGGATTTACCATCCAGCCTGCGCGATGCCAAAACAAGCGGCCTTCAAAATATCGCCCAGATCATCGCCCGCCACGCGCTTCCCCACGGGTGGCCGGCTGACATCGCGCGAACATATCTGACGCAATATCTCAAATACGACATCGGCCTGCGGCAGCTCGAGGCCATTCGATTGTTCCATGAACTGGCGCATAAGCATGGAATGCTCGAACAGGCGCCCAGGGAACTGGAAATCGCGCAATGAACTCCATGTTGTTTCGCGGTTGCGGGTCGATCAATGTGACACTGGCGTCTCGCCCGTGCCGATGGCGAGGAATTAGAAACCAGCGCACTCAAACTCCATCACAACACGCACGGGCGGGACGCCCGTCTCAGGTTAAAGTTTGGCGTTTCCCGCCCTCACCGGCTGAAACCACCCCACTTTGCAACCAGTCAGCTGTACGCACTCGCGCCCACTCACATGAGCTCCGAAAGCGCGAGCTCGCGCTCCATCATTTCGCGCATCCGGCGCAGGGCTTTTCCGCGATGGCTAATTTGGTGTTTTTGGCCGGGGGATAGCTGGGCGGTCGTCTGCCCGAGCTCGTCGATGTAAAAGAGCGGATCGTAGCCGAAGCCGTTGCTGCCGCGCAGGGCGCGGAGAATGCGGCCTTCCAGGGTATCTCGTGCGGTGAGAATCGCTCGGCCCTCGTGATTGGCCAGCGCGAGGACGCACACGAAACGCGCGGTGCGTTTTTCATCGGGGACTGTTTCGAGTTGCCTTAGAAGCGTCGCATTGTTGTCGGCATCGCCCGCTCCCGTTCCCTGCATCGCGGCCCAGCGTGCGCTGTATACGCCAGGCTTGCCGGCGAGGGCATCCACTTCCAGGCCGCTGTCATCGGCCAATGCCCACATGTTCGCCTGCGTGGCATAACCTGCCGCCTTCAGACAGGCATTGGCATGAAATGTATCGCCGGTCTCGGGCACCTCAACAATGTTTGGAAATTCCGACAAATCGTGCCAGGAAAAGCGGTCGCCGCCAAGCATCTGGCGAAACTCCCGGATTTTCCCGGCGTTGGCGGTGGCGATGAGAAGGTCCATGATCCTCACTGTCCCGAATCAATCGACCGAAGCTTCCCCAGCCCCCGCGGCTGGGCCGGCGCGGGCGCATTATCCGCGCCGCTTTCCGCTCCGCCGGTGATGGCCGCCGCGGCATCGTCGGCGGCGTTGTGCGCAACGGCCGGCTGCGCCGTGCCCGGCAAAGCCGTGTTCGTTGTGTTTGCCACGGCCGCATCATCGGCATGTGGAATCTGCACGAAGAAAGACTGATCCCAAATTTGCTGGCCCTTCACCATCCGAAAATGAAACGTGCCGTTCAGGGCGTGATATGGGTAATCCTTGGCGGCTTTGCGCAGCGTGGGATCGAGAATCTCGACCTTCGGCGCTTCCACCAGCACGCGTTTGCCGTCGCGATCATACAGGTTATTGCCCATGTTCAGCGGCAGGATATCGGGCGTCACAAGGATCGGCTGATCCTGATGCCGATTGTCGCTATGGGCGTCGTCGCGGGTCTGGCCGGCCGCATTCGTGCCGGTGCCCTGCTCCTTGATCGCCGAGCGTGGCCAGGTTCCCACGCAAACGGAGCTGATCGTGTCCCCGTGATAGTAGTAAGCCGGCAAACCCTTGGCGCGCAGCTCGCGCACCGCCTCGACGGCCACCTTCTTTCGCTCGGGGCTTCCCTCGTACGCGCCGATTTGGATCGACCAAAACGAATCAGCCGGCGTGTTCAGCAGGTTCCAGGCCGCCGGCGCATCGGGATCGGGATCGTTGATCGGCACAAACAGGCAGCTCTCAAAAACCTTATCGCCGCCGGGGTTTTTAAGGCCCGATATCCGCCGAAGATCGGCCTGCGCGCGGGCATATTCCCGCGGCTCCTGTTCCTTGTTGTCGAATGTCTTGTAGTACCCGTAGTAGATCGCGCTTTGCTGGTCGGTATGAATGAGATGCCAGCCCTGGATATGAAACGTGCGGATCAGCGCATCACGGATGGCCCCCGCGCGCTCGACATGCCCGGGCCCCTGGACGGCGGTGCAGAACAACATGAACTGCGCGCCCGCCGGCGGCGCATCCCCCTCCGTCCGAGCCGCCGATCCCGCATGCGAGGCGGTCGGATTCGGCGCCGCCGAGGATTGTGCGTTGGACGCCGAACTGCCCGGCATCGCCTGCGCGCCCTGTCCCGAATCCATCGACACATTCCCCGTCGAGCCGCCCGGCGGAACATCCCCGCCGCACGAAGCAAGGCCCAGTGCCGACGCCATCGCCAGAATCGCTATGCAAAGCCTCATGAGGTCTCCTGTGTGCGGGGGGATATCTTATCAGAACCGCGATCGTAAAGCCGCAAGGCGCCGGCCAAAAAGCGACGAGGACGTCGCTTCTACACAGATGCCACGACCGGCCGCGTGTGCTGGCGGCGGCCAAGGCAAAAAGCGACGGGACGTCGCTTCCACGTAGACGCGGCGTCCCCGTCCCGCATTCGGGGCAGGTGCCGCTGACGTCGCCCGTCAGAGAATACCCACACGACTTGCAACAGCCAATCGCCGGGCGCGTGATCACTCGTTTCACCGCCCGAACCACCATGAAAAGCAGCGGCATTCCGGCTAACACACATAAATAAGCCTGTCAGGTTAAGGGTTTCGCGGGTAACGACGTAATATTGACGCCGGCGCGAGCAGCAGAACCGGGAAAATTGCTAAAAACCTCAACCGGCGTTGGCGGATTTGGTGCGGCAGTTCCCGAAGGAACGTCAGTAAACCCGCAGCGCGTTTGCCGGCGAGCAGACTGCGTACGGCGGCGGTCCGGCCCAGACTTGCCAGGTAGGCGCGGGCGTCGTCCAAGTCATGCCCGACTAGCGAGTCGAACGCGCCTTCGCGCTCAAGCCTACGGAGCCTTCGAATGCCGCGGTCGTAGAAAATGGACTGGCCCGAGTAATTGGTCTCGTGCAGCCGGTATTGTGCAAGTACATCGAAACTGGCGATCCCGACGGCGCCGCGTGCCACCAGCTTTAGCTGGAACTCCACGTCTTCGATACATTGCCGCTGGGTCCCGTAGCGCAGGCCAACGGCCCGCACCCGGTCGAACATCAATACCGACGACATCAGGACCGGCGCCGATATCGTTGAAACAAGCCACGGCCTTCGCACGATTCCGTTTGGAAACGCAATGTCCTCGACCCCATACGCGGGTATACCTGGTCTATCATTATAAGCGTAGGGAACCACACACGATCCGCATTCTGGATGGGCTTCCATGAATCCGAATTGCACTTCCAGTTTACGCGGCAGCCAGATGTCATCGTGGTCGAGGGTCGCCACATATTTCCCGCGCGCCTCATCAATACCACGATTCCGGGCCGCCCCGACGCCGCCGTTGGTCGTCGTTATCACGCGCAAGCGTTCGCCGTACGTCGCGCGCATCTCTTCCAGGCGTCCCGCGGTCGTATCCGTGCTGCCGTCGTTTACGACAATCACCTCGTAATCGCCAAAAGTCTGCGCGAAAACGGAGTCGAGCGTCTCCCGAAGGAGATCAGGCTGATTATACGTTGGAATGACAACGGAAATCGAAGGATTTGTCATCGCTGGCTCGTCTGGCATCATACTCCGCCATATGCTCTATTTAATCGACGGCGCATTGAGGGGACTAGCGCGTATAACCAATATCCAACAAGGTAACGAATCCTTCGTTGTCGCACGTTCCAAATGAAGCTGCGCCGGTAGATATCGATTCCCAGCCGCGTGCGGCCCCGCGCGAGGCTGATCCAACTGAAGCTCCGGGTCTGATGCGAAAGAATCTCGATTCGCTGCCGACGGCGCGCGCTTCCACCCGGATAAGCGCCCTGATGTTCCTGCGCAATCAGGTAACGTGTGCCGCGATAGGTCCGGTCGAGGTCCGAGAGGCTTCCGGCCGCGTGCCGGAACAGGGCAATTCCCAACGGCGCCTCAATGTGTGCCAGGGTTCCCGATGTCCCCAAGCGCAGCAAAAGGTCCAAATCTTCATTGTAAATCGGCAGCTCCACCAAGCCTCCGGCTGATTGAAGAGCCGTGGCAAGAAAACAGGATACGCCCGTGCCGCGATACAGCTGCGCTCGTGCGGTTTCCAGATAATCACCAAACAACGCCACCCGCGGTTCCCTCGTGGACGCTGAAAGTTGAGATGCCAACAGGCGGTCAAACGACGCCGATTCATCGAAATACGCGACGCTGGCGACCATGATCGCGGGGCCGCCGTGCGTCAGCGCCACCTGGCGGTAGACCCGCAGTGTCCATGGGAACCAGCGGTCGTCGCTATCCAGAAACGCGATGTATCTCCCCTTGGCAGCGCGTATGCCAAGATTCCGCGCGGGGCCGGGCCCGCGGTTCTCTTGCCGGAGCAGGCGCACCCGCGCGCCGTATCCCGCAAGCGCTTCGGCCGTATTATCCGTTGACCCATCATCCACCACGATCAACTCAAAGTCCGTATCCTCCTGCGCCAGAACTGAATCAACCGCGCCCCGCAGAAGGTGCGCGCGGTTATATGTGGGTATAACGACACTGAAAAATGGATCGGGCATGACTGGCGACCCCTCCGTATGGATTTAGGCATGACCGAACAAAATGCTGGTTTGCTTCCGTAGATATTTGTTCCACAGCGGCCTGATTAAGTTTTTCAGCATCTTTGCCGGCGGCTTCCAGTCCACGAGCGATTGATACTGCACGGAGAGGGGAATTTCCACCGGAACAAGTCCGGCCAGCGCCGCCATTTTGCACAGCGAATCATGCGTATAGCAGTTGACATGCTCCAATGGCGCAACGGCATTTAGCGAGTTCGCGGTATATTTGCCGGCGGTCCAGTCCGGCGATCTCAATCGTCGCTTTATATCTCGGCCATCCGGCACGCTCAACCGTATGAGCCCATCGGGCGCCAGTCCGCCCACGAGGTGCCTGAGCATCGCCAGCGGCTGTGGAATATGCTCGAATACCTGTTCGGTATTGATGAACCGAAATCGGTGTTCTGCTATCTCCTCCCAACTGACTATTTTTACGCCCAGCCGCTGGGCGTGGTCAATTCGCGCCCGCGAAAGCTCGGCCCCATACGTTTCGCAGCCAAACGCCAACGCCATCCTGCACCATTCGCCCCACCCCATCCCAAAGTCCAGGAACTTAAGGCGATTCGTGGGGGCGCGGGCCCCATCCAAATGGCCAAAGTAACCGACCAGCTCGAGAAGATCTTGGGCAAGCCGGGTGAAATGTTCCTGCGACTGGCCGGCATGGTAGGCGCGGTACACCTTCTGGGGATCAATCCAATGCTCGTACAGCTTCTCCATCAGGAAGTCATCGCCGATCCATCTTTGGAAAATAAGCCCACAGCCGTGGCACTCGGCCAAGGAATATTCCGCGCCCTCCAGCAGCTCAAACTCCACCCCACCCTGATCGGCGTAAAACGCCGCAAGGTAGTCCCGGATCGGGGGCGCGGCCATGCCGCAAGAAAATAATTTCCCAGCCCCGACCGGTGTCCCGCACGCCGGGCACGTTATGCGTTCGACGAAGTGCTCATTTATGGTGTTCAAGATGCGCTCGCTTCGTGACTGGCCGTTTGGCTATGGAGACCCTTGGAACGATTGTAGACGTGGCGGTAGAGCTCAAGGACCTTCGGCCGCATAATGGACGCGTCCACGCGGATACGCGTCAACGCGGAATTTTTTATCGCAGCCTGATCGACATACGCATCGTCGGTGAGGACTCGGCGAATTGCCGCGGCGACGGCATCCGGGTCTTCGGCGGGAACCAGTTCTCCGTTAACTCCGTCGCTGATCCATTCGCCGGTTGAACCTGTATCGGACTGAATCGGGAGCGCGCCCATTATCATTGATTCCAACATCGCGTTTGGGGTGCCATCGCTTGTGCTCAACGCGATCGAGGCCCGCGCGTTTCCCATCATCCCAAGCATCTCCTCGTGCGGGATTTGGTTGAGCAGCGTAAAGCGCACGCCCGTCTCCGCGGCCGCGGCGCGGGCTGCCGCGCGCACGCTGTTTCCGGGCGAGTAAACGAGAATTTCGTAGTCCTTGAGAAGGTCCGCGCATTGCCGAACCGCTTCGACCGCGACGACTCCACGGTAGACCCAGTGGTCGTACCCCTTCAGGGTGATCCGGCGTCGAGCGGATGGGGGCCCTGGAGCGCGCAGTTTCTGCATGTCATCGATCGGAAATCCTCCGCCTGCGGGGAAAGTCCCCAGAATCTCGCCGCCAAAGCCGTACTGTCGGGCCAGCGTTGTGTCCCTGGAACAATCAGGGATGTAGTAATCGCAACTCTTGAGCACCCCTTTCACCCTTGCGACGTGCGCCGGCTGACGCCCGTAGTAATAAATATCGCTGCCCCAGCTTGAGTAGATCCAGGGCGGAATTTGTTTCCTTTCCAGCCTCGACGCGGCCTGCAGCATCAGGTAGCCGGCCGACTGCATCTCCAGGGTATGCACCATGTCAGGCCGCAGCGAACGCATCAGGCTGGCCAATCGCGCCGTATGCTCGGTTCTTCCGCGTGTCAGCAACTCCGCGCCACGCACCAGACGATTGCTGCCGCGCTTGAAGGGGTTATAGATCAGCCCCGTCTGCCGAACGCCGCCGGCGTTCGGATGACGAATCAGATTATGAACCGTTACATTGCGAAGTTCGGGGCAGGGGGCAAGCTCCACCACGGAAAAGACGTGGATGTCCCATCCCTGGCCGGCCAACTGGTCGATCCATCGCGCCGTATGGACACTATTGACCATCGCGACGAAAAGTATTCGCATTGTGTATGGGCCTCAAAGATATAGCGGGCGGTCAAAAGGGCGGGAGCGGCGCTCTAAGCACCCGGTCGCTCATTCAACTTCCTGGCGATGACGGCCTGGAAGAGCGCGACGGGCAGTATGACCTTCCCGTAAAGAGAGTTAAGGTTCAGGAAACGAAACGCCGCGTGTACTCGTCGTTTTAAGAGAACCCGATAGATTCCCCATCTGAAGTCGTACATCGGGCGCCCTTCATGCCGAACGATGCCCAGCCCGTAGCGGCGCAGTAGCGCGCTGAGCTTGGCCGGCGTCAGCCAGTTCTCGATCGGTTGCAAACCCGGCTTAAAGCGCGCATCGCTTCGGAACCGGTCCCAAACATTGCCGTTTGGCGTCGTGAGGAAGCACCAGCCTTGTGGCTTCATCAGCGACACGATTTGGGCCATGAAGCTTTCATGATCCAGGACATGCTCAATCACCTCGCTGGATACCACGACGTCGAACTGCTTGCCAACGGGAATCCCTAGCTGGGGCGCGCCTGGGTCGGCCAATAAGAACGTCCCGACCTCCCCGTATTGCCGCCGTGCAATTGAAATTCCTTCCTTTGAAAAGTCAATGCCGGTGACGCGCCCAAACGGCGCCAGGAACGGCGCCATCCAGCCTCTCCCACAGCCGAAATCCAAAATCTCGAGGCCTTCGGCCCGGACATGCCGCTTAATTCCGGCGACCACGAATTCCGCGCGGTCCTTTTCGAAGTCGCCAAGCTCCGCGGCAAGCTTTTTCCAAAGCGCGTCGTAATAGCCGGCATTTTGCGCGGCGCTCGCGGCATTCGTATTCGCGGGTGAATTTCCAATCATGTTTTGCTTTCCCAACGACCGCAACGCCGGCAATGCTCCGCATTACTCAAACGACCATTCACACAACGGGTAGACCGGGCCGACCTGGGCCGCCGGCAGCTGCGTGGGGGGCGCCATATTGACTACATCGAACGTCAGGCAGTCGCGCTCGATAAAGAACTCCTGCCTCCCGTCGCCAAAGAACAGGGAAAGGCGATAGGCGCCGTTCACGAGGCGCGGCGCGGTGATTCGCGCCGTAACGACACCGCTGCGCGCCGGTCGCGCGATTTCCTTAACGCGATCAACGCGTGGATTCCCGCCGCAGATCGGTGTGCCCATCGCATCACTTATAATGAAGCCGAGGCAGGGCAGGGATAAATCACGCTCGACGTTATACCCTGCGGTTAGCAGTAGTGCGTCGCCGACCTGGCTGATGGATGCGAAACGGAGCGCGCGTCCCTCAAACTCGATCCGGTTTTGGCCGGCCTGGCCCATATACCGGCGAATTCCGTCGTCGAGCGTCATTTCCGTTGCGCCGCCCTCGGCCATGAAAATCGCGCGTGTACAGAAATTAGAGACGGAGGCCATGTTATGACTCACGAAAAACACCGTGATGCCGTCCCTTGCGACATCGCCGATCTTCGTGAAACACCGCTTCTGAAACGCCGCATCGCCAACGGCCAAAACCTCGTCCACCAGAAGCACTTCCGGCTCGAGGTGGGCCGCGACGGCGAACGCCAGGCGCGCATACATTCCACTTGAGTATCTCTTGACCGGCGTGTCCAAAAACTTTTCCACGTCCGCGAACGCGACAATCTCGTCAAACCGGGATCGAACTTCCCCGCGCGTCATTCCCAATATCGACGCATTAAGAAAGACATTTTCGCGACCGGTCAACTCCGGGTGGAAACCAGTTCCGACCTCCAACAGGCTCCCAACGCGCCCGACGATCTCGACCTCGCCAGTCGTGGGGTCGGTAATGCGCGAAAGAACCTTAAGAAGAGTGCTCTTCCCCGCGCCGTTACGCCCAATAACGGCGACGACCTCCCCCTGTTGAACCTCGAAACAGACATCGCGGAGCGCCCATATCGACCTCTCGGGAGGGTTTGTCCCAGGGCCCCCCCCTTTGCGGTTACCAAACTGCACCATTGACGCGAGGGATTCGCGGAGTGTCTTATAGCGACTACTCTCGCCAATGCGGTATCGTTTGCCTAGATTTGTGGCGCGAATTGCAAGCGGTCCCATATCACGTCCATTTCGGCGGCACGGCGCTCATTAGTAATTGGAAAGTTGCACACGTCCGCCTCAAATCGCGTCGGCGAAATTACGTTCCGCGCGGCGGAAATAGAATGCTCCGGTCACGCATAAGAGCGCGGCGCCAAGCGCCGATCCGGCAATGACGGACCCGGGCCATGCCACACCGCTAATGAGCGCCCATCGGAATCCCTCCACGGCGCCGACCATCGGATTGAGCCCATACAAAAACCTCCATCGCAGGGGTATCAGGCTTAGCGGGTAGACAATCGGCGTAATGTACATCCAAATTTGCACGAGAAATGGAACGATGTAGCGAACGTCCCGATATTCCACATTCAACGCCGCCAGCCAGAGCCCCGAGCCGGTTGACGAGGCAGCGACCAATAGAACAAAGAGCGGGACCGTGACTACCCATCGCGATGGAAGCACTCCGAACAGCACGGCAACTATTCCGTAAAGGCATAGAGCGATTACAAAATCGACAGCCGGCGCAAGGAGGCTGGCAATGGGAATCGCCATGCGTGGAAAGTAAACTTTTGTAATAAGGGCGCTGTTGCCGATCACGCTGCCCGCCGCGCCGGCAATGGACGCTGAAAAGAGCTGCCACGGAAGCAAGCCGCAAAGGGTGAGCTGCCAGTATGGGATCGCGGAGTACTTGCTAAAGCCCGCGAGTCGTCCGAAAAATGCGACGAAAACAGCCATCGAGATGACGGGCTGAAGCAGCGCCCAGGCCGCTCCCAGAAAGGTTTGCTTATAACGGACCTTCACGTCACGCCAGCCAAGAAACCAGATGAGCTCTCGATTGACCCAAAGTTCGCGTATGTTGACCGGCTGCCAGCCTGGGCGGGGGCGCAGAAAGACGACCTTTGTATTGCGAAGTCGCGAATTCACATCCATGGACATACGGATGGCCTTTTTCCCCATGCCCAAGGCCGCCTTCGTTCGTCGGCGACCGAGATTGGCACGATAGACGCAGCGACGGCGGCCCCAGGCGCACCGCGCTAGGATACGAGCCTTATATGGCTTTGTTCGGTCGAAAACCCCCCGTGCCTTCACCGTCGCGCCCTTTTTTGAAGGCACGGGCACGACTCGCAAGGGCCCGACGCACCTGATACCCTTGCGGCATGTACCCCTCGAAAGCCAAACAAATCGCGTTTCTCGCACCCCTTCTACTGCTCGCGCCTCTCCTCGCCGCCGCCGCGCCCGCTTACGAACCGACGGCCAGCTATGACAAGCAGTCGATCGAAGGCTGGACGATTTATGTCAGCCATGACCTGATGGCCAGCCACACGGAGTTGCGCGACAAATCGCTGGCGTTGTTGCGAGTGAAGTTCTTCGACATCACCCGCGTGGTTCCCGCCCCCGCGCTGGCGAAGCTGCGCGAGGTGCCGCTGTGGCTCGAATACCGCGATCGCGGCTTCCCGTGCATGTGCTATCACCCCTCGCGGCAGTGGCTTACCCATAACGGCTACAACCCGGAGAAAGCCAGGGGCGTGGAAATCGCCAATGCCGAAAACTTCCTCAAATGGTCGCTCGAACAACCGTGGATGATCTTGCACGAATACGCCCATTCCTACCACGATCGCGTCCTGGGCTTCGACAATGCGGAAGTGAAGGCGGCTTACCAGGCGATGGTCGATTCGCATACCTACGACCATGTGCTGCACATCAATGGCAGCACCGTCCGGCACTATGCCCTGACCGATCCGCAGGAGTATTTCGCCGAGTCCAGCGAAGCCTTCTTCGGCACCAATGATTTCTATCCCTTCGTCCGCGCCGAACTCCAGCAGCATGATCCGCGAATGTACAAACTGCTGTGGAAAGTTTGGGGAATGCCGGGGAAAATCCGGAATCCGAAGCACGAAATCCGAAATGAAGCTGAAAAGCGAAAGGAGGGAAATTCATAGCACTTCAGCTGTGGCAAGTGGGTGAATGCCGGATTTGAGCGTCAAATGCGCTTGTCGTATCACGGGCGTCTCGCCCGTGCCTGGTGCTTAAGATTAGAAGTACCGCAATTCTTCTACTGCCACGCCACCCGCACGGGCGGGACGCCCGTGTCACAATAAGCCGATGCCAAATTCGAGCGACTGCGCCACCGGTGCTCCCATTCGCGTTTTGTATTTTCTGCTTTCTTGATTTGAATTTGTTTGGGATTTCGTGCTTCGGATTTCGGATTTTCCCCCGCCTTCCGCAGTCGCAATGCGGGCCGGCCTCAGGCATGAATCGCGCGTCCCGCCACTGCCATCGCGGCTTCCTTCACCGCTTCAGGCAAAGTCGGGTGGGCATGGTTGGCGCGGGCGATGTCTTCGACGGTCGCGCCCAGTTCCATGGCGATCACGCACTCGGCGATCATGTCCGAGGCGTGTGCCGCCAGAATTTGCACGCCCAGAAGGCGGTCTGTTTTGGCATCGCCGACGATCTTGACCATGCCCTCCATATCATCCATCGACTTGGCCCGGCCATTGGCGCTCAGGGGGAACGAACCGACGCGCACGTCGATCCCCTGGCGTTTTGCGTCGGCCTCGGTGAGGCCGACCTGGGCGAGTTCGGGATGCGTGTAGACCACGCCGGGGATGGTGCGGTAGTTCACATGGCCGGCTTTGCCCGCCATGATCTCGACGGCGGCGATTCCCTCTTCCTCGGCCTTGTGGGCCAGCATCAGTCCGCCGACCACGTCGCCGATCGCCCAGATATTGGGGACGTTGGTGTGGAAATGATCGTCGATTTTGACAAAGCCGCGCTTGTCGATTTCCACGCCGATCTCCGTGAGCCCCAGCCCATCGGTGATCGGCTTGCGGCCGGTGGCGACGAGCACTTTGTCGGCGATTTCCGTGCCCGTTCTTTCGCCGCTTTTCCAGCCGACATGTACCTTGCCGTCCTTCAGCATCGCCTCGCGGGCGGTGGTGACGAATTGGAACGTCACTCCCTGCTTCTCGAGGATGCGCTGCAGTTTTCCCGACAGCTCGCGATCCATCAACGGCAGGATCGAATCGGTGAATTCCAGGAAATGCACCTTCGACCCCAGCCGGCCCCAGACCGATCCCATTTCCAGCCCGATGTAGCCGGCGCCGACGACGAGCAATCTTTCGGGAATCTTGTCGAATGCCAGCGCCTCGGTTGAGCCGACGACGTTTACGCCATCGTAGGCCAAGCCGGGAATCTCGACGGGCGCGCTGCCGGTGGCGATCAGGATATTGTTCGCCTTCAGAGTCGTCGTTCCCTGCGCGCCTTTCACTTCGACCGTATCGCGCGCGGCGATTCGCCCCTGGCCCATGACCGCCGTCACGTTGTTCTTCTTGAACAGGAATCCCACCCCGCCGGTGAGTTGCTTCACCACCTGGTCCTTGCGGGCGAGTAGGGTCTTGAGGTCGAGGGAGATGCTGCCGAGCTGAATGCCGTGATGCGAGAGCTTGTTCTTGGCTTCCCAAAAGCGCTCGGAGGAATCGAGCAGCGCTTTGCTGGGGATGCAGCCGACGTTGAGACAGGTGCCGCCGAGATATTGGCGATCGACGCAGGCCACCTTCATTCCAAGCTGCGCCGCCCGAATGGCGGCGACGTATCCGCCGGGGCCGGCGCCGATGACAACCAGATCGTAATTTGTTTGTTCGCTCATAGGGGTGGGGGATTGTAGGAAACCGACGGCGCAAGTGCGAGAAGGCGGGGCACGCGGGGACGTCGACGGGCGTGGCAATAAACAGTGGCACGGGCGTCTCGCCCGTGGAGTCGCGGTATACCGCGATGTTCGACCGGTACCCCGGTCGAAGGCGCATGAGCGCAGCGTTCTTCGTGTGCCGCAGGGCGTCGGTCGCTGCGCTCGATGATTTGGCCGGCGTACGGGCCAACGCCGCGGGATACCGCGGCCACGGGCGAGACGCCCGTGCCACAAAAGATGGCCGCACCCGACATGTTCTGTGACACGGGCCGTCCTCGGCGCGGAGTGAGTCGGGGATTCGGCTGGGCGGTGATTTCTCGACTACCGCGCCATCGGCACGGGCGGGACGCCCGTGATACGTTAACGCTTTTCTCGCTCGCATGGCTCGATTGCACGCACGCCCGCGCATAGTGATTGCCTAAGATGCATCCAATGGCGGATCGCCTCGATTCTTCTCCCGGCTTCCCGCAACCTGTGCGCACGCCGATCATCGAACTGCTTTTGCTGGCCGGCCCCACCGTCGCGCAGATGGGGTCGTACACGCTCATGCAATTTCTCGATACGTGGATGCTGGCGCATGTGGGCGGGGGAGTGAACGCGCCCACCGCCGCCGCCAACAGCGGCATGTTCGCGTTCTCCATCATCAGCCTGGGCATGGGCGTGCTGTGGGTGGTGAATACGCTGGCCAGCCAGAGTTTCGGGCGAAAGGATTACGCCGCCTGCGGCAGATATCTGTGGCAGGGGACGTGGTTTGCCGTGGCGTTTGCGGTGTTGCTGCTGCCGGGGCTGCCCTGGGTATCGGTGGCATTCGTGCGGTTTGGGCATGAGCCGGAATTGGTTCGGCTGGAAACATTGTACCTTCAGATCGTTGTCGGCTTCTCCGTCTTCAAACTCGTGGGGACCGCGTTTTCGCAATTCCTGCTGGCCGTGGATCATCCGCAATACGTCCTGCTGGCGACGCTGATCGGCGTGGGCGCGAACGTGATCGCGGCGTGGGCGATGATCTTCGGGCATTTGGGTTTTGCGCAAATGGGCGTGGCGGGCAGCGCGTGGGGACAGAACGTCGGCGTGTTTTTTGAGATGACGGCGCTGATCGCCTTCGCATGCCTGCCGGGCATTCGGCGGATGTATCACGTTGGGGATTGGAAGCCGCGATGGCGCATGCTGCTGACGCTCCTGCGCATCGGCATTCCTTCTGGCGTGCAGATCGTCGCCGACGTGCTGGCCTGGTCGATGTTCGGCATGTGGGTGATGGGTGTGTTCGGAACGAAGGTAATGGCCGCCAACACGTTCATGTTCCGCTACATGGTGGTGAGTTTTATGCCGGCCTTCGGCATCGGCACCTCCGTCACCGCGCTGGTCGGCCGATATCTGGGCCGGGGCGAGCCGGCCGTCGCCCGGCAGCGCGCCAACCTGGGCTTTGCCCTGGCCGCCGCATACATGCTCACCTGCGGGCTGCTGTTTTTCCTGGGCCGCAATGTCCTCATCGGCTTGTTCACCCGCGACGCGCAAATCCAGCGCACGGGGGCTACGCTGCTGATGTTCGCGGCCGTCTACCAATTTTTCGACGCGATGTACATCATCTACAACGGCGCCCTCCGCGGCGCCGGCGACACGTTCATTCCCGCGCTGGCCACCGCCCTGCTCTGCTGGGGCATCACGGTTTTCGCAGGGCATGCGGTCGCCGTCTCGCACACCGAATGGGGCGCCGCCGGGCCATGGACCCTGGCGACGGGTTACGGGATCATCCTTGGCGTTTTCATGCTCATCCGGTTTCAGCGCGGAAAATGGAAAGCCATACCTACATCCGTCTCGCGGTCCCAAGAGCCTTCGGCTACATTTGCCTGGCGGAAGCCTTGCGACGGCAGAGCGTGACGTTGTCGCCGATCGACCGGGAAATTCAGCGCCAAGGTCGCCAAGAGGCCAAGACGCCAAGGAAGAAAGTTTAGAAATGTGAAGAGACAAACGTTTCCATTTGGATTTGGTTTGCACTTCGGCCGTATGCAAAACTTCGAGGAAAAGAGAGCGTTCCCGTATCACGGGCGTCTCGCCCGTGCCGATGGCGCGGCAGTCGAGGAATCACGGTTCAACCAATTCTCAACGCATTCCGCACACGGGCGAGACGCCCGTGATACGACGAGGTTGCTCAGAGGGCCAGATTCACCATTTAGCGACGGCAGCAGGACAATTCACTTCTAAAGTCCTTGGCGTCTTGCCCTCTTGGCGGCCTTGGCGCACTTGGCGCTTTAATTCGAGCACCCAGCATGGCAACTGAACCGACAATCAAAAAATCCTACAAAGACACCCTCAACCTACCCCAGACCACCTTCCCGATGGAGGCCAAGCTGGTGCAGAACGAGCCGGGCCGGCTGAAGAAATGGCAGGAGGCGGGGCTTTACGCGCAGACGCTGGCGGCTCGCGCGGGCGATCCGCAGTGGATCCTGCACGATGGGCCGCCGTTCGCCAACGGCGATATTCATATCGGGCACGTCATCAACAAAACGCTCAAGGACGTGATCATCCGGTTTCGATCAATGGAGGGGCGGCAGACGCCGTATGTGCCGGGCTGGGATTGTCATGGGTTGCCGATCGAGCACAAGATCGCCGAGCAGATCAAGAAGGAAGGGAAAAACATCCGCGAGATGAGCGTGCTGGAGGTGCGCCGGCGGTGCTTTGAATACGCCGACAAATACGCCGCCGTCCAGAGTGAGCAGTTCCAGCGCCTGGGGATCCTGGGCGATTGGGCCAACCCCTACCTCACGATGCGGCCGGCGTACGAGGCGCAAACCCTTGAAGTCTTCGCGCGGATCGTCGAGAAGGGGCTGGTCTATCGCAAACTCAAGCCGGTGCCCTGGTCGATCGCCAATCAAACCGCGCTGGCGGATGCGGAGTTGGAATACGAGGACGTGACGGACAACAGCGTGTACGTCGAATTCAAACTCACGCAATTCATCGACGGCTTGCCCGCGTATCTTTTGGTCTGGACGACCACGCCCTGGACGCTGCCGGCCAATCTCGCCGTCGCGGCGAACGCAGAGGTGGAATATGCGCTCGTCCGCTACTCGCGGGCCGGCGAAGATCGGCTGGGACTCATCGCCACCGAGTTGCGCGAGCGGGTATTCTCCAAAGCGGAGATTTCCTGCACCGTTGTCCGCACCGGCAACTATCAATCGCTCCTGGGCGGTAATCTCAGCTATCGCCATCCGTTCATCGACCGCACCGGCCGCGTGGTCAGCGCGGAAAACGTCACCACCACCGACGGCACCGGGCTTGTCCATACCGCGCCCGGCCACGGCGAAGACGACTACGAAACCGGCATCCGCGAAAACCTCGCCGTCTACAGCCCCGTGCTTTATAACGGCCAATTCGATGACACCGTCCCCGAATGGCTGCGCGGAAAGAACGTATTCAAGGCCAATCCCGAAATCACTCAAAAGCTGGCCGATCTCGGGCTGCTGTTCGCCCAGGAAAAGATCACCCACAGCTACCCGCACGATTGGCGGAGCAAGACGCCGATCATTTTCCGGGCGACCGAGCAGTGGTTCGTCGCGATGGACAAGCCGGGCGCGGACGGCAGCGCCGCGCTGCGCGAAATGGCCCAGCGCGCGATCCGCGCCGATGTCGAATTCGTGCCGGCGTGGGGACGGGCGCGCATGGAGGGGATGATCGCCTCCCGGCCCGATTGGTGCATCTCGCGCCAGCGGGCGTGGGGATTGCCGATCCCGGTTTTTTACAATGACAAAGGCGAGCCGCTGCTCACGGCAGAATCCGTGCGCGCGGTGGCCAAACGCTTTGGGGAGAAGGGGAGCGACGCCTGGTTCACCGATTCGCCGGCACAATTGCTGGGAAATGATTTCTTGTATCCGCTGGGTTTTGAGCCGAACAAACTGCGCAAGGAGAAGGACATCTTCGACGTTTGGTTTGAGTCGGGAAGCTCCTGGCGGGCGGTGCTGCAAGACCCGGCGCGCGGCCTGCATTTTCCCGCCGATTTATACCTGGAAGGCTCTGATCAGCATCGCGGCTGGTTCCAGCTTTCGCTGCTGCCGAGCCTGGGGGCGACGGGCATGCCGCCGTTCAAACAGGTGCTCACGCACGGCTTTGTCGTGAAGCCCGATGGCACGAAGGTCAGCAAAAGCGACAAGGAATACGTGAAGGCAGTCGATGAAATCAACCGCCATGGCGCGGATTTGCTGCGTCTATGGTGTTGCAGCATCGACTACCAAAACGACATCCCCACCAGCCCCAAAGCCATCCAGGAGTTCGGCGACAAGTATCGCAAAATCCGCAATACGCTCCGCTATCTGCTGTCGAACCTGTACGACTTCAATCCGCAAACCGACAGCCAGCCGATCCCGCCCAACAGCCTGGACGGCTGGGCGATGGCGGAGTTGGATACGCTCATCACCGATGCGCGGGCCGGCTACGATGCCTACCAGCTTCATCGCGTCTTTCGGCTGCTGCACGATTTCTGCTCGGTGCAGATCAGCGCCATTTATGGCAATGCCATGAAAGACCGGCTGTATTGCGAAACGCCCAATTCGCAAATCCGCCGCCGTTGCCAGACCGTCATGCACGCGATGGTGCTGGCGTTGGTGAAGCTGCTGGCGCCGATGATCGTCTTCACCGCCGACGAAGCGTGGGAGCATATCGCCCACAAGCCCTCGGCGGATGCCGGCCTATGGAGCGTGCACCTTGCGAAACTACCCGAGCCTTCGGGGCAACAAGTGTCCGATGCCCAGCGACAGGAATGGGCGATGCTCATGGACCTGCGCAACCAGGCGCTTCTGCAATTGGACAAACTCACCCGCCAGATCGGCAAGTACAAGGCGCTGGATGCCGAGGTGATTTATGAGGTGGCCGACGAACGCCTGCGGGCCCGGCTTGCCGCGTATGGCCCCGATCTGGAAGACATCGTCGGCGCCGGCTTCCACTCCTTTGCGCCCAAAGCCGACGGCCCCGGCGCCAGCGCGAAGGTGGTGGACCGCCGAGAAGTGTACAAAGCCTGCGCCCGAAGCTGGAAACGCCGCCCCGATGTGGGGAGCGATCCGGTGTTGCCCGATTTATCGGCGCGGGACGCGAAGGCTGTGCGGCAAACGGATTGACGGGAGCAGAATCCGGTGTCCACGCCGGGGCAAAGCGGCCCGCGAAGATGCGGATCGTGTCACCCGCTTAGAGCCGTGCCGCGCCGGATTGGGTGTGCTCTTCGCGTCTCTATGCAGGGCAGCGTTCCCAATCCGGGGCCGCGCGAGTACGCTCTGCCCCGGCGTGCGCTCCGGAGGACGGTCCGCATGAATCGGAGCATACGCCGGGTAAGCACGCGTTGCGGGAACGCCCGTCATGGATCCCTTCAACCAACCAATGAGCAAGCAATTCGTCGCATTTTTGCTTTTGTGGCACGCGCAACGATTTTTCCGTATCGTGTACCCATGCGCAAAACCATTTGCTCCGCCTGTGTGATTGTGTTCATGTCGCTGTTCGTCCTTGCCGGATGCAGCAAAACCGTCGGCTCGACGCCCAAGGCGACCGCCGCGGCATTCGCCAGGGCGGTGGCCGCAGGCGACGCCGATGGCGCAAAGAAGGCCAGCACCGGAGGTGATCCGGCGGCAATCGACGCCCTCGCCGCCATGGCCCATAAAATGAAGAAACTCCATGATGCGATCGTAACCAAATTCGGGGAGGCACAGGTCAAGACAATCCAAGGCAGCACATACAACATGTCTGAAGTGCTCGACCAAATGGATGCCGCCCAGGAGACGATCACCGGCGACAGCGCCACTTTGATTTTCAACCATGCCGGCCACCCGATGAAGCTGAAAAAGGTGGACGGCAATTGGAAGGTGGATGCCAGCGAGGTGGCTCGTCCCGGCATGGTTCCGATGTTCGAGAAAATGGGTGAGGCCGCGAGCCAGACCGCCGACGAAATCAGTGCTGGTAAATACGCAACGCCCAAGCAAGCCGCCGACGCGTTCACTCCGCGGATGATGGGCAGCTTCTTGAAGGCGCGAAAGCCATAGGGTTTACGGGCCGCAATGAGCATATACGCAACACTATACAGCTTCGCCATCCAGCGCTTCGGCGAGAGCAACTACCATCGCCTGTTCGCGCAGCGAGTTCCCGGACATATTGATGATGCGGGGCCGGGTTGGGAATGGCTGCCGCCGCCGATTGTCGTGCCGGAGGATGAGCCCGATGACGATACGCCCGCCCCGCTGCGGGCGGTGGTCATCGTCGAGGAAGGCATGCCCAAGGGCACCGCCCGCTGCCATCAGGAATATACGGATTCTCTATTGATATTAACTGGTGAGGAATGGACGCGGATCACGTTCACGGAGCTCGTCGACGCGATTCACGCGAAGCTCGAAGAACGGTATGGCCAGACGCCGAGCGCGGTTCTGTATTCGCCGGATGGGAAAGTCACGAAGATTTACCCGGATGACACGCCGGGTTAGGCGGGCGGCGAGAACGATCTACAGCGAGAACTAGCTGCGACCGGCTCTGTAGAAAACCAGCCTCCGCCTTGCTGAGTCCGGCGAACCGGGAAACGTATTACTGGTATCATGATTACCAGCAAGTCGCCAAGGATGGTGGCGATGGTCGCGCTGGCTACTGGCAAGGAAGCTTTCAGCGA
>DASRLH010000086.1:0-11232 GCA_035648595.1 Tepidisphaeraceae bacterium
GCTGTTGGGGGTTTGCCGTCATTCGGGCAGGAGCATTTTGGAGCTTGTGTTTTGCAAGACAAGCGACTGACCGATCGGGCGGTGATCACCGCCGACGCTTTCATGCGGCATCCAGGCGGGACGCTGCCCCAGAAGTTGGCCTTTCCCGAATTGCTGGGGTTTTATGACTTTGCCAACAATAAGAAAGTGAACCACGCCCTGGTCATGGAGGGCCACTTCCGGCGGACGCGGGAGTGCATGGCGGCTTGTACCGGGACGGTGTTAATCATTCACGACACCACCGAGGCGGATTATAGCGGGCTGAGCATCCCGGATCAGGGGCCGATCGGCAATGGTCTGTGCCAGGGGCTGCTGCTGACCAACGTGCCGACCCAAGGCAAATCGCAGGCGTGGGAGCGAGTGGACTGGTATGAGTGCCGGCCGATTGTCGAGGAATTTCACAAGGCACAGAAAACCGGATGCGGCATAGAGAACTTGCAGTTCACCACCCGCAAGGCGCTGGAGACGGCAATCGGGATGCTCTCGGTGGTGGCCACGCAACTGCTGCGGCTGCGGGATATCTCGCGGCGGCCGGATGGCGACACCCGCCGGGCCGACGACGTGGTGGACCCGCAGTATGTGCAGATCATGTCGCTGCGGCGGTTCAAAGAGGAACGGCCGGCCATGAGCGTGAAAGAATTCCTGTACGCATTGGCCCGGCTCGGCGGGCACCTCGGCCGCCGCCTCGATCGTCTTCCCGGATGGCTGGTATTGTGGCGCGGCTGGAGCGAACTTCAACGGCTGGTGGAAGGCGCACGACTGCTTCGCCTAAAAAGAAGTGGTTAAACTTCAGGCGGGACGCCCGTGTCACGATTGAGCTCGCATATTCTCTACCCGACATCACTGGCATCCATCGGCATCGCCGGCGATTGCTCGACGGCGACGTAGGCGCCGTTGGCATCCTGCCTGGGCCGGCAGCGGTAGATGCGGTCGGCGTATTTCTCAAACATCGCCGGGTCGTGATGGCTGATCATCAGCACCTGAAACCCCATGCGCTGCCCCGCTTCGCGGACGATCTGCGTAAGCCGGGGGACCAGGTCCGGGCGGAGCCAGCAGTCCTGCTCGTCGAGGATCAGGAACTTGCGGTGCTGCTTCTCGTCCACCGCCGACAGCGCCAGCAGGCGCAGGCCCACCGACAGGACGTTGACGACCGATCCCCCCTGCCCCTTCATGATGTCCTCGCGCTGCCCGCCGCGCTCAACGTAAAACGAGAGGGTCGCGGCGCCGCCGCGCTGCCCGCGCTCGACTTTAAGTTCAATCGGCTGATCCAAAACATCCTGCAATGCCCGCGTGAGCTGCGATTGCAGAGCATCCACCAGCTCGCCGAATAACTGCTCGCCGAAGGCATCGAGCGCGAGCTTCACCTCGTTGGCCACGGCCAGATATTCGGCCAGGGTTTGCCGGCTCCCATCGCGGGCATCGCGCGTGCGCCCGATAGCTTCGCGCCGGCCCTGCAGCTTGTCGAACAGCGTGCGCGCAGCCGCCATGGATCGCAGCGGCTGATCTGCCGAAGATGGAATGGCATCCGTCATTGGGTGTGATACGTGTTGGTGGGGACTTGGTGGGGCAGACCGCCACAATTGGGCGCTATATCCTCCGTCACTTGCCCGCCGGCGCCTGGTTGAATTTCTGATCCACTTCCTTCAGGTCCGATTCGATCTTATCGAGATGCGCCTGATATTCGCCGCGTTTGCGCTCGTTGTCGGCTTCCATCTGCTTCAGCTTTTCGCGCAGGGCGGCCAGATCATCGGTGCCATAGCTGCGCTGCGCGTTGGCCTTCAGATCATCGAGCTGGTTCGTGGCGTTCTTGTAGTTGGCTTCGGCGGTTATCTTTTTTTCTTTCAGGGTTTCATATCGTTTCTGTAACTGCTCGATCGCCTGCACGGGGTTCCGGGGTTCGGGCATTGGGCAATACCTCCTTTAATAGGTTCACGATCTCCTGGCGAACGCGCTCATTGCTGAGGCGCGGCAGATTCGCTTCGATCAGCCGGCAAAGGCCTTCGCCATCGGAGGTCTTGAATTTCTGCATGGATTGCAGGCCGGTGATAAAGCTGGATGCGCCGTCTTGCGGGCCGGCGGCTTGAGTCACCGGATGAAACACCTCCTCGAACGGCCGATGCGGCACGTCCAACCGCGTGCGCGTGTATTCATCGCCCGAAACGTCGATGCGCAACACGCACGGCTTGTGCAGCCGCGTGGCATCGGATCGGCTGACGCGCGAGATGTTGCCCGGGTTGCACCAGGAAGTTGAGCCGCACGTCACGTCCGGCAGGTTGCGATGAATGTGGCCGTTGATCATCAGATCGACACCCGGCACTTCGCGGCAATCCAGGTGGCCGGCATCCTCGTAGCCGGGGAATTGAATGTCGTGATGCACGATCCAAAAGACCCAGCGCGGCTCACCCAATGCGGCGCGGTCGATGGTCTTCGGCAGCTTTTGCCCGTTGTTGGTGCCGCCCAGCGCGACCGGCACGCCGTTGATGGTGCCGATCCAGGGGTTGGAATCCAATCGCCGCAGCCGTCCCGCCGCCAGCAAAACGTGCAGCGAATCGTGATCGCTCAACACGTCTTCGCTCAGATCGTGATTGCCGATGATGGCGCAGACTTTTCCATCCAGCAGCGCCATGAGCTGCCCGATCAGCCAATTGGCATTGTCGCGCGGCACATGAAACAAATCGCCCAACAGCACCGGCAGCAACTGGTTGTCGCGGGCATGCTCCAGAGCCCAGCGCAGCTTGGTGAGCGTCGCCCGCGGATAATCGTCCTTGCGATAGCCGGGCGACCAGGTGCATAAATGCGGATCGCCGATGCACAGGATTCCGCGATAGGCGCCGTCACTCATGGCCGTGCCCTCCGCTGAAGATCAGTTCCGGCGTTATCGCCTGCCCGCACGCGCCGCATCGCGGATTCTCCAGCACCCATTGCTCGATCTTGCTTCGCTGCGCGGCAACGGCGTCGACGGCCACCTTTGTGGCGTCACGGGCCAAAGTCTCCCTGCGCTGCGCTTCCTCAAAAGCGTTGATCGCGTCCCTGACTGGCGAACAATCCACCTGGCCCGGGGCGATGCAAAGGTTCGATACCGCCGACTGGCGCGCCCGCGCCAGATCCCGCGCGGCGATTGCCTGCGCAATGACTCCAATTCGCGCCCTGAGTTCCGCCAGATCCGGCAGGGCAGGCGGTTCGCTTAATGATTCCATCGCCATCGTCTGGAATTGGCGAATCCGGGATTGCCCGGCCAGTTCCTCCAGTTGCCCGAGCAAAGTCGCCAGCGAAATGACATCGGCTTGTGGCGGCGCCATCGCCAAATCGCCCAGCGCAGCGCGGCGAGTTTCCGCGCCATGATGATGCCGTTGCGATTCCCCCAGGGCATCGACCATTCCTTGCAGCGGCTGGGTATCGTGACGGCTGGGAGCGGGACGCAATACCGCCGTTGCGCGGACGCGGCCCTCCTCGCAACACGATTGGCGAGCGACTTCTTCCAGTTTCCGGCACAAGAGGGACAATCCCGCCGTCTCCGCCAACGCCGGCGACGGATTCAGCCGGCTCAGCACATTCCCCAGGGCCCCGCTTTGATCCGCCCGTAGTTTCTGGCCCGCCATTGCATCCACCAAGCCGCCAATCGCGGCCAGATCGTGATACCCCGGCGGCGGCCGCAGGCGACCCATCGCGCCCACGCGCAAGGCGCCGACGGACGCGCGGCCGGCCGCCTGCTCCAATTGGCCGGCAAGCTCCCGGCGGTCGTCGATCTCCCTGGCCAGATCAGTGACCTGCGCGCACTCCCTTTCCAATTCCGCCAATCGCGCGGAGATTTCCGCCAGCGGCGACAGCACCTGTAGTTGTCCGTCGAATTGCTGAATTTCGGCATCCAGCTTGTCCTTATCGCGCTTGGCGTTGGCGGTCTTTTGGCCGTGGCGCTTCTGCATTTCCAGGAGCTTGTCGGCATCAGAGGAGCTTGCGAAAAACTCGGCGGCCCGCCCCGCCGGGTCATCCAGCAAAAAAATAGGCGATTTTTGCAGCCCGAAATGCAGGAAGAACGCCTCCTTGCCCCCCGCCGCTTCAGTGCGCGGCATGCGGAGATGGGTGTGCAGATCATCGGGCGTCTTGCTCCGCCCGATCCCGGAAACTTCCCGCCCGTCAATCGAATAGCCGGCGGTTTCCTTTTTTCGCCACCATACCAGCGTGTGCCTGGCGCCGTCGGCATCTTGCGTTTCGACGGTAACGGTTGCCTTTTTGGTGCCGTGGCGAATGGCAAAATCGGCGGCCTCGGAGTTGTAGCAGATCATCTCCAGGGCATGAATCACCGCCGACTTCCCGCAATTGTTTGGCCCGATCAAAACGGTCAGCCCCTCCGCCGGCTCAATGACCGTGCGGACATGCGACATGTAGTTTTCCAAGATGATTTTGCGGATCATTCCTGCCCCAGCCAGTGCGCAATGATGCGCCAGCGGCTTATACCACGATGCAGTCCGCGCCGCCAAATTTTGGCGATGGAAAGTTTGCCAGGGCGTGCCCGGAGCCATGACGGCATTTGTTGAGCCTTGGACCCCGCGCAAAAAATTTCCGCGCCCGGCCCGAAAGCGGCGTTGACGGATCGCGCAAGTTCGGCAACCATCTACGGGGTCGGGACCTCCCAATGGGCCGACGCGTCCGGGGCGCGGGATTAACTCCAGCAGGCTCAGCAATTTTTGGCAGACCAATACAAATTCGCCGTTCCGTCGGCAATCGCCGCGCTGCCGCGCCAAAACCCGCGCGGCGGGCGCGCGGATTCACCCTAAGCGAATTACTCGTTTCCGTCGGAATCGTTGCACTTCTCACCGGTCTGGTAGTAGTGGTTGTCGCGCGAAGCCGCGCGACGGCACAAACGATGAGCTGCGTAGCCAATTTGCGATCGATCGCCGATGGGTTCATGCAATACGCCGATGACAATTCCAATCGCTTCCCCGATCCGCAGGCCCTCGATCAGAGTTGGGAGAAATGCCTAAGCGCGTACATTTCCAATCCCGACCCCTTTCGCTGCCCGGGAGATCAGGAAATCTATCCGATCCTGGGCTCCAGCTACGACTGGCGCGACACCGGCGTATTCCAGACCACGCTCGCGGGCCGGGCGTTTTATGACATGAACCGATCCAATGCGGTGCTGGCGTTTGAGAGTCTGCCGGGCTGGCATGCCAAACAGAAAATGAACGCCGCCTTCCTTGACGGCTCGGCCCAGGTGATGGATCAGCAGGCATGCCTGGCGGACCTTCAATCACCGATCCGCGACGCGGCAGGTCCGTGAAAAAGGAGGCCAACACCATGCGAATATTGGTTGCCGAGGATCATCCGTCGTTGGCGCGCTCCATTGCCAATGGCTTGCGCGAGGAGGGATTTGCCGTCGATCTCACCTTCGACGGCGACGAAGCCTTGCGCTATGCCCTGGACGCGCCTTACGACTGCGTGGTGCTCGATATCCTGCTGCCCGGCAAGACCGGCTGGCAGATTCTGGAGGCGATCCGCAAGAAGGAACTCAAGACGCCGGTCTTGTTTCTGACGGCAAAGGATGCGATCGAGGATCGCGTGCGCGGGCTGAACCTGGGGGCCGACGATTATCTGGTCAAGCCGTTCGCTTTCGAGGAATTGCTGGCGCGGGTGCGGGCGGTGGTTCGCCGCGGGCATGGGAAGGCCGCCGCGCCGATGGTGATCGGCGATCTGGAAATTGACGTGGCGGCCAAGACCGTTTGCCGCGCCGGCCGCCAGATCGAGTTGTCGGCACGCGAGTTTGCCCTGCTCGAATACTTGGCCCTGCGCGCCGGCCAGGTCGTTTCCCGAACCGACATCTGGAACCACCTATATGACCAAAACGACGAAAACGTCAGCAACGTCGTTGATGTTTACATCGGATACCTGCGCAACAAAATCGACAAGTACCACGAAAAAAAGCTCATCCACACCCGCCGAGGCATGGGCTACGTGCTGGGAGTAGGGAGTGCTGAAAGATGAGTGCTGAGTGCTGAGAAGGCGGCACTCGCATCAGTTGCCAACCCTCAACAATCCACAATCAACCCTCAACACCCCACTCTCAGCACTCAGCACTCAGCACTCAACTCTTTCTTCTCCTCCCACCCATGACGTACCGCATCGCCCTTTCCATCCTCCTGACCGTGTGGGCGACGTTGATCGCCGGGGGGGTGATTGCGTATGCGACGACGCGATCTGTGCTTTTGGCCGACCTGGATGAGTCGCTGGTTCGCCGGGCGCGGGGGCTGGTGGAATTGGCTGGCACGCGCGAGGCGGCGCCGCGGCTGGAAGAGTCCGCCGAGGATCGATATGTCATCACCGGCCCGCTGGGCCGCACACTCGGACGCCTGCCTCTGACAGGCGCGGCAACCGCCCCTCCGGAGGTGATGCACGCCAGCCTTGCGACACTTGGTGACGGCTCGCGCGTGCGCAGCCTCACGTTGCGCTTTACGCCACGCGGGGGCACAGCGCAGGTGATCGTGGTTTATAGCGCATCGGCGCAACGCTTCGAGGGCGTGCTGCATCGGCTGGCATTCGCGCTGATCGGTTTTGGCGCCGCGGCCGGCGCGGCGGCGGCGGGGGTGGCCGTGTGGATCTCGCGGACCGCGCTTCGACCCCTGCGCGGCGTCGGCGAGGCCATCGGCGCGATCGACGACCGCAAGCTCGACCGGCGGATCGATCCTTCCGCCCTGCCCCCGGAATTGCATCCGGTGGCTGGCCGCCTCAACGACATGCTCGAACGCCTCGAGCGCGCCTTTTTGCAGCGCAGGCAGTTTCTGGCTGATGCCAGCCACGAACTGCGTACCCCCGTGGCGGCCCTGGTGATTACCCTGGAGGTGGCCCTTCGGCGCCCGCGCGATGCCGCCGAACTGACGGCTGTTTTGCAAACCTGCCTGTCGGATGCGCGCCTGCTTCGGCAACTGGTTCAGACGCTGCTTGAGCATGCCCGGTCCGACACGGCCGTGCATTGCGAATCGCCGGAGATGGTGGATGCCGCCCCGCTGCTCAATCAATGCGCGGATGTGGCAGATGGACTGGCATTGGGGCGGGATGTGTCCGTTCGCCGCGCCATTGCGCCGAGCCTGGAGTTGACCAGCCAGCCGCAACGTCTTCGGGGAATCGTCACGAACCTGCTCGGAAACGCGGTCGAGCATAACCGCCCCGGCGGCTGGGTCGAATTGCGGGCCCAGACAATTGGCCGGGATTTGGAGATATGCGTCAGCGATAACGGGCCCGGCATCGCCGCCGAACATGTTCCGCATCTGTTTGAGCCGTTTTATCGTGCGTCGGACCGCGTGGGTCTCACAACCGCCGCCGACGATCAGCACCTGGGGCTGGGATTGTTTCTGGTCGATTCACATGTGAAGGCTTTGGGCGGCGAATGCCGGGTTGAAAGCGAGTATGGGGTTGGTACGGTGGTTCGGGTGCGCCTGCCGGGCGCGGTGTCGGCCAAAACGTCCGTGCCACAGGCGAATGTGGCTTAAACGGATGGGGCTTGAATTTGTGGCACGGGTGGCCCGCCCGGGGCGTGCTGTACGCAGCAAGTTTTCTCACGATCTTTTCATGGTCTGGCGGGTAGAGTGATTGAGATGATCCGTTATTGTCGCACGATTTTAGGCATCGCACGCGTACCGGCATTCGCCGTTACGTTGCTTTTGGCCTATTGCCCGGTGACCCGGGGCGCGGACGACGTGGCGGACCATGACGCCGCGCCCGTCTTCGACGCCAATGCATCGACTCCATACGGCTCACATTGCGACAATGACAGCCCTGGAACCTCACAACGCCAGCCCGACCCCAATGGCGATAGAAAGGGCACTGGCCGCGACACGGATAATGACGACGGAAATGGAACAGGCGCCGGATCCGGCGGCAACGACGCCGGAAAGGGAAACGGCGGCGCCGGCGCCGGCGGCAGCGGCACGGATCAAGACAACGACGGCGGAGGCAACTCAGGTGGCGGCGGCAAAGGAAGCGGCGCCGGAAATGGAAACGGCGGCACCGGTAAAGACAACGGCGGCGGGGCTGGAAACAGCGGCGGCAACACAGGCGGCACGGGAAAAGATAACGATGGCGGGAGCGGAAAGGGCGGCGCTGGCGGAAGCGGGGCCGGCGGCACAAATAGTGGCGGAAATGGAAATGGGGGTTCACCCGGAAGCGGCAGCGGAAACGGGAAGGGGAACGGGAACGGGAACGGCGGCACAAGCGGGACCGGCCCGGGAAACGGAGATGGCCCGGGCAACGGACATGGGGCAGGTGGCGGAACCGGCGCGCCAAGCGGTTCCGGCGGCAATGGCACCGCCGGTGGAAAAGGGAACGAAGGCGGGAATGGTAACGGTACCGGCGGCGGAAACACCGGCGGAAACGGTACCGGCGGCGGCTCCAATGGGAATGGCTCGGGAAGCGGCACTGGAACCCCCGGCGGCGGCGGCGGTGGCGGCGCAAATGGGACCGGAAACGGAACTGGCAACGGCACCGGCGCCAATGGAGGCGGCTCGGGAAGTGGAACTTCCGGCGGCAGCGGCGCCGGAGGCAACTCCGGTGATGGCGGCGGCACTGGGACCGGAACCGGCGGCGGCAGCGGCGCTGGAACGGGAACCGGCACTGGCAGCGGAAACGGGACCGGCGGCGGCAGCGGCGCCGGCGGCGGGCCTAACCCTAACAAACCGGGCGTCAGCGGAACATATCAGGTTCTTGTTCGCGGCGAATACGTCGGCCAGGGAAACGCCACCATCTCGCCGGGCGCCGTACAGATTGACGCCACCGTCCGCGACCGCGCCGGCGACACCGGCACGCTGCACGTCAGCATCGCGGTGAACAATGGCCACTTCGCCGGCAAGGGAACGGTCATGGGCACCGAGATGATGATCAATGGCCGCGTCGATGCCGCCGATGCGCCTAATCCCCCTGGCGCCAGCACGAAGCATATGCACGCCGTCTTGCAAGTCCCCCGGCTCGCCTGCACCTTCACCTCGGCCGCCGGCCACTATGGCCGCGTGGTCGGCGGGCACCTATAATGCAGCTTTCACGGAGGCATCATGCATAGCAGGCGAACTTTTCTTCTGGAGGGAGCGGCACTGGCCGGCGCCCTGGCCCTGACCGGCTGCGACCGCGCCGACGCCGACAATTCCCATGACAAGAAATACGCTCACGCCAGCAAGGAGTCGGCGGACATGAACAGCGAGACAGTGAAAGTAAAAGTCTTCAATCACAAGGGCGAACTGGTCGGCCCAATCGAGGAACCCCGCGTTGTAAAAACCGACGCGCAATGGAAAGCGCAGCTCACCCCCAAGCAATACGAAATCGCCCGCGCCAAGGGAACCGAGGCGGCATTCTGCGGCAACCTTCTGGATAATCACAAGGCCGGCGTTTACTCCTGCATCTGCTGCGGGCTGCCGTTGTTTTCGTCCGATTCGAAATTCACCTCCGGCACCGGCTGGCCCAGCTTTTTCCAGCCGATCTCCGCCGAAAACGTCGCCGAGCACGTCGATCGCAGCCACGGCATGGAACGCGCCGAAAGCCTGTGCGCCCGCTGCGGCGCCCACCTGGGCCACGTCTTCGACGACGGCCCCAAGCCGACGGGCCTGCGGTTCTGCATGAATTCCGAGTCGCTGAAGTTCACACCCAGCGACAAGCTGGCCACGCTCGCCGACCCCGCCGCGGACGCGCCGGCCGAGACCAGACCAAGCACATGAATCTACCGGCGCGTCGCGCACAAAATCCGAAATCCAGCCAAAGGACACGACCCTCACTCCCACCCCCATGCCTCCTCCGCAACTCACGATCCGCCAGTTCCAGTCGCACATCGCCGCGCGCTATGAGAAGGCCGACCGCGCCCGCGGCACGCCGGGCACCTGGATGCATTTCTCCGAAGAGGTTGGAGAACTCGCCCGCGCCCTGGCCCGCAACAACGACCCCGCCAACCTCCGCGAGGAATTCGCCGACGTCTTCGCGTGGCTCTGCACGCTGGCCAATATCAATGACGTGGATCTGGCCGATGCGATCGCGGAAAAATATCTGGGGGACAAGCCGCCGGAGGGGGCGAAGTAATGGCGACGCAAGCTAAATGTTCACGTTTGCCCCGTTCGACTGCTACCGGGTGGAACGACCAACCTCCCGGACGGGACTTTCACCCGCTGGAAAAAGACACCTTTGCACGGCGCACGGATAAGTACCTATGTTGCAGCGCCACGGGTTTGGGTTGACTACTGAGGAGCGTTCGTGATTTTTGATTCCTTGCTGGGGATGTTCAGCATCGACATGGGCATCGACCTTGGCACCTGCAATACGCTGGTGTGCTCGGCAAGACGCCGAGCAGCATCACCGCCATCCGGCCGCTCAAGGACGGCGTCATCAGTGACTTCGAGGTCACCGAGACGATGCTCAGCTATTTCATCCGGCGGGGGCGGGGCGCGAGCGGGGAACGCAGCGATTGATCGCCAATCGTCCGCGCGCCACCGATCGGGCGCGCGGATTCACGGGGTGTGCCCGGTTTTCCGGGATTCACGTCTATCGCGGCCATCCATTTGCAGTAACGGTGGGGAGTCTGTACTTTAGATGCAGGCCGGGCATCGGTTGATTGTTTGTTGGCGTTGAAGAGGCCATGGCCGGGTGTGCGGCGGTGGATGGCCGACGTGATCGGTGCGCCCCTTGGCTGTTGCCGTTCCCCTGTCGCGCGGGCCATATCAGGGGAAAGGAACGAGCGGATCGGCTGCCACGCCGTTCGTGAAAGATCCGGCGTGAGGTCCGCTTGTGACGGGCCCCGCATGTTGACATCATCGAAGGCGCCGCTGCCCAGGCTGCAGCCTCAGCATGTTCACTGGGTTGCGGATATTTACAAATTGAGTCAGCAATGTTCCTCGTTTCACTCTTGCATGCGGTTGTTCGGGCGTTAAATCTTTCGCAAGCCTTGTTTCATCACCGCATGATTCCCGAATCGAGCGGACGGCCGGCGCAACAGTCGAGGCGATGGAGCAACGAGTGCTGCTCAGCGCCGCCCCGCCGGGCGTGCAATTCAGCGCGGATGCCATTTACGCCGACAGCGGCAATCCGGGCGCTTTGAAGTTCACGCTCTCCGAGGGCACGGCGACGTTCGACACCGACCTCTCCAAAGCCGGCCCCGATTGGCAAAACGCCACGATTGCCCTGGCCGACGGCACCAAAGCCGTCTTCAACTCGCCGCAAACGCTTGGCGGC
>DASRLH010000087.1:0-19383 GCA_035648595.1 Tepidisphaeraceae bacterium
GGGGCGGGTCTTCCGGGCCGAGGACACGCTGCTGCATCGCAACGTCGCCCTGAAGGTGCTTCCAAAATTATTGCGGCGCGGGGAAAAAACCATCGCGGCGGAGCGACTGGTCAGCGAGGCCCGCGCGGCGGCCACGCTGGATCATCCCAACGTCGTGACGGTGTTCGAGGTGAACGAGGCCGGCGGGGTTTACTACATCGCCATGGAATTGCTGGAAGGGGGCTCGCTGCGGGAGATTGTGAAGGCCGCCGGGCCGGTGGATTATCCGCGCGCCTGCCTGCTGTGCGCCGAGGCCGCCGCCGGGCTGGGCCAGGCGCATGCGACGGGCATCATCCACCGCGACGTGAAGCCGGCCAACCTGATGCTCACGCGTTCGGGCCGATGCAAGGTGGTGGACTTCGGGCTGGCGCGGATGGACGACGCCAATGACCTGGGGACCTCTGCCCCGGAATCGGCGGGAACGCCGCAGTTCATCGCGCCCGAGCTCCTCCGCGGCAGCCAGGCATCGGCGCAATCCGACATCTACAGCCTTGGCGGGACGCTGTGGTATATCCTGACCGGCCGCCCACCCTTCCCGGGCCCCACTTCGCGGGAAATGCTGCGACAACATCTTGAAGCCCCGTTGCCCGACCTTGAGGCGCAACGCCCGGATCTTCCGCCGGGATTGGTGCAGGCACTCAGGAAGGCCTTGGCCAAACGCCCCGCCGACCGCTTCGCGTCGGCCGAGCAGTTCGAGAAGGTATTACGGCTTTACACCGTTCCAACCGACGCCAGCGCGTCCGGTTCGCTGAGCGCGCTCGCCGCCGGTTATGAAATGCCGGCCGCTCAGCGCCCCGCGCCGGTTCAGGCCCCGCGCTCGCGATATGCGAGATTCGGTCAGCGGCCAGTTCTGGTTGGCGTCGCATCGGTGCTGGCGATTGCGATCGTGGCGTTGATCGTGGGCAAAATATTCTGGCCCTCCGCGCCGGCTCAATCCAATGCCGGGCTGGTCGGCGCGCAAAGACCAGCGGCAAGTGGGCACGACGCGGAAGACGGCGCTCCCGTCGCGCCGCAAGAGGGCGCCAACGCCCAGGCCCAACCCATTTCCGCCCAACCCGCATCGGCCCAAATTCATACGCCGACCCCGGCCACGCCGGCGCCGCTGAATCTTCTGGCGAATCTGAATGTCGCCGCGGCGTCGGTGAAGGGGAACTGGACGCTGAAAAACGGTCAGATTACATCCGACTCCTCGGGCCCAGCCATGCTGGAATTTCCGGCGCCGGTGCCTTCCGAATACGATTTCCGCATCGAATTTACGCCGCAGGATTGCGTGGAGCAACTTCTATATAAGCCATCCACTCACAGAGGTTCGGCCAAGGGCACGGCCTTCAACTGGTGCATGGGCGTGGGAGAGGTGTGCGGCTTTGAGTCATTGAACGGCATGCACGTCTTCGACAACAACTCGCCGCTAACCCGCCGTTTGCCGCTGCAACTGGGAATACGCCATACATCTGTTGTGAAAGTGCGAAAGGACGGCGTGCAGTCGTTTCTGGACGGCCAATTGATCGTCGCCTGGAAAACCGACTACCACGACCTGAGCCGCGCCGATGACTGGTCGATGCGCGACAACGATCGGCTTGGAATCGGCACCTGGAACAAGCCGACGGTGTTTCACAAGGTTGAGTTGATCGATCGAACTCAAAAGTAGAAGCCCGTCGCCGCATCACGGCTGGCCATCCCTGTCAGTCGCAATTCCGGGCCGGCCCCCTTGTCCTCAAGTCCACCGATTGTTTATCATAAGCGTACATGGCCATCCGCAAGGATCTCACGCCCGAGCAGTCAGCCGCCCTGCATTCACGGTTCAGCGCGGCGACGCGCTGGCTGAACGGCATGGTGGAGGCGCTTCAATCCCGCGGTTTCGACGAGACCGATTTGCTGTGCGTGGCCGCCCGCCGGGCAGCCCTGGCGATGGAGGAAGCCCGCGCGGCAACGCTCGATGCGAACGCGAAAATTCGCACCCCTCCCCCGCTGAGCCCGTTCAACGCACGGGATGTCCACAACGACGAGTCGCCGGACGGCCACGATGACGAAGCGCTCGATCCGGCAGCCCTGGACCTTCGGTCGCTGCACGATGCTACATAAAAACCGCAAACACAAGCCTTAGTAGGTGAACTGCTTAAGGTAATTGGACTTAAATGAACGGTAATCCGTCAAATTGATTGTCCCGTCACCATTCACGTCAAAGTTCGGATTCCAATTCGAGTCTCCGGTGGAGCTCAGGAACGAATTCTTGAAAGCGCGGTAGTCGATCAAGTTCACGGTTTTATCGCCATTGATGTCGCCGAACAGGCGATGAAATTCGAACGTCTGGTCCCCGGCCAAATGTTGATTGGCCGAGTCGCTGACTTGGCCGCCATGGACGGTGAGGCCGTAGATTCCATCCTTCAGACTGCCGGTGGCGTCGCTGTACGCGGTGTTCGGTAGAATCGGGATAACCCAGGTCATTCCCCCGTCGTCCGAAGTAGGCGTTCCCAGGGCGGAAGTGGCATCGCTGGGCGGGCTGTTGTCATTGGCGCCGCTGCCACCCGTATTAAGTTGCGAGAGCGTAACCGCGCCGCTGTCAAGTGTGACGGGCTTGTTGAAGTTCAGCGTGATCTGCCGAACTTCCGACCGTTGCGTCGTGCCATCCCCTATCACCGTGCTCACCAATTGCGGCGCGGTCGGAAGCGACACCACATAGTCGTCAAAGTACGCGTTGGCAACGGCGGCCTGCGAAGTCGCATCACCGGCGGCGCCCAGCGCGGAAAGGTCGGCGTCCGTGAAACTGGTGATCGGGTGCTGGACCGTGCCATCCACGAAGCCCTGCGTCTGCATGAGCGACCCATCGACGTAAACTTGGTACTGCTGCATGTCGAAGTTGAGCAGCATCCTGAACGCATGGAATTGTCCAAACGCAATGGTCGTTCCGGTTGAATCGATGAATCCGGTTCCAGCATCCTGGAAAAGAACCTCGCCGGTCTTGGCGTCCATTCCCGCCGAGCCGATCAATTGCGGGACACCCGCGCCGGTATCGTTGTATGCCTCAATGCCAAAGAATGGGCCGAAGGACTGCGCGCCGGTTGCCGCCGGAACGTTCATGGCCCAATCCACCTCCATCGTTCCCGAAACCGACTGGAACGGCTTGACCACCGCGAAGCGCACGTCGCCGCCCTGACGGGTGACTTCAACGGCCTGCGCTCCCAGGGCCACGGACGTTTCCACGACCGCCGTCCCCGTCGCGCCCGATTGCAGCCATGGCCCGCGGGCCGAATCCTGCCCCACCAAGTTGCCCGGCGCGAACGTCGGCGCCTCAAACCCGTGACTGTCATATACAACCGTCGCGCTCGAAGCCGGCATTGCGTGCGGCACGGCGGACTTCGCCGCCTGGGCCAACGAGTGCGTCAAAAACGCCGCCCGCAATTGATCCACGCCCACAAAAAGCGGGCTCCCCGAGAGCAATCGGCGCGATTCGAGCGACTCAAATGTCACACCAGCGCCGCATGTTCGCGCCTTGGCACGCACTTCAACAAACTGCATGATGCCTCCGTTGGCAATAAAATGGAATGTTCCCCATCGAAAGAGCCAGCCGTCCGCATACGGCGACAGCCTGACAGATACAGCGTAGGGCTTAAGCGGTCACGTATCAAGCAGGCGAGGCTGACGAATGCTATTTGTGCGTGCCCGATTTTCCGGGAGGGGCATTGGCGGACGGTGGGGCAGACATTCCTGTCTGCCTCGAATTGGTGAGTGGAGGACATTCTTGTTCTCCCGATCCAATTCGAATCCGCTCGGCGGGGCAGGAATTCCCCGCACTCGCGGATTCGGGCAGACAGGAATGTCTGCCCCACCAACCTTCGTGGATGTCAACGGTTACATCTGCCCAAAACTCGGGCACGCCCTTCGATTTCGCGGACGGACACCTGCATTCGTATTCCTCAACCTGGGGTTGCCGTCGAAATCGCCTTGCGCCTCAGGCGCGAAGATATGCCTTGGACGTGCGGCCGCAGGTGCCGCACGAGCTCATCCCATCTGGCGGGCGCGATTAACTTCAACAAAGCCGGATATCCAAGCGCCAAGCAGGCAAATCCCACGATCAGCTTCGCGCCGCCGGCCGCCGGTCCGTCAAACCGTCCCAGCAACCCCCGGGCGATGGCCGCCGAAACGGCAACCGCGGCCAGGCCCGCGACAACCGGCGCGAAGTAAACTGCCGCCAGTTCATATAGCCCGCTGATGCCCCCCCGGATCGACAGATAGATGATGATGGGATCGAAGAGAATCATAAATGACGCGGCGATTATGGTGACCGGCAGCGGTCCGCCGAGCCACGCGCCCAACATCACGCTGGCTTCAAAAAGAACGCAATAGGAAAATGCGTACATGAAATACGCCCGAAACCGGCCCTGCGCCTTGAGCATTCCATAGGCCGGCCCGGTCGCCAGGCGAAATCCAACCCCTACACAGAAGACCTGGAGCAGCGGAACCGCCGCCTGCCACTTGGCGCCGAAGACAAACTCGATCAGCGGCCGCGCGAAGGCAGCCTGGAAAAAGCATAAGGGGATGCCCACGGACGCCAGGAGCCGGGTCACCGACAGGAACGCCTGTTTCTGCCGCGTCTTATCGCTCTGAAGCCGGCTCAGCGCCGCAAGAAGCACGTTGACGAATGCCGCGGACAGAAGCGTGTGAAGCTGCAGGGACAGGTTGAAGGCAAAATAATATATCCCCACGTCGCTGGCGCTTCGGAAGATGCCCAGTGCGATGTAGTCTCCCTGGGTGACCATCGCGATTGCGAACCCGGAGGCCAGCACCATGACGCTATCGCCGAACAGGAAGCGCCAGTAATGGAAATCCAGTGATCGGCTCACCGTGATGCGTTCCAGCGTCCACAGGAATGGCAGGCGAAGAAATGCCACCGCAAGCTGCGCCGCGACAACGCAATACGGCCCCCATCCGATGTACGCGAACAGGATGGTTAACAAAGTCAGCGCGACCGCTTCGCCGGCCATGACCGCCGACAGGCGCTTGAACTGCAATTCCTTCTGGAGTTTCGCAATCGGAACGACCGCCAGCGCATTCACCGGCAGCGTCGCGGCGACAACGACCAGCAAGCCCAGGAGCCTGGGCTGCTTAAAAATCCTCGCCGCCGCCGGAGCGCAGGCCAAGGTGGCCGCGCCTCCAAAAATTCCCAGGGCCAGGCTCATCCAAAATGCGGCATTGGCCCAGCGGTTAAACCCGCGCTGCCGCTGGACGAGAACTTCTCTTATGCCCGATTGCTGGAAAAGAAGTCCGAACGTGCTGAACGTCAGTGACAAACCGATCAGTCCAAAGTCTGCCGCACTCAACAGAAACCGCGCCAGAATAACCTGGCCCACTATGCCCGTCAGTCTGGCCGCGATGCTTTGCAGGCCGACCCAGATGATTCCGCTCATCGCCCTGGCGCGCAGGGTGGGAGGGGCCGTCCCGATAGTTTTAGCATCCATTTCCCTGTCCGCTGCATCGAAGTCCATCGTTGCGACACTTCCTTTCTTCCCAATGAGCCTCGTCGCCTAATCGGCGGATGATACCCCTTGGCGGCTTACATCCTCCTCCCGTAAGATGCGGCCCCGAAGCGGGAGTATAGCTCAGCGGTTAGAGCAGGGGTCTCATAAACCCTTGGTCCTGGGTTCAAATCCCAGTGCTCCCAATGTAACCCTATTTGTCCCTCCCCTCACACCTTGCGAAGAATCTCACCACGGAGGCACGGAAACACGGAGGCGCTTTCCGCCTAACCGGCGCTTTTCACCGATCCTTGAGGGAACTAAGCATTTAGTTCTCTTGATTCTTAAAGTGAGACGTCGCGCCAAATGCGCCTCCGTGCCCCGGTGTCTCCGTGGTGGTCTTCTTTTTGGGCTGATTGAGGTAAGCGGCGCTATATTATTTGCTGATATGGAACGGCAGCGTGTATTGCCCATTCATGCCGAAGACGCGGACGTAGACGTAGTCGAATTCCGCGGAATGGGCGACGACGGCGGTGTAGGCGGTGCCGGAGGCGTCGGCGATTTTCTTGGCCGGCTCCCAGTGCCGCAAGTCGAGGCTGGTGAGCACGTCGCTTTTGGAATCCCCCGTCAAATCGAAATAGGCGCCCGTGATGTGAACGGTATCGCGTAGCGCGCCGCCGTGGCCGACGTAGGCGGCGGCCTCAACAAATGGTGCGGGAAGTTTGTCGCGCGGCGAAGTCGTCTGGGATTGCAGACTCTTGCCTGACGAGGCCGGCTGGGACGCACAACCGGCCAGCACCACCAAAGCCCCCGTCAGAGGCATCATGCAGACCGTCGCGCCGCGCAAGCGTATGCCAATCTTCATGGCCGTTTTTATAACATGGCGACGGGTTAAAACAAAAAGGCGACGTGACGCCTCTCGGAACGTCACGCCGCCCAGGGAAGGAGGATTGTAAGACGTCAGTAATACGCCGGGTCGATTGGCGGGTTCATTTTCCCGGCGTTGCGACAAAAGAAAAAGCGACACAGCCGGGTAGGCGAATTGTGGGATGCATCGTATAATAATTACGGCGACGAGCCGAGCCGTGTACCAACCTCAATCGTGACACGGGCGTCCCGCCCGTGCGCGTTGCATGGAACTTGGAATACATCGAGTTTCGCTATTCTACGGCGTAGGCACGGGCGGGACGCGCGTGCCACATTAAAGGATCTGAATTCACGAATGGCGTTGGTTCGCTGAATTGCAGTGTCGGACGCAGATCATGGCTGCCGGATCTCAACGGCTCTTGTTTGCGCACGGCGGTTTAGGATGTTTCCGAGGATTCAAAATGTATTCGTTCCCCCCTTACGAAGCGTTGCGAGACCTGATTCAACTCGCCAAAAAGGAAGATTTAGGCGTCGGCGGGGACGATGTGACCAGCCGTCTGATGGTGCCCGAGGACGCGGTTGGCGTGGGGACGCTGGTGCAGAAGGAAGTCGGCATGGTCTGCGGGCTGCCGATCGTCGAAATGGTCTGCCGGACGTATGATGAGCGACTACGCGTTGAGCAAATTCCCGGGTTCCATCTGGAGATCATTGAGGGGCGATTCAACGATCCGCAGCGCATGCCGTTGCTGCGCATTCGCGGGCCGCTGCGCTCGCTGCTGGCCGCCGAGCGGGTGATCCTCAATTTCCTGCAGCGCACCAGCGGCGTGGCAACGGCCACGCACCGCTACGTCCGGCGCGTCGCGGGAACGTCGGCAAAAGTCTACGACACCCGTAAAACCATTCCCGGCTTCCGCCTGCTCGACAAATACGCCGTCCGCGCCGGCGGCGGCCACAACTACCGCATGGGCCTCTACGACGGCTTGCTCGTCAAGGATAATCACTTGGCGGCCATTCCCGCCCGCGAATTGCAAAGCCGCCTTTCGCAGGTCGTCGCCCGCTGCCGGGCCGAGGACGCGAGCCGGCTCATTGAAATTGAGGTTGATACCCTCGATCAACTCCGCGAGGTGCTTAAGGTCGAAGGCGCGGACGTCATCCTGCTGGACAACATGGATTGCCCTCGAATGGAAATGGCCGTCGATCTGCGCAACAAGTCCGGGAAAAAAGGCATCATCGAACTCGAAGCGTCCGGCGGAGTGACGCTGGAAACCATCCGCTCCATCGCGCAAACCGGCGTGGAACGGATTGCCGTCGGTGCGCTCACGCACTCGGCTACCGCACTTGATATCAGCCTGGAAATTGAGGCTTAAACGACATCCCACACTTGAGTAGGGCTTGCCGCGGTTTGCAACACCGACCGGTTGGCCGAGCAAAAAGCGACGAGGACGTCGCTTCTACTTCCCGTACAAGCGGCGTCCTCGCCGCTTCTCTTTCCGCGCCGAGGAAGTGAGTGACCGTGCGTTCACGGATACGGAGCGGTCTTCGGTTGATCGCCCGGCAACTCAAGCGCGCCGATCAGATCGGCCAGCCGTTCAACCCCCTGCTTTTTCATATATTGCTCAAGCCCCTGGCAGATGGTATTTGGCGCCGCGGGATCGACGAACAAAGCCGTGCCCACGGCGACGGCGCTCGCGCCGGCCAAGATAAACTCAACCGCGTCCTGCCAATACTGCACGCCGCCCATCCCGATAATCGGAACTCCCGCGGTCTTGGCGATCGCGCGATAGACCCGGCTCACCATGTGAATGGCGATGGGCTTGATGGCCGGCCCCGAAAGGCCGCCGGTCACGTTGGCGAGGCGCGGCCGGCGTTTGTGGATATCGATTGCCATCGCCGTGAATGTGTTCACCAGGGACAGGGCATCGGCGCCGCCTTCGATGGCCGCGCGGGCCGTTATCGTCACGTCCTCGACGTTGGGCGAGAGCTTCACGATTAATGGCTTGCCCGGCAGCGTTTTCTTCACCTGGGCGGTGAGCTCGCGCAGCCGGCCGGGGTGGGTGCCGAACGTCAACCCGTCCTTCACGTTCGGGCACGAAACATTCAATTCCACGCCCGCCACGCAATCCAGCGCATTCATGGCGGCACAGGTTTCGACATAATCGTCAAACGAATGACCCGCCACGTTCACGATGATCGGGCAGGGCATCTTGCGCAGCAACGGCACCTTCTCGGCCACAAACCGCTCGAGCCCCACATTGGCCAAGCCGATCGCATTAAGCATGCCGGCGCGCGTCTCGACAATACGGGCTGGCTCGTTCCCCGGCCGCTCCTCGCGCGTGATGGACTTGGTGACGAACGCACCCAGTTTCGACAGGTCCATGAAGTCGGCGTATTCAAACGCGTAGCCGCACGTCCCCGAGCAGGTGAGCATGGGATTCGCCAGCCGCAGGCCGGCAAGATTCACCGAAAGATCAGGCATGGGGCGAAGAGTGTATCGGAATGGGCCCGCCCTTCCAGTGGGCGCCCTTATTTGCCCGAAGCGGCGTACGGCATACTGTGGTTGAAGTGCCGGTCGAAGTTGGCCTGATAGGCGGCGATTAGTTTCGGGCGGTCGCGGATGATCAACAGGTTCTCGGCGTTGTTTTCCTCGGCGGACTTGGTGAAGTTGAATGAGCCGGTGATCAGCACTTGGCCGTCGAGCAGCATCACCTTGTTGTGGGCCAGCGCGTGCTGGTCGTCTATATAGACCGGCACATGATGGTTGAGCAGATAGGTGGCCGACGAATAGTGGCCGGTCTTCTGGCTTTTGTCGAGCACGACCCGGATGCGCACGCCGCGATCATACGCTTGCGTGATGGCCTGCGCAATCGGGGGGGACGTGAATAGATACGCCTGAACGTCGATCGTCTGGGTCGCTTTTTCGATCTGTGCGACCACCGCGCTGGTGCATCCCCCGCCCGGACTGAAGTAAGCGGCAATCCCGTCCTCAGCGCCCATCGCCGGCGCGGCGGGGGCTCGCCGGGGAGCGGCGGCCCCCATCAGCAGGTACGCCCACACACCCAACGCGAATGCGATCGCCAACAACAGTTTCTTGCGCATCAATGTATATATCGGCGATTGGTGAAGGCGGCTTTGGGGGAGTATTATTACGTATCACGGGCGTCTCGCCCGTGCGGACAGCGCGGTCGTCGCGCAATTGCGATGTTGCCGATCTCTAAGCTCCACGCACGGGCGGGACGCCCGTGATACGACAAGGTCTCACGACACGGGAAATCATTGGGAGCAAACGTATGAAGCTATACATCGTTGTAATTCCCTGCTCGCTCTTGTTATTGGCCATCTGCAAAGGACAAGAGAAGCCCCAGCCGGCGACGGCGGCTAACTGGGTCAACATCTCAGATTCGGTCACCAGCCAACTTAAGGAGCAGAACAAAAAAATCGATTGGCCCGGCCTGACCGCCGGCGCAACGGTGGATCCCACCAACGGCGATGTTTACATGATCGTGCCCGGCCAGGGCATCTGGAAATCCACCGATCGCGGCGGCGCCTTCGCCCGGGCCGACGGCGGAAAGATCGGGGGACGCTGCGAAACCGGATACGCCCTCAACTTCGATCCCGCCGGCAAGCGGCTCGCGTGCTTCATGCTTGACGGGCCTGCCGGGATCACGCTGGATTCCGGCAAGACCTGGCGCTCCTTCAAGAATGTCGGACGAAACTGGGACTATGCCGCCGTGGATTGGTCGCAGTCGGATCCGAAGAGCATCTTTGCCGCCCGGCACGAATCCGGCGGCGAAATGTACCTCAGCGCCGATGGCGGCCAATCCTGGAAGCAAATCGGCAAAGATCCCAAGTTCGCCGGCGTCGGCATCTTCGATGACAAAACCCTGCTCACCACCAAAGGCGGCGGCATCCTCCGCAGCACCGACGCCGGCTCAACCTGGGCCAAAGTCAGCGATCTGCAACCGATCGGCCGCGTCGTGCAGGTTTACAAGAATGTCGCCTGGTGGCTCGGTAAGGAAGGATTGCTGGTCAGCACGGACAAAGGCGCAACGTGGTCCACCCAAGGCAAGCCGGTGGACGCCAGCTTCGGCCCCTGGTTCGCCAGCAAAAAGCACCTCATGGTCGCCGGGAAGAAGGGTTTCTTTCAAACAACCGATGGCGGGCAATCTTGGATATTGATAGCGCCTATTCCCGCCGGCTTTGACGTGCCGATGCCCGGCTGGTTTACAAACCCGGCGTGGGATCCGATCCACGATGTGCTGTATGCATCGAAAATGGGAATGCCGACTTATAAGTTGGAGCGGCAGAAATAAGCGTTGGAGCGAGCGTGTGACGAACAGGCAGGAGCGATGTTTTCGTGACACGGGCGTCCTGCCCGTGCTGATGGCGGGGAACGGCGGAATGTCACGCCGGACACCGGTCGAACCTATTTTGCAGACATAGCCATTGACCTTGCTCTCCGTGGCGTTAAATTGCTCTTGACAATTCCGCTAACCAAGGAGCTCTCAGATGCGATCTCTCATATTGTGCGCGTTCATTGCGTTGCTGTGTGTCCCGTCATTTGCCGCCGACCCGGGGTCGGATAAAGCCGAGCAGGAGATCAAGGCCCGGAGCAAGGAATTCTCGGAAACCTGGGCGAAGCACGATGCCAAGGCGGTCGCGGCTTTCTATACCACCGGCGGCGAGATCGTCACCGGCACCGGCACGACCATGAGCGGACGCGATGAGATCGAGCAGGGTCTGGGCGACGCCTTCGAGCATGGCCTGAAAGATACGACGATCACCGAAACCGTGGAGAAGGTGCGGCTGATTAAGCCGGACGTGGCGATCGTGGATTCCCAGGCCCAGCTCAAGGGCGGCGACATCGCCGAGGGGCGGGATTTTCACCTGGTCAGCGTGCTGGTGAAGAAAGACGGCAAGTGGCTGACCGAAACCAGCCGGGCCGTCGTTTACGCGCAGCAGTAAGCCACGAATCAGGCCGGGGAACCAGGAGGCTGAAAAAATTCGACGGTGCTCGCGTGGTCTTCATCGAAGGCCAGCGCCATGGCCAGCGCGCCGGCGCGGGGAAGCGGATAGTACCAGGTGTCGGCATGCCAGAAGTCGGGTGATGCGCCCGCTGCGCAAGGGCCCGACACACATGCCGCGCGCGGCGGGCCAAAGACCGCGACGATCGTCCGGCGGTTGCTCCCCAGCAACGCTTGGGCGAGCATCGGCAATGATTGCTCCCGCGCGGGCCTTTTGACGCGAATCACCCGCCGGCGCCGATGGCCGCCCACGCGGTTCATCAGCTTTCGGAAAAACGGCTCGCGCGTCACCAGCAGCGACGTCACCATTCCAGCCAGATTGGCCGCCGTCCAAAGCGCCAGTTGCCCGGCGGCGGAAGCGGCCGGCGGACCAATATGCGCTTGCTCAAGCCCGGTTTTGGTTGAGTACACGGATACACCTCATGTACGACGCCGGCAAAACTGTCCCGCGAACGCGGCCGGCCATTTGAAGTTATCGGGCGTTGGGCGCGCGGGACATGAATGCGAATTACGCCGGACAATTCGCCCGCGGCCCCCGACCCAAGTGAAGCGTGAAAATCCGAAATCCGAAGCACGAAATCCGAAACAAATTCAAAAGCAAGAAAAGCGGAAAATTCAAAGGGCGCGTCCGTTGGGTCTTTTTCCAAGCCTTGTTGCTTTGAGTCTTGCTTTGAATTTTCTGCTTTTAGATTTTGGGTTTGTTTCGGATTTCGCGCTTCGGATTTCGGATTTTGGCCTCCCCCTCTGTCCCGCCAGCACAAACCGATGAGTCAGGTGGTTGTGGTACTCGGCGAATCCCAATCCCGCCCGATCGCGCAGGGCGAGGATTTCCGGACGGGAGAAGGCCTGGGCGACGCTCACGCGGGCATCGTGGCGGACCATCGGGTTGGACAAAAGCGTAAAAAACCAAATGAAAGCGTAAGCGTGCGACAGGCGCAGCAAGTCGGAAGCGATGACGCCGCGCCGGGCCACCCGGCCCATTTCCGACAACGCCTGCTGGGCGTCGGCATCATCCAGATGATGCAGGAACATCGACGTGATGGCGTAGTCAAAGCTGGCGTCGGGGAACGGCAAATCCAGGGCATTTCCGCGCACGATTTGCAGGCGTTGATCGCGATTCGCGCCTGCCGCCTCGCGGGCGATGATGGGGTTCAGATCCAGTCCCACCACGCGCACGTCAAACCCGCGCGCAGCGGCCCATTGGACAATGGCGGCGGGGATATCCGCCGACCCGGTGGCGACATCGAGAATGCGAATCGTCTGGCCCGGCTGCCAGCTGGCGCTGAAGCGATTGAGATGATGCACAATCACCCGCGTATAGCCCATCACGCGATTGACGGTGCGAATATAAGCCAGGCTTTCCCGAAGCTGCTCGGGCCGCGCCCCCGGCTCATCCATCCACTCAGCCTGCCGATGCCGCTTGCGAAGAATGGAAAACATGGGGAACGCCGGAAAAGTGCTGAGAACGGAGTGCTGAGTGCTGAGTGCTGAGAAATGATGAGTGATGAGTGAACCGTGACAAGACGCTTCGCTTCACGATTTTTCCCGACGCATGTTTATTCTCGTCACGGTTCACTCATCACTCGTCATTCCCTTTCCCAGCACTCAGCACTCATCTCTCAGTTCGCCATGTCCTTGGGCCGCGTCGTGGTCGTTTCGCCCAGGTCGGCATGAATCGTTTTGTCAGCCTTGTCGTGGATCCGTTTGGCTTCCTTGATGACCGGAGTGAAAAATCCTTTTTCCGCCAGTAGCGATTGCCGCATGATTTGGGCGGCGGCGAGGATTTTGTCGGACTTGGCGAGCATTTCCTTGAGTTCGCTCTCTTCATTGCCATCCCAGCCGTGGCGGCGCCAAATGTCCACGCCGCGCGATTTGGAATGGTCCCACGCCATCACCTTGCCGCAGACCAGATCGCAGCGGATGCCCATTTTCTCGGTCATGGCGGAGAGCAAATCGCGGCCATGCTCGGCGATGGTGGAGGCAGCCTGGAGCGTTTCGTCATCGCTGCCGTTGGCGCCGATGTCAAGCTCGCGCAGATGCGAAAGCGTCGGGCCGACATCCAGCACCGGCTGCACCGCCGTCCCCTTCTCGGCGAGGTTGATGCGCCATTGCGCCGCGGACTTTTCCTCCTGGTAAAACACCGTCATCGCCTGTTTGCGCGATTCAGGATCGACGATATCAATCGGCGCCGGCGGCTCGGGCCGGCGTGAATTCCCGGAATGATCCGCGGGAGGCGGCTTTGGCGAGAAATGCAGGCCGTTGCAGCGCTTGAGCAGCAATTCCGAGGCATGCGCCACGGCGGCGGACTTCGGATCGCGCGCTTCCTTCGCCGCCAGCGCGAAGGATGAAACGGCCAGGGCGGGCTGCTTGAGCCGAAGGTGCACCTGCGCCTTGAGCATCAGCAGATCGTAATGCCCAACCGTCGTGACCTGCCAGTCGCGCGAACTCATCAGGCGCGTCAGGCTCTTGAGCACATCGTGATACTTGGCGGCGTCAAATTCCTTGTGAATCTGCTCGACGGTCGGCAGCGGGTCCGCCGCTCGGGCCCGGATCGTCAGGCTCGCCAACAGCATCAATACCCCGATCCATTTCAGCCGGCCCATTCGTTCCTCCGTTTTTGCCCGTGGATTGTATGACCTGGTTCTGGCCGAAGATAAGCCCCTTGCCGAGCAATTCGGCAAATCGGCTGCGAGCCATCACGGTATCAATGCCGGCAGCGCGGGCGCGAACCGCGGTGTCGGCATCCACATGCGATACAAACCCGATAGCCGTTCCCTCCCGCCCCGTTTGCCACGCGGCGGCAGCCTCAATCGCACCCGGTAAATTCAAATCAACCAGCAAAAGCCGGCCATTCTCGCCGGCGAGTTTAGCCGGGTCGCGGATGAGCTTGACCGCGACGCCAAAAGAACGCGCGGCGGTGGTGATCTTCGTCGCGAAGATCAAGTCATACGCCAACGCCAGCACTGGCGGCAGTTCATCAGGCATGGCGGTATTGCACACGGAGGCGGCCGAGCAGGCAATGGGCGATGAGGGTTTGGGGTTTGGGGTTTGGGTGGCGACGGGGTTGGTGATGAGTGATGAGCGATTGAGTAGTTCGAGGAATCGCAGGCTCATGCAACACGCCTTCACCTCCGCCTCCTTCTTCACCCTTCATCCTTCATCATTTCCTCCCCCTCTCCCTTGCATTCCCGGCCAATGCCGGGCAGGATAGGTGCCGCTGCCATGGATGGCATTCTCCTTCAACTCCCTACGCTCGATACGAACACGCGCTGGCTGATCGTGATTGCCGCCGCGATGACGATCTTCTATGCCGTCATGCGCCCCATACGCGGCAAGAAGAAAGACCCGCTCTCCCGCACCTCCACGCGCTCGCCACTGGCCGGCGAGCGGTCGGTCGAGCGGGAGATGAGCAATCTGCTGGTCGAGCTATCGGACATGGCCCGGCAGATCAGCGGGCAACTCGATAATCGCGCGCTGAAACTGGAGATGCTGATCAAGGAGGCGGATGAGCGCATCGCCGCCCTGCGCGGCGCCGCCGGGCCATCCGCAAAATCAATGGCCAGCGATATGGTCCGGGAATTGTCGACGCCTGCGCCGATATCGGTTCCCGCGCCCGTTGCCGTGCCTTGTGATCCGCGCCATCTGGAAATCTACGAGATGGCCGACGGCGGCCAATCCCCCCCGCAAATCGCCCAGAAACTCGGACGCCAGCGCGGGGAGGTCGAACTGATACTCGCGCTGCGCCAGCGACCAAACGCATGAAGTCCGGGTCGTAAGGGTGGCCTGCTGGCGCGAAGGCCGTCCCGCTTCAAATCCGCTTCCTGCTTCATCATTCATCCTTTGCATTCATCGTTTTCCGCCGCACCTCATCATTTCCCCTCCATTTCCCCCGCCCCCGGGTTAACCGCCGCGCAGTACCTGTCGATTGGAGGGGAAGGAAGTGTGCGATGACAGTGGGCAATTTTTCGATTCAATGGATCGATGGATGCAGGGTCCGCCGAGTCGGCGAGCTGCTTGTCATTCTTTGCTTCCTGAGTTTCACCGATCTGGCCTTCACGATCTGGGCGCAGATTTTCACCGATTTCCACGAGCTCAATCCGCTCGCCCGCGGCATGCTCAACCAACATGCCCTCTTAATGCTGGTCGCCATGAAGGTGGGGCTAACCATGCTGGGGGCCGGCATCTTCTGGCGCCTGCGCCGTCATGGCCACGCCGAGATCGCCCTCTGGGGCCTGGTGGTGGTCTATGTGCTGCTCGCGTTCCGATGGAACATGTACACGTCGGAAGTGTTTCAGTTTGCCGGGCGGTATTAAGCGACTCTGCGTTTTTCATGCTTGGGCCGACCGCTACAAATATTTGATAGTTTCGTGTGCCTTCCTCGGTTTCAAAAATCCAACCAGCGGTGCCGCTTAGCTCACGTTTCGGATACATGTCGAAGCAGGTCATTATCTCCCCGCCTGAGCACTCAGCCCACCAATTCCGTGTACCACCGGCATTAACCCACGAGACACGGTCCGTCCGCGCACGATCACGTATCCAAAAGGCCACTGTCACGACAAACACGGCCAGGGAAAACGCGGATAGGATCGTGAAGAGGCGGTGGAGCATGGCGGCATTGTAACGCGGGACAAAACTGCGCCCAACTGAAGCCCATGGGGTGTAGCTCGTGTTTGTGGCGACTTGGTGGGGCAGACATTCCTGTCTGCCCATTCGCCGCAGTGACATTCCTGTCCCTTCCTTATTTCTTCGCGTCCGCTCGGCGGGGGTGAGTACACCCCCGCGCTCGCGAACGCGAGGCAGACAAGAATGTCCGCCCCACCAGGGGGACCGCCACAATCGGGCGCTACACCCAGCCCATGGCGCTGCGCCTGAAATAACTTCCCCCCAACGCCATCGGCGGGTAAACTGGTGAAAGGCGTTTGCACCGCCGCGTCGTGATTTATGAAACCTGTTCCCCATCGTGATGATCCCTGCGTCCCCCGCCGCTTCCTGGCGATCGTGCCGGTTTATAACGAGGGGGAGTCGGTGCGCAAGGTTGTGATTCGGCTGCGCAAGGCGCTGCCGGACTTTGACGTGCTGGTGGTGGACGATGGATCGACGGATGACACGGTGCGGCAGGTGCCTTGGGGTGTGCCGGTGGTGAGTCTGCCGTTTAATCTGGGGATTGGCGGGGCGATGCAGACCGGCTACCGCTTCGCGGCGCTGCATGGATATGAAGTGGCCGTGCAGGTTGATGGAGACGGCCAACATCGGCCCAGCGAAGTTCGCCGGCTCGTGGATCAATTGCTGGGGAGCGGCGCGGACATGGTGGTCGGCTCGCGCTTTCTGGAATCCAGCGGCTATCGTCAAACCTCAGTGCGCAAACTCGGCGCGCTTCTGCTGCGGGGCCTCATCCGGCTGCTCTGCGGGCTGCACATGACCGATTGCACCAGCGGCTTTCGCGCCGCCAATCGGCGAGTGATCCGGGCCTTCGCACATTGGTATCCGGAAGATTATCCCGAGCCTGAAGTCGTGCTGCTGCTCAAGCGCGCGGGATACGCGATCGAGGAAATTCCGGTGAAGATGCGCCACCGCCGAACCGGCAAGAGCAGCATCAGCCTGACGGGCGGCGTGTTTTACATTATCAAGGTGACGGTCTGCCTGCTCCTGGACGTGGCGCGCGAGCCGTGGCCGACGGGGAAGATCGGGCGGCCAAGCCCCGATGTTTTTGCAAACGACGGGATGAAAGATGACTATCTTCCGGACCCTGTTTCTGGTGGGATTCGGTGGAATCCTCCTGCTGCTCGCCGTCCTCCGACTGCGCCGGTATAAGCTCAAGGAGCGCTACGCGCTGTTTTTCGTGCTGATCGCGCTGCCGTTCCTGGGGCTGGCGGTCTGGCCAGGCGCGGTGGGGTGGATCGCCGAGAAGCTCAACATCCAGTACACCACCTTCGCGCTGATTTGCGTCAGCTTTTTTTTGTTCCTGATCGTCTTCGAATTGCTGTCGATCGTCAGCGTGCAGGATCAGAAGATCACCGCGCTGGCGCAATTGGTGGGCATCCTGATGGAACGCGAAAAACTCGCCGATCCCGAGCATCGGCCGGGGGCGGAGGGAGTAGGTGCGGAGACTGGTACGTCTGGCGAGCGTATTTGCGAATAGCGAAGGGAACTGATATGTCAGTAGATGTGACATTTGTCGACAGTGGCGGCCGGATCATTGCGACGGCCGTCGTTGATAGCCGCAAAAAGCGGTATTCCGGCGCGATTGATCTCCAATGCACGCCGGCATCCTTTCGTCGACTGTTCGAGGAATACGAAGCAATTGTAAATGACCAAGTGTTCAGCCTGCTGGACCAGATGGAAGATCGGATCAATTCAGAGGCGATTTATGCCTGTTTTGCCAACGGCCCAGAGCAGATCAAGGAATTGCAGATTTCCCCGCGCGCCGGCACTGTCTCTTTTGAGTTAGTGCATTCGCCGGCTCCGCAAGCTTCCCGCTGAGAGGCGTTATTGGCGTAAACCGCGCGACGCTCATCGGTCTGATTATCCGCCCCTTCATGCGGCTGACGCTCATCAATCAATTCTACATCCCCGACATCAGCCCCACCGCGCATTTGTGCGCTTCGCTGGCCGAGCATCGGGCGGGGCGCGGCGACGAAGTGACGGTTCTGACCAGCGGAACCGGTTACGTCGCGCCAATCGGCGGCGCCACCGACGATCGCAACGTCCGCGTGCGCCGGCTTTGGGCGACCGGCTTTGATAACCAGCGGAATCTTGGCCGCCTTCTCAACTGGGGCACGTTTTATCTTCGCGCGATCGCGGCGGCGGCCGCGCTGCCGCGTCAGGATGTGATCATTGCGATGACCACCCCGCCGTTCGTTGTCATCGCCGGTATTATCCACAAGTTGCTCCATCCGTCCGTGAAGCTGATTCTCTGGAACATGGACTGCTATCCCGAAGTGCTGGAACGAAGCGGCATGGCCCGGCCCGGCGGCTGGATGGGCCGGTTCCTGCGCGCGCTCAACCGCGCCATCTTCCGCCGGCTTGAACATCTGATTTGCCTGGATCGGGGGATGACCGATCTGCTGTTGTCGCAATACGCGCCCCAGGGACGGCGGCTGGCTCATAGCATCATCCCCAATTGGGAACGCGCGGATTTATTTCCGGCAGACGCGGATGCCGCGACTTCGCCAAACAACAATCCGATGCCCGATGAGCTGCGCGGGCGGTTCGTGGTGCTGTACCTGGGCAACGCCGGGCATGGGCATGAATTTCAGACGTTGATGGATGCCGCCGAATTGGTGCGCGATGAGCCGGTGACGTTTCTTTTCGTCGGGGGCGGCGCGCTGCGGCCCTGGATCGAGCAGCAGGCCAATGAGCGCCATCTTCCCAACATCATGCTCCATGACTACATTCCCAAGCAGCAGACGCCGGCGTTGATGCGTTCGGTGGGCTGCGCGCTCATCACATTGCAAGACTCGATGCTCGGTGTGATGAGCCCCAGCAAGCTTCATGCAAACTTGGCGATGGGGCTGCCGGTGATCTACGTCGGCCCGCGGGGCAGCAACGTGGATGAGGCAATCGCGCGGTACGGCTGCGGCGCCAGCCTGCGACCGGGAGAGGCCGGGGCGATGGCCGCTTTCATTCGCGAGATCACTTCCAATCCCGCGAAACTTGCGGAATTGCGATTCAAAGCCCGGCAGGCGTTCGAGCAGGCGTATTGCGACGCCAAAACGCTGCCGGCGTTTGATGCGATTCTGGATGCTTTGGCAGTGGCCGGCGTGCGTCACCATCGCGCTTGATTCCCCGTCGCCCAATGGCCTGATTCTATCACGAGCGTCCCGCCCGGCGTCCCGCCCGTGCCGGGTTCTCTAGCCCGGAAGATGCATGATTAACCACGAAGTCACGAAGACACTCAGCGTGGCCTCGCTGCGCTTCGGCCACAACCAAATGTAGGAATACAAAGGCGCTGGCCTTTTCGATAAAGTGAGTTTGGATAAAAAACCACTCACCGAAAGGACAGC
>DASRLH010000088.1:0-10964 GCA_035648595.1 Tepidisphaeraceae bacterium
TGGCACCCCTCCCCCTCGCGAATAAAGATCGGGCTGCCCCCCACCGCCTTGAACGCCCGCACCGGCGAACTCACCCCGCCGGGCATGTATTGCAGTGCCTTGGCGAACGCGGCTTGCGAATTGGCGATCGATCGTACGGGCTGATCGGGCATCGAAACGTCCTAATCTGGAAAGGCGGCTATCTTAAGGGGAGCCGCGCAACGTCGCAATGCGGCGGAAGGCGTTGAGCCTTGCCAGACTGGCAGCACCTTCCCGCGTTCTGCCGAAATTGGCATTCACCTCGACGGAGGTAGAGATTGCAGAAGCAGTGGCGTCGCGCGTAAACATTGCCAGACATTGAACTAACAACAATCCCGTCCGGCCAGCATATGGCACATCAATTGCTAAAACCCGCTCGGGCCGCGGGTCTGTAAATCGCCCCGGCGGGCCATCAAAGGAGCAATATCACATGGCAAAGATTATTGGAATCGACTTGGGAACCACCAACAGCGTGGTCGCGGTTATGGAAGGGGATCAGCCCAAGGTGCTGATCAATTCACAGGGCAGCCGGCTGACGCCCTCGGTCGTGGCGGTGAACGAAAAGGGTGAAATGCCGGTCGGGCAGAACGCCAAGCACCAGCAGGTCACCAACCCTAAAAATACTGTCTTTTCAATCAAGCGTTTCATGGGCCGCCGGCATAAGGAGGTCGCCTCCGAGGAGAAGATCGTCCCCTACGAAGTTACCGGCGGGCCCGACGATTATGTCAAGGTCAAAGTTCGCGGCAAGGAATACACGCCCGAGCAGATTTCCGCATATATCCTCCAGGACCTGAAGAAGACGGCGGAAGATTACCTGGGCGAAAAAGTCACCGAGGCCGTGATCACCGTCCCGGCCTATTTCAATGACGCCCAGCGCAAGGCCACCAAGGACGCCGGCGAGATCGCCGGGCTTAAGGTGCTGCGCGTGCTGCCGGAACCCACCGCCGCCGCACTGGCTTATGGGCTCGATAAAAAGAAAAACGAGAAGATCTGCGTCTTCGACCTGGGCGGCGGCACGTTCGACGTGTCAGTCCTTGACGTCGGCGAAGGCGTCTTCGAGGTGCTCAGCATCAGCGGCGACACCCACCTGGGCGGCGACGACTTCGACCAGGTGCTCATCAACTATCTGGCCGATGAGTTCAAGCGGCAGGAAGGCATCGACCTTCGCAAGGACGCGATGGCTCTTCAGCGCCTCAAGGAGGCCGCCGAGAAGGCCAAGATTGAACTGTCCACCGGCATGGAATCGACGGTGAATCTGCCGTTTATCACCGCCGACCAAAACGGCCCCAAGCATTTGCAGATCACCGTTACGCGCAGCAAGTTCGAACAACTGATTCAGCCGCTGGTTGAGAGGTGCCGCAAGCCGGTGCTCGATGCGCTCAAAGATGCCAAGCTTAAGCCCGAGCAAGTGGATGAAGTCGTTCTGGTGGGCGGCTCGACGCGCGTGCCGATGGTTGCCAAGCTGGTGAAGGAACTGTTCAACGGCAAGGAACCCAACCGCAGCGTGAATCCCGACGAAGTGGTGGCCATCGGCGCTGCCATTCAAGGCGCGATCGCCACCGGCGAAGTGAAGGACATCCTGGTTCTCGACGCCACCCCGCTGAGCCTGGGCGTGGAAACGCGCGGCGGCGTGATGACGGTGCTCATCGCGCGCAACACCACCATTCCCGCCAGCAAGAGCGAGGTTTTTTCAACGGCTGCCGACAACCAGACCGCCGTTACCATCAACGTGCTGCAGGGCGAGCGCGATCTGGCGAAGGACAACCGTCTGTTGGGCACGTTCAACCTCGAAGGCATCCCCGCGTCGCCCATGGGCGTCCCGCAGATCGAGGTGACGTTTAACATCGACGTGAACGGCATCCTCACCGTTGCCGCAAAGGACCGCGCCACCGGCAAGGAAAACAAAACGACCGTCCAAAACTCCGGCGGCTTGTCCAAGGAAGAAATCGAACGCATGAAGCACGATGCCGAGCTGCACTCGGCGGAGGACAAAAAACGCCGCGAGGTCATCGACCTGAAAAACACCGGCGACAGCCTCGCCTATCAATCCGAGAAGTTCCTCCGCGACAATGGCGAAAAAATCTCCGCCGACGTGCGCGGCCAGGTCGAAAGCGCCACCAACAACCTCCGCGACGCCCTCAAGAGCGACGATGGCGACCGCATCAAAAAGGCGATGGATAACCTCAATGCCGTGAGCCATAAGATGTCCGAGGAAATGTACAAAGGCGCCGGCGGCCCCGGCGCCGCCCCGGGCGGGCCAGGCAGCGACCGCGCCACCGCCGACGGCGGACCGGGCGCCGCGGGGAATGGCAAGAAGGACGAGGATGTCATCGACGCCGAGTATGAAGTGAAGAAGGATTGACCGATTGTTTTGCATCCGCAATTCAACTGCCGATCTTACGAATTTGGCAAACCTGCCGGTTGGCCTGTCTCGGACGATGGGCCGGCCCTTTTCGCAAGCTTGCCTGCTGCAACTCGACTCGCTTTAGTATACTGCCGCGCGTGAGATTCGCGATCCGATTTTTCGCCGGCGCCGCGGCTTTTGCCGTCATGGGGCTTGGCCTGTGGTACGCCTACTGGCCCAATCCCACGCCGCGCCACCGGCAGGCGTCTTCGCGATTGGACCGCCAACTGCCCCCCTGCGCGCGATTCCATGGAACGCTGTCGGATGTTGTCGATCTTCTCCGCGACCGCGGCGGCGAGAACATTTTCGTGAACTGGCGTTCGCTGAAAACAGCGGGGATCGATCGAGACACGCCAATCTTCGCGGACATCGGCGACATGCCGTTGAAACAGGCGGTGGACAATGTTCTCGCTGCCGCCCCGCGGCCTGACGACAAGCTTGATTGGGATTATGACGACGAGGTGATTTCGATCGCGATGAGCACCGATCTTCCGCCGTTTCAGCTGACACGGCTTTACGACGTTCGAGATCTCGTGAATGCCGGACCGGCGGGCCCTTGGACATTTGCGGACAAATTATGGGATGTCCTGCGACTCCGCCACTGGAACCTATATGGCGCGTCCCACCGGGAACGTGCCGACTATGTTGTCAGGCAGATCAAGGCAAGCGTCGCTCCCGGCCAATGGCGATCGCCTTTGGGCATGACCGTTACCCCACACGCCCATGGCGCCATCCGTGAGCTCCAAGGCCATTTGATCGTCACGCAAACGCCCGATAACCAGGAGCGGATCGCCTTCCTGCTCCGGCGGCTGCGCATGTACCAATCGGTCGTCAGAAACAGCCCGGCCATCGTTCTCACCGCGATTTTGCTTGCGATCCTCATTCGCTTTCTGCACCGCCGAATCGGTCGCCCCGCGCGCCGCCGGCGCGGCGGGTTGTGCATCAATTGCGGATATGACCTCCGCGCCAGCACCAGCCGATGCCCCGAATGCGGCAAGCCATTCGGATCGACCCCGTTGCATGTGTTGCGTCGTTAACCTCTTGTCCCAGCGGGACGATATGAACGATATGGCAGATGGGATGATTAGTGGAACAGCTTAGACTCCTCATCATCGAAGATGATCCCGATCAGCGGGAATTGATCCGCGAGACGCTCGAAGAGCGCTTCGGGGCCGGCACGGTTGTCGCCGTCGGATCACGCCAGGAAACGCTGGCGCAGGATTTGGCCAGCTTCGATCTGATCCTCTCCGACTATAACCTGCCCGATGCGACCGGCATGCAGTTGCTCGAGGAAATCCAGGCGCGCTGCGCCACGCCCATTATCATGGTGACCGGCGAGAACGTCGGGCAAATCGCCACCGAGGCGATCCGCCGGGGCGCTACCGATTACGTCGTGAAGTTTGGCGACTACCTGTTCACCATCCCCCTGGTCGTCGAGAAGAATCTCACCGTCGCCAAGATGAAGCGCGAAAACGAGCAGCTTCGGGCGAAGCTTGAAGGCGCGCTCCTTCAAGTCAGCGAGAAGAACGCGCAGCTCGAGCAGTCGCTGATTCGGATCGAGGAAGTGGCGGCCACCGATCCGCTCACCGGCCTATATAATCGCCGGCATTTCGGGAAGGTGCTCGACCAGCTCTTCAGCGAATCACAGCGCTATGACACCGACCTGGCCTGCATGATGATCGACCTGGACGGCTACAAACAACTCAACGACGGATTCGGCCATCAGGTGGGCGATCAATTGCTCGTGATCGCCGGCAAGGTGATCGCGGCGAACATGCGGAAGATGGACGTAGCCGCCCGATACGGCGGCGATGAGTTCGTCCTGCTCCTGCCCCGCGCCGCCAGCGAAGAAGCCGCCCGAGTCGCCCGGCGCATCGGCGAGGAATTCCGCCAGGGGTCTGCGATTCTCCTGCGGCGCAACGAAGGGGTGGGAATGTCCGTGGGCGTGGCGTCGGTGCATGTGGATCGGCCAGCCGGGGTCGATGCGCTCATCGCCGCCGCCGACGCGGCGCTCTATCGCGCCAAGGAAGCGGGACGGAACAGAGTGGTACTGTCCAAGTCCACCGCCGCGACTCATTAATGAATCCATGGTCGCCAGCGATATCAAGTATCGCGGGCGCAACAGCATCCGCTTCCTTCTTCATCCTTCATCGTTCATCATTTCTTCCCCCTCAGTTTACTTCGATCTTTCGCGGCTTGGTTTCTTCGCGCTTGGTGAGCGTGACGGTCAGCAAGCCGTCGGTCAGCTTGGCATCGACTGATTTCTCATTGACCGTCGGCGGAAGCGTGAAGCTGCGGAGGAAGCGGCTGTAACGGCGCTCGTGCAACAGAAGGTCGCCTTGCTTCTCCTGCACTTCGTTGCGCTCGGCGGCTATGGCCAGCGTTTGGTTTTCCAAAGTGATGTTGACTTCATCCTTCTTGAAGCCCGGTAATTCCGCCTCCACGTAGATGTGGTCGGCGTCTTCGCGCACATCCACGCTATAGGGCGCCAAGCGCCCGCCATCCTGCGGGCCATTGAAAAAGCGATTGAGCATCGCACTGAAATCGCGCTGCGCGAATTCGGCCGGATCAACGTATCCTTGAGGGACTCGAGTGGGCAATGCCATGATGGTTCTCCTTTCGATATTCTCTTGAAAAACCCGCAAGCCCTTACTTGCGGACGAACGACTATTATCAAAGATCGTGCCGCGCGGCACCGGGGCGAGGCGCCCCCGCAAGCGGCGGTGTTTTGAGGAATTAGCGAACAGCCCCCGTGCAAGTGGCCTGGTTTTTCCTGCATTTTTGGCAGTGGATGCCGCGATGGCAGTTTCCTGCGAAATCATCGTGATTCTGGGCGCAACCGCGTCCGGCAAATCAAGCTTGGCGATGGCGCTGGCGCGGCAAATGCGCGCGGAGATACTCAGCGTCGATTCCATGCAGGTATATCGCGGGATGGACATCGGCACCGCCAAGCCCACATGCGCCGACCAGGCGCAGGTACGGCATCATCTGATCGATCTGGTGAACCCCAACGAGCCGTTCACGGTGGCGCGCTTTGTCGAGGCCGCCGACCGCGCAATCGCGGACGCCGCCGCGCGCGGCGTGCCCCTCATCGCCACCGGCGGCACGCCCCTTTATTACAAGGCGCTGTTTGAAGGCTTGTTCGAGGGCCCCAGCGCGGACGCCGACCTCCGAGCACGGCTGAGCGCGCTGTCGAACGAAGAGCTTGCCGGCCAGCTGCGCCAAGCCGACCCGACCGCCTCGAATCGCATCCACATGAACGACACGCGCCGGCTGATCCGTGCCCTGGAAGTTTACGAGCTGACCGGCAAACCGATCTCTTCCTTCCAAACCGAATGGGCCGCCGAACAAGTCCGTCACCCGGCGACCTGGATCGGCCTGTCCTGGCATCGCGACGCCTTGAATCGCCGGATCAACGCCCGCGTGAAGGCGATGCTCGCCGCCGGCTGGCTTGATGAAACCCGCCAACTCCTCGCCGCCCACGGCCCCCTCTCCCAAACCGCCGCCGAAGCCACCGGCTACCGCGAACTCATCGAACACCTGCAAGGCCGGATGTCGCTGCACGACGTCGTCGAGCAAATCAAGATCGCCACCCGCCAACTCGCCCGCCGGCAGATGAAGTGGTTCCGGCGATTTCCGAATGTCAAATGGATGGCCGGAGATCGGGCGGTGGCGGAATTGATGGAGGAAATCATCGGCAAGAACGCGGCAGGCAAAGTTTGATCGTAGGGCCCGCTTCAGCGGACGCGCCCGCCGGGCATGTGGGAATCGCATCTTGGCGCGGCACCGCATCGCCACCCATCCAAACGCCAACTCCCTCACGTCCCGTGTCCACGCCGGGGCAAAGCGGCGCCCGAAAATCTGTCGATTCATCCGAAATCCCCCGCCGCCGCGCCGTCCCGGATTGGAAGCGCGCATTTCGCGTTTCGCACTGCGCGATATCTTCAGACAAGAGGCATGCGCTCGTTGCACTTTGTTATGATGATGCAACGTGGTAAATACGGACGCGCTTATGAGGCAGACGCAAAAATCCAAGGTTCCACCGAACAGCGTCACGCAACAGGAATTGACGGGTGAGATGATCGACGCCATGTCCAGCCCCCAAAAGGCCCGGCTGATCGCGGAGCTGGAATCCCAAACGCCCGCGCAGCGGCTCGCCGAGTCACGCCCGCTCAACGCAAAGGAGCGGGCACAATGGCGCCGCTTTAAGAAGAGGATCGGTCGTCCGAAAATCGCCAAAGGCATCAACGCGATCGTCCGACCATCATAAAGAGGGCCGTTTGTGCGAGGCTGTACTGCGCTAGGGCGCGCGAATGCAGCTTTTCCTGGCCACCATTGTCGCACGAGCGGGCCAACTGCGGATTTTCGAAGAGAGAAGAGAGTCGCGGATCCCGGCCGTTTAGAGTCTGTGAATGGGAACCCGTGTAGCGTGAAACTGGAGTGGGCGGAAGTGGAATTGATCGCGAAGCTGGCTTCCCGTGAGCCTCAACACCTCAGGGGAATTCGACAGGGTTGAGGTGACGATGCAGATGATGAACGCGGAATTGCGTTCGGCCTGAGCCAATTCAGCGACGGTAATGTTGAAACATGGCTCACTACCTGCAACTCCTTTCACTTCGACATGCTCAACTCGCTGTCTCAACCTGCACTCCAAATCGTAGCCGCACTTTTCCGGTTCCACCGTGTCCACAACCCAACCGCGCCGGCCGTACCAATCCGTGACCGCACGAACGGCCGCGCGTTCCACCTTCCGGTTCGTTTCCGAGTCGCCGAAGCAGGCACCTCGTTTCTTAATCTTTTTCGTCGACCTGGGGTGGAACGCGCCCACTGCTAATTTAATCCCGCATGCGCGCTCAAGCAGTTGTATTTCTTGACTCGGGACATCATAGATTGTCTGTGGTTGACAACCGGTGAAAGCGGATATCCTACGAAGTGAAGGAGTCGATAGCTTAAGCTCGTGGATCAACACGGGTGGTTCGAACCGATGAAGTGGTTTCAGATACAGATGCCGGTCGTCCCACTCTCCGATAATGTTCGTCAATCCGCATACCCCGACAATGGACCGCTCGTTCGTCTGATAGGCGAGGACAAGATCGCCTTTCCGCATCCGTTCATTTATTATGCTTTTACTGACTGGGTTCCTTGTGCACCGTGATCCGCCCCAAGCGACCTCACTCGTACCACTGAACACCTCTTCCCAGTCGCCGTCGGCCGAAGAATATTCCTGCGGGTTTCGATTGCACTTGTACACCCACAGTTTCACAGCCGCACTTCTTTCAGTTCTTGTTTTCATTATGGGGGGCAACCAATCTTAGAAGCGGTACCGTTCGGACGCCGAATGCGCTCTCGTAGCGTTTGCGCCCATCGACTTTGACGTGGAGGAAGATTTGAGAACCGTCAACATAAATGTCGGTGACCATACCCGTTACCCATCCCGTTTCAGGTGGCCCGTCGTTCATTGGTACAGAGACGAGCATGTTTTCCTTATCAATGATCTGCAGAACGGTGCCCTCGATCGTCCCTTCGCCATATAGGCCAAATTCCATTTTCGTTTCGCCACGATTGCTCCTATCCATCGTGTCTCGAGCAGCTGCCGCATGTCGCGCCTCGGCTTCCTCGTCTTCCTTTCGCGTTCTATCTTTCTCGTGGCTTGTCAATTCTGCGAGCTGAGCTTGGTACTCATCGTGCTGCTTTTGTTGCTCAATGTCCTGCTTTTGTTGCTCAACTTCCCGGCGTTGAGCCTCAAGTTGGGCTTTGTTCCAACCTTGGTTCCACCTCGAGTTCCCGCAGCCTATCGCGAGCACTATGACCATTAAGGTCTCAAACGAGATGAAGATTTGACGTTTTATCATAGATTTTCCTGAGACGCGAATTTCGGGTGGAAACGAAAGCACCGCGAATTGCAACTATTGTTTGTTCAATTCTCCATTCTACGAGCCGCATGGACCGATAGATCACGACCTAACTATTTTTTCCTTCACCGCCTCCGCCCTTTCCGCCAACGCCGTCATCCGCTCGCACACCGCCGCGACCGGCGCGGTGAGGTCTTCGATCCACAACAGCGTTTGCGCCGCGAGGTTCACGGTTGCATCCGGGAAATCCGTCGCCCGCCAGCGGCCCAGCAGGCGGCCCACCTGGCGTTGGGTGTTCCAGCGCAGGGCAAGCCAGAGTGCGGCGTAGTAGATGATGAGAAAGCCGGCGCTTTTCAGCAGGTAATCCACGCCCAGCACGCTGACGAGCAGGCCGGCGGCGTTTCGCCAATGGCGCCAGATGCCGGCGTCCGGGCTGACGAGCAACACCGATAGCACCGGCTGGATGAATGGGAACCAAAGCAATGCGCCGATCGTCAGCAGCCAGCGAAACGGCGCGCCCGCCATCGCGCCCCGGCCCAGCAGGCGCCGGCGGGCGGCGGCGCGCTGGCGCTCAACCGTTTGCGCAAGGGCACGCTGCAGATTGGCGGCGGACAGGGCGGCGGGCATGTCTTCCCACAGCTTGTTGTGCGGATAATGCGCGGCAAGGCCGGGCTGCGATTGCCGCAGTTGCGCGAAGGTGGATTGCACCAGGCCGGGAATGGATTCGCGCGAATCCTTCACCACCGCGTCCACCTGCGCATCGGGCGATTGCATCGGCGTCGCCCCGCGCGAAACCGCGCTGCGCAGCAGCACGAACACCGGCTGAAGCAGCGTATGCACCAGATTCACCACCGGCCAGCGCGCCACGCGCTCCTGGAGGATATCATCCGCCATTGAAAGCCGGGCGGCTGGATCATCGAGCAATCGCGGGACGATGCGCTCCAGGATCGGGCCGCCGATGCGGTCGGCGATCAGATCCTCGGCATCCTTTTGAAGCTGCGCCAGCCTGGAGGCGCGGAGGGAAAGATGCTGCTGATCGAGCCAGGCGAGCAGAGTGCGATCCTGGCGGACGATGGCCTGCTGCTTGGATTCCCGCACCGCATCGGCGGACTTCTGCCGCGACAGTAATTCGCGCAAAGCCGGCATGTCATGGCGCGCCGGATATTTCGCGCTGATCATGAAAACGCGCGGCGACGCCGGCAGCTTTAGGGTCCGCGCGAGCCGATCCGCGTAATCGTCGCGCAACTCCGCCAATGGTGTTGAAGCGGGCAACGATCGCGTTTGAGCATTCACGGAGGGCGAGCTCTTTGCCGCGCGGGATTCCACGTCGAATTGAGAAGCGGAGGCCGTGTCCTCTTCCAGATCGAGCCCCCAGGGATTGGCCGCGACGCTTGCGACCGTTGCCGTCGCGACGGCGGCCTCTTCCTCTTCTTCCCTGAATCCCGTCGCCCGGCTCCGCGGCCCCACGCCCTTGGTTTCGAGGCGTTCGAGTTGATCGACCTTGTTCAGGCAGAACACGAAATTGCCCGGCGTGTTTCCCTCCGCAACGCGCGCCAGCATCTGTTGCGGCTGCTGGTCGGCATACTTCTCGATGCTCCCAACCCACACCGGAAACAGCATATGCCGAAGCATGGTGCGCGTCAGTTGCAGGTGTGACAGATATTTGCTGTCGATGTCCGGCAGGTCCAGCAGCACCTGCCGCTTGAGGCTCGCCAGGTCGTGCGTGACGATGCGAAATTGCCCCGCCGCCTCGCGCTCCAGCAGGGCCCGCAACGGCTCGCGCTGCGAAACATGCGCGTAGGCGATTACCGTTTCCGTCCCCGCGCCCGTTGAGGTGACGGCGGTAATCGGCTTGCCGACCAGTGCGTTGATCAGCGCGCTTTTGCCGACGTCTTTGCCGCCGATCAGGCCGACGACGTAGAATCCGGCATCGTCCCCGGCGGCCAGTGCATCATCGGACAACACCGGTGCATCATCGGACAGCACCTCGGGCGTGGCCGCCCCCGTCAGCTCCACCGCCTCGCGCACGATCTGTTCCAAAGCCGGGGTCATGGGCGCCATGGTACTCTTTTGCGTTCCGGTTTTCTTTCCCTTAGCTTGAAGGGATGTTCTATCGCGTGGATGGAGCGGACCTTGAGACGGGGGAAGAGAGCTACCTCGTGTTGCAGGCGGCCACCGCCGCCGATGCCGAGGCCATCGCGCGCGGACAGGGATTGTTGGTCGCCGGCACGCGCGAAGCGTCTGCGCCTGATTGGGGCGGGGAACGACACCAACATCCCGCGCCCGCTTCACGCGACATCGAAAAAAGCATCGCACCGACATCGCCCACAAAAGCGCCGGTGGCTCGGTCGCAAACGGCCCCGCGTCAGGCCACGTTGGATGTGGCGACCGATCCTCTGGCGGAACTGGCCACCGCGGTCACTGGAGCGGCCGCGGAACAAGCGCCCGCCATCGTATCGCAAAAGCCGCGGGTCGCGGCCACACCTGATTCCCCGTCCGAATATTCGCCCGCTCTGCCGCCGGCGGCGCAGTTGCAACCGGCGTCTGGCCGGGCCTCCGCGGTATCGGCCAAAGCCGGAGCGGCGGCGAAGCGCATGTCGCCTCCCCCGCGCACCGCGCCGCCCAAACGCGCCGCGCCGCCGCAGGGCGCCGCACCGCCCCCGCGCGACACGCCGCCCCCGCGCACTGCG
>DASRLH010000089.1:0-10419 GCA_035648595.1 Tepidisphaeraceae bacterium
GCCGCCAAGCGTTTGCGGCGAGTTGAAGACGGCTTTGGTGCCGTCGGCCAGGGCAATCGTGGCGTTTTGCCAATCGGGGCCGGCTTTGGAGAGGTCGGTGTCGAACGTCGCCGTGCCCTCGGAGAGCGTGAACTTCAAAGCACCCGGATTGCCGCTGTCGGAGTAAATGGCGTCCGCGCTGAATTGCACGCCCGGCGGGGGGCGCTGAGGAGAACGCGTTGCTCCATCGCCTCAACGGTTGCGCCGGCCGTCCGCTCGATTCGGGGATCATGCCGGGATGAAATAAGGCTTGCGAAGGATTTAACGCCCGAACAAACCGCGTGGAGAAGTGAAACGAGGAACATTGCTGACTCAATTCGTAAATATTCACCGCCCATTGAACCTGCCGATGCTTTGGCGCAGGCCGTCCGGGGCGGATGGTATCAACATGCCGGGCCCATCCCAAGCGGACCTCACGCTCGAATCCCGCACGAACGGCGTGGCAGCCGATCGGCCCGTTGTTTTCCCGGCAAAATGGCCCGCGCGACAGGGGAACGGCAGCGCCGGCCAATGGGCGCACCGGGCATCGACCGCCCCGTAGGCGGCCGCGGCCTCATCCACGCAGCCATAAATCTTCACTTTGCACGAAATCATTTGCCGGATGGGCCATTTTTTCATGGACGTCCGCGTTCGACGCAGGACGCCGATTTATCGTGTTCATGCAGATGGATACCCGCCAGAAAAGCGACGGTTGCAGGGAACGCGTCAACGCGCCCGGCGAGCGATCCGCCGCGCCAAATCCAAGGCCCCCGCCTTGCGCAGGCACTTCTTCACAAATCGCTTTCCCGGCCCACTCACCAGCGGCTTCCAGATCGTGAGGTATTTTGGCAGATAATAGCGAAAGACAAGATTCGCACGATACCCGGCGCCCGTGCCCGAAGCCGCGTAAAACCAATCATTGCAGCCCGTTGTCCGCCGCCAGCCGTATCCGTTGGCCTTCATCCATCGCATGATGTTTTGGTCAGGCAAATGATCGTTCCGCTCAAGAATGATCACGCGCGGTTGCCAGCGGGAAGCGGTAAATCCCTGAAGCACGCCCCACTCGTGCCCCTCCACATCGATTGACACAAAATCAATGCAGCCGGGCGCCCCGGCCTCTTCAAGCACGGCGTCGAGTGTTTTCGCCTGCACTTGGACCTTGCGCACCTGCACCGGAATGTCTTCGATGCGTTTCAGCATCGAGCCGCTGACACAGATCGAGGAAACCCATCGGCAGCCTTCGACAACTTCAAAAGTAACCGTTGCCGGCGAACCCGGCGCCACGATGGCGCAGTTAACCGTCGCGCTACCCGGGCGAATGGCGCGCCCCTGTTCCGCCAGATGAGGGTCCGCCTCAATGAGGACGCCGGTCCAGCCAAGCGCTTTCTCGAAATAATACGTATTGGAGTAGCTCTCGCCGTTGTAAGAGCCGACCTCCACGAAATATCCCCCGCGCCGTCCGCCGATCTCGCGATCGAGAATCCGATCCTCGGCGTGCTGCGAACGGAAGAGGCCCGGATCGTTTTCGGGGGCGGGGTGGGCGAGTGCGTTCATGGATTCGACTGCTGACATTAAAGACTCCATATCGGCGCGCTCGGCCCGCCTCACGCACCCTCTTTCCGCGATAACGGCATCGTTAAATTGCGCGCGGCATCGCGTGACACGGGCGTCCCGCACGTGCGGATGCCGCGGAACTGGGAAAACCGCCTTTCCCCAATCTCAAGCATTACGCGCGGGCGAGACGCCCGTGTCACAAAAGCGCCGTTCCTTTTGCGCGAACGCAATCGTTGAAAATACTGAAGTCTTGCTCATATTATAATTGTCGCGATTCCGATGGATACCCGTGGGCAGCCCCACGACCGTGTGAGTTGAAATACGTCGCGCGATTCCCAGATGAACTCTCATGACGCTCGACGAACTCATCTCCGCCCTGGACGCCGAGGATATCGAGCAGGCGAAGCGCATGACGCCTTCGCAAAAGCTGCGTGCCAGCGGGGATTTGTTTGATGACGCCTGCCGATGGACATTGGCCGGCATTCGTCATCAGCATCCGGAGTTTACGCCGGCCCAGGCCCTGGACGAGCTTCGCCGCCGGCTTGCGGACGCGCGGGCGCAAGAGGAGCTGTTGTCGTGAGCGCAACCGATTCGTGGCGATGAAATGAGAAGTCATGGACGAACTTGAATCGATCAAACAACGTCTTCGCGATGCGCCGCTCGGCGATCCGCCCGCGCCCTGGGGGCGGGTGGGGGCGGTCGGCGTGGTGGGGATTACGGAAGTCGGCTTTGCCGAGGATTCCGAACTGCTCCTGGTCTTGTCCGGCCACGGGCGCGAGGTGATCGATTGCCGAACCGGCGGCAGGGCGGCGCGCGATTACGAAATGGGGCATCGCTCCTCCTGGTACGGGCATCACGAGTTGATCGGCCTGGGATTTGGCCCGCTGGCCAATCGGCAGGTGCGGCTGGCGGGCGCGTTTGGCGGCGGACTGCTCACCGTCGCGCGCGATGGATGGGGCGCGGTGCGCGTGCCGGTCGATTGGCCGGATGAATTTCTCTTGCTCACGTCTCCGTTCTCAAGCATCCACCACCCGTCCGCCCCGTTCTGGAAACTCCTGGCGTCACGCGATTCGGTGGCGTGGGGATTCTCCTACACCGGCCAATCCCTCATCGCCGCAACCACCGAAGGCGTGACGATATTTCGGCGCATTTGATTGGTTTCAAGCCGACACCGCCGCGTACAGGATTCAACACAAAGGCACAAAGACACGAAGAATGCCAGACAGTTTTATGTCTTTAGTTGTTGCGAGAACTGATGAACCCGAATAACCGGCCCACGCCCATTCCGTTCATTGACGCCGGCGCGGCCGAGAAGCAATTGGCCGATGCTCTCGTCGCCCAGAAGACAGCGTCGAAAAATCGGGCCGCCGCCAACCGCAACGTGCTGCTTCGCCAGGCGAAGCTGCGCGCCGCGCGGTTGCGCATCGTCCCTTGGATTGCCGCGCTGGCCGCCGGCAGCGCGTGCGCACTGGTTCTATGCGCGACAATGGCCTTGGCAGGCGCGGGACTGGCGCTCATCCTGCTGACTCTGATGGCCTCGTACGTTGTGGCCGGAGGTGGCGTCTATCGGGTTCTCGGCGATTTCGACGGGGAAAACGGCGAAACCCGTATTGCTGTCCGTTCCGAAATGCTGGATCTCGCCCGCCAGTGCCGGGCCGAATCCACTGCCGCGCTAATGGCGCGAAAAACTCAAACTGCAACCGCCCGATCCGGGTTGGACGCCGCCCAACGCATCACCGCGACCGCCGAATACCAGTACCAGCGCAAAGCCGAGGAGTTGCTCGCCATTGATGTCGGCCGACTCTATCCCGACGAATTCGAACGCTATGTGGGAAGCATTTTCACGCACCTGGGGTACACGGTCGAGCAGACGGGAAAATCGCACGATCAGGGCGTGGACGTGATTGCGTCGCGCGGCACGATCCGAATAGCTGTCCAAGCGAAGCGCCACATTGGGGCCGTGGGGAACGCCGCCATTCAGGAGGTTTACGCGGGCATGGCCCATTACGGCTGCCACCACTGCATGGTCGTTGCCAGCGGCGACTTCACGTCCGGCGCAATTTCGCTGGCCCAAAGTACCCGGTGCGTGTTAGTCGGAAAGGCAGAACTGCCCGCGCTGATCCGCGGCGAGAAGGGAATCTAGCCGCCACCGGGCCAACCGCCGCTATGACAGGATATTTACACATGCACGGAAGATGGAGGGATGGATTGCCTGCTTTTCTTCGTGCCTTTGTGCCTTTGTGGTGAATCGGCCTTTCGCCTCACGCTTCCGGCACCGCCTTCATGAAGTCCAGCAGCCCGTGCGGCGTGTAGTCGGGGAAGATGCGGGCGCGGATGGGGTCGAAGCGGAACAACTTGGCCAGTGATTCTGAGAAGACGGCCCGGAAGTCCGTGCGGACGGGGAGGAATCGGCCGCTGTCCAGGTCCTGCAAGCCGTTGTATGCGCCGTACATCTTTGGGCCTTTGAGCATGTCGCCCATGGCGAGCATGAAGCCGGCGCGGCCATGGTCGGTGCCGCTGGCGCCGTTGTCGTCAACGGTGCGGCCAAACTCGGTCATCACCAGCAGCATTACGCGATCCATGCGGGCGCCCAGATCGGCGTGGAAGGCCGTCATGCACTCGGCCAAGTGCCGAAGCATTTGCGTATGTCGGCCGTCGGCGCCGCCCTGGCCGGAATGATGGTCCCATCCGCCGTAGTCGGCCTGGGCGACTTCAAGACCGACGTCGGCTTTGATGACGCGCGCGATCGTCGCCAACTGGCTGCCCAGGCCGCCCTGCGGGTAGTCGGCGGCGTTTTCGGTGGCCTCGGCTTTTTGCAGGGCCTTGATGCGCTCGATCGCGTTCGCGCCGGATTGCGCGATGATGTCGCGGGTCATGTCGGCTGATAATCCGCGCTTGGGCGCGCTGGTATTGAGATCATCGAGGCGCGAGCCTTTCTGGTCATTGGCGCCGTCGCGGGCGGTCATGTTGACCATGTTCTTGGGGGAATACAAATTCTGGAACAGGGCCATCTCATCGGTGCTGTTATTGCCGGCCAGAACCGGGTAACTGCCGCGCAGGGCGCGGGGAACCAGGGTCTGCGCGGAGAGTCCGCGAAGTGGGGCGTCGAATGGCTTCTTGGTGGCCTCGAGATAGCGGTTGAGCCAGCCGGTGGAAACGCCGTCGCCGCCTGCGCCGCGTTCCATGTAATCCTGCGCACTGAAATGGCTGCGCGTGGGGTTTGGGTTACCGACGTTTATGAATGGCGCGCAGGTTCCCTTTTCGATGAGCGGAATCAACTTGGCCAGCCCGTGATTGATTCCCCAATACTTGCTATCGAGGAACGGCAGCGCGCCTTTGTCGCCCTTGGCTTTGCCCTTGGTAGGCGCGTCCAGATGCAGGGCGATTCGCTTGCGCGCCTTGTAGTAGATGCGATCGCCAACGGGAACCAGAGCATTGAGCGCATCGCACCCGCCGCGCAGGAAGATGGTGACGAGCGTCGCCTTTTGCCGTCCGTCGGCGGCCTTCACCGGCGAATCGTTGTCGCCGTAGACAAACTGCTCGGTCCCCAGAAATCCCGCCGCCCCGGCCATGACGACCAGGCCGGAAGCTTTTAGAAAATCACGCCGCGTGTTCATCATGGGGGCACCTCAAGTTGGAGAATTCCGAATTCCGACTACCCGGTGAAATCCGAATTCCGAATACCCGAAATCCGAATGAAGACAAGGCAGGCCATCGCGGGCCATATTCCTTGGGTTCGCGCGCCGGTTATTTAGTACGACCAGCGTACTTATTCTGTCGATCTCCTGATCCTGCCGAAAATCAGGTTAAGCTCTTTCGCTTCCTGCCAGAGTACTCGCCCCTCATCGCGCAATTCAGGCGTGGCTACAACCACCATTCTGAGCCAGTACTTGGTTTCCTTCGATTCCTTACGGCAGATGCCGATTTTGTGCCTGAAGTCCTTTCGAGATACCGCATCATCCGCCTCACAATAATTCGCCCCCACGCTCGTACCTGCCGCGACAAACTGTGGAATCAGCCGTTGCGTTACCGGCGTTATCGGAATCCTCTTTGCGAACCGAATAATCGCCTCACCAAAAAGTGCCGTTCGCTCCGTGAGATCGTAAGGCCTGCCTGCCGCGCCAGGAACTTTCGCGCCCGAGCATTCGGATTTCGTTGACTCAAAATTCGGGCTTGGTCCACGCCTCTCCTCCTGACTCAATTCGGATTTCGGGTATTCTGAATTCGGGCTTCCACGCCTCTCCTCCTGATTTAATTCGGATTTCGGGTATTCTGAATTCGGATTTATCCTATCCATTTTTGGACCCCGACCGGCGTCCCCTCATCTTTGCTGAAACGACGGCGACCCCAGAATGATGCTCACCATTCTCGGCTGATCGCCCTGCCCGGCGACTTCCTTGAGGGCGACCAGTTCGCGGTCGCCGACGTCGCCGCCGATGAGGTCTTCGATCATTTTGGCTTCGGCGGCCTCGCTATTCAGCGACTTATAGCGTGCCAGGAAGGTTGCGGGGACTTTGACGCCTTCGACGGAGCCGGCCATGAGATCCCACGAGAATTGCCAGCGGCTGGTCAGCACGCCGGCATCCATCCAGCTCTCGGCGACGTCGCGGTAGCCGGTGGGATCGGGGCAGTTGTAGATGGCCTCGCCCATCTTGGCGATGCGGTCGCAGGTTTCGGCGGCGCTGTCCAGCTTGGCCGATGTGGCCCGTAGGGCGCTCACCGTGAAGAAGACGGGCGTCTTGAACTTCGCGCGATAATTCAGGCGGCTCATGAAATCCCGGCTGGAGATGATCGCCCAGTAGACCTTGGGCAGGTCGCCGTCGGTCTGCCGGAAGACCAATGCAACCTGCCGAACCAGGGCCGGCGATGGGCTGTCGTTCATCAGGAATTTGCAGAGTTTCGTCGAGATGAATCTTGCCGTGCGCGGCGCGGTGGCCAGGGTATAGAGCGCCTGTTCGCCGCCTTCATAGCCTTGGGGTATGGTCATGCCTTCCCAATGTTTCGGGCCCGGCTGATGCTCTTTGGCATTAAAGTAGAAACGGTAGTTGGCATCGTACTGCCACCCGGTGAATACCTTGGACAATTCCTGCACGTCGCGGTTGCTGTAGCCCTGGTCGGCGCCGAGGGTGTGAAGCTCCATCACCTCGCGGGCATAGTTTTCATTCCAGGCGTTGGCTTTGCTGAGTTTGTTGTCGAGGTATTCGAGCATCGCCGGGTGGCGCGCTGAAGCGAATAGCATGTCCTTGAAGCTGCCGAAGCAATACTTTCGGATGACCTGTTCCTCGTAGTCGGCATCCGTCCAGGTGCGGCTCTTTTCCTCGTTGGGGGCCGGCTCATCGACGCAGAAATGATTCCGCCAGAACTCGCACATTACTTCCTTGAACTGCCGCTTGCTGAGCACCTGCCGGCTGAGCACCAATTGCGGCAGCAGCTTGCGCATGGAAGGTTCGCTTTTGTCCTTGTCGTCCTTGCGATCGGCGTATGCCTTCTTGATGTCCAGGATGGGCATCTTGATCCACGGAAAACGCCGCGCCATTTCCTTGTCGCACGCCGAGTCGTCAATCTTTTGCGGATCGAGTTGTTCCTTGGCCCAGGCCTGCCATCCGCCCTTGGCGATGACTTCCTCCACCTGTCCTGGCGTAGCGCCGAAGGTCATGCGGTTAAGGACCTGCTCGGCCTTTTCCTGCTCGGACAAATCCGGCCCGACAAAGGCCTGCGGGCCTTGCGGCCTGGACGCGGCATCCTGTATGCCGGCCTCGGCCTCAATGATGCGCTGCTGGAGCGACTTGGGCTGCTTGTGATGAGGCGGCGGGGGGTTGTCGTCGTCGGCGCGCGTGGAGAGCGGAACCGCGACGATGCCGCAGGCAACAACGCAAGCCCCAACAAATCCGAGCAGGCGGCGGTGTGAAACCATGGTGTGTGTACTCCGTACCGGCGGGCGGGAACATATTCGTGCGGATAACTCAAGCAATCGTACGACATCACGGCCAAATATCAAGCAAAATCCAGTGCCGTGCGTGGCTTCGGAGTTTTTAACGTGACACGGGCGGCTCGCCCGTGCCGATGGCTGAAAAGCAGGAAAAGTCGATTCATCCCGCATTCCATGCAACACGCACGGGCGAGACGCCCGTGTCACGACGACTTACATCTCGCGCAGGATCGCGCTTGCGCTTGTTATTCTAACGCACGTCGCGCGAAAAAATTGCCGGCTCGCGCGTACCCGGGTATGCCACATGTCGCAACGCCCCAATTTACCCATTCCCCCATTCGCCTCACCGCAGGTTCAGAAACTCCAGCATGTGCTGGTCATACATTTTCTGCGCCTGCGGGTCATTCAACGGCAGCCGCAATTCGTTGATGACCTTGGTGCCCATGCCGATCCACTCGCGGAAGCAGTCGGCGCAGATTTTCTCAAGAATTTGCCGGCCCGTATCGTTGCGAAATGGGGCGGCGGTGAGGCGCTTGCCGATCTTGTTGCACCGCTGGCACAAGACTTCCGCCTCGCCGACGGCTCGCTCGGGCACGGCCTGGTGAAATGCCGGCGCCGGCGCGCCCAGGTCATTGAGCATTTTCACCATCTCGTTGCGCGGCATCATTTCCCGCCGCTCATCAGCGCGCAGCGCCCCATCGGTGAGCGACTTAATCGCCTCCTCGTTGCGGTTGAGGTTGAGCAGGGCGGTGGCCTGAAGCTGATAGGCTTTGCTGATGTTGGGATTGAGTTCCAGGCATCGGGCGAAGCTTTGCCGCGCCTCCTCGAATTGCCCGGCGTCGAGCAATGCCTTCCCAAGCGAAAAATGTCCCAACTCATTTTTGGGGTCCGCCTCGGCCATTTTCCTGAACTGTTCGATACGATTTGCCTGATCTGCCATTTCCTTTTTCTTCCTTTGAATTTGTTTCGGATTTCGTGCTTCGGATTTCGGATTTTCACCGTTACTCAGTGTACCTCGTGTTTGTGGCGACTAGGTGGGGCAGACATTCCTGTCTGCCCATTAGCCGCAGGGACATTCTTGTCCCTTCCTAATTCCGTCGGGTCCGCTCGGCGGGGTGAGTACACCCCGCGCTCGCAGACCCGAAGCAGACAAGAATGACGCCCCACCTCGGGATCGCCACGATCGAGCGCTACACCCCCGTTACTTGGGTTGCCGGCATAGGCGCGCGAACTCATGTCCATCCCTACACTACCCGATGTCTGGCCGTTCCGTACATCAGCGAGAGAATCTCGGCGCGGCTTGCCGGGTTTTCCTTGAAGATTCCGCGCAACTCGCTGGTGACCATGACGCTGCCGTGTTTTTTCACGCCGCGGATGGTCATGCAGGTATGGACTGCTTCGATGACGCACGCCGCTCCGGTGGGGTGCAGTTCATCCATGATGGCTTCGACGATTTGCGTGGTGAGCCGTTCCTGCACCTGCGGCCGCCTCGCATATCCTTCCACGAGCCGCGCCAGCTTGCTGAGCCCCACGATCCGCCCGTCCGGCAAATACGCCACATGCGCCCGCCCAGTAAACGGCAGTAGATGATGCTCGCACAGCGAATGAAACTCGATGTCGCGCAGCAGCACGACTTCCTGGTACGATTCGTGAAAGACCGTCCTGAGGTGCTCGCGCGGGTCGATCCGCAGCCCCGCCATCAGCTCCCGATACGACCGGGCGACGCGGTTGGGCGTTTTCTTGAGCCCCTCGCGATCCGGGTCTTCGCCCACCGCCAGCAATATCTCCCGCACCGCCCGCTCGATTCGCGGCAGGTCCACATCGCCCGGCGGCGTGCGCAGGAGATGGGGATCGGACGCATCGCCGTCTTCATCATCGTGTGAGTGAATATCGCCGCGTGTGCTGGGCATGGGAGTATTATATCATCCGCTGGGCCGTTGGCTTCCCGGAAAATCGCGCACGCCTATATGAAGGGCAATCATCCATGAAAACCGCACTTCTGCTGTTGTTTCTGGCCACCGCAATGTTCACTTGCCCGCAAGTCGCGATGGCGGCGCCAACCCCGGCCGCTCCCAGGACCGGCGCGGCCCTTCTCAAGACCGACATCATGGCGGTCTTTGCCCATCCAGATGACGAAACCGGCGCATCGGCGACGCTGGCGGCATACGCGCTGGGCAAGGGCAAAATCGTCGCCAATGTTTACTGCACGCGCGGCGAAGGGGGCGGCAATACCGTCGGCACCCAATGGGGTGCGGCGTTGGGCATCCTGCGCGAGGCCGAGCTGCGCGATTCGCTGGCGCATCTGGGCGTGCGCTATTGTTATTTTCTTGATCAGGAGGACTTCTTTTACACCGAGAGCGTTGCCGCCACATTTGAGAAATGGGGGAAGGAAAAGACACTGGAGCGGTTGGTTCGGCTGGTGCGTGCTCTGCGGCCGGCCGTAATGATCACCATGGACCCCGCGCCGGTGCCCGGCCAGCATGGGCATCATCAGGCGGTCGCCGTCCTGGCCACCGAGGCCTTTGACGCCGTCGCCGATCCCTCCCGGTTCCCCGATCAAATTGAAAAGGAGGGTTTGACCGTCTGGCAGCCGCGCAAACTGTATTACACCGGCGGCGTCCCCGGACACGCAACGGCCATCGACGTCAGCGAAGCACTCCCCGATGGCAAGACCCCGGCGCAAATCGCCGGCGAGGCCGCCGCGAATCATCGCTCGCAGGGCTTCGGCGGATTCGGCGCCGGGCCGGGCCGGCGGCGGCCTCAAACGTTCAGCCTCGCCAAGAGCGTCGTCCCGTTTACTGAATCTGAAACCGATCTGTTTCGCGGGCTTCCCGTCGCCGATGCGCAGGCCAAGCGCGTGAAACCGCCGGGGGTGCGTGACAGTTTCGGCGGACTTCTTACTCCCTCCCCCGGTACGC
>DASRLH010000090.1:0-25611 GCA_035648595.1 Tepidisphaeraceae bacterium
CGGCCACGCTTGCGTGCGATCGTTGCAGCCATAGGGCTACCTCCATAAGAAAGACCGGGAACAGCATCCGATTCTCTCAGGAGGCAGTCTGGAAGGTTCAAAATTCTGTTTTTTTTATTCGAAACCTATATACCAGGGGTAGGGGCATATTCCACCCTGCTTCGTTGGTATCCTGACAATTGATTTCCCTTCTTTGGCGTCCCACGGTCACGAAACGTCGCCGAAAGATTATCTGAACGGGCCTTGCTCACAAGGCAGTGAAGATCGCAATGCTGATCGGCGCCGCACTGGCGATCGTCGGGCGATAGGGCTGGCGCTTTTCCTGGCCCTGCGATGGGCGATTCCGACGCAGTGAGGGGTGCGGCGGTGTATGATGCGCGGAGATTGAGTTTTTGGAGAATCTGCCAAAGCCGGCTATCTTGACGTCACTGGCCCTGAGCGGGGAAGTCCCCAATCGCGGCGGCGCGTGGTTTTTTGTCATGGAGGATGTCGTTTGGACTCCCAAGTCGCGATCAGCAGGGGGCTTTTCGATTCCGATTGGCAAGCGGGGGATCGTTTCGAGGTGTGGGCACGGGAGATTTCCGACGGCACGGCCCGCCTGATGCTTCCGGCTGAGCTGGCCGTTGCCGGGACGGCGCCTCGGGCGATCGAGGACGAATCGGGTTCTCCAATTGCATTTTCGTCAGCGGCCGGTGAGAACGCCCTCGATCTTTCCGGGCCGATCTGTCAGCGCATTGTGGATCCGCGACTCGACGCCATCTGGCTTGAGTATCGCGGCGCCAACTGCTATCGCCTGATCGTCGAGCACCCTTCCACGGAACCCAACGGCGCGCCTTTCAGCGGGGATATCGAATTTCGCTCCAATGACTTTGATCTGCTGCATCGGCCGGCGCCTTCGATCGCCCCGCGCGATTTTGATTTGGGGCTGCGGGCCGCGCGGCTGGCGAGCCACTCAGGTTTTGACCGGCTCATCGCGCTGCCCATGGTGCGCGACATGGAATTACTCGAACATCAAACTCGAACCGCCCTCACCGTGCTGCGGCGGCTGCGCGGACGGGCGATGCTGTGCGATGAGGTGGGCCTGGGCAAGACCGTCGAGGCGGGGTTGATCCTGGCCGAGTTGCTCGTGCGCGGCTTGGCGCGATCGGTGCTCGTGCTGACTCCCCCTTCATTGATTACGCAATGGCAGGGGGAGATGCGCCGCAAGTTCGGCATCGAACTGACCAGCCACGATGATCCGGCGTTCCGCGAGGCGGGACTGAGTGCCTGGGCGAGCCACGATCGCGTCATCGTCTCCCAGCACACCGCCAAGCGAGAGCCGCACCGCTCGGCGATCCTGGGGCGCAAATGGGACATGGTGATCATCGATGAAGCCCATCACCTGCGAAACCGCACGACCGCCGTCTGGAAATTCGCCAGCGAAATCAAGAAGCAGTTTATTCTGCTGCTGACGGCGACCCCGGTTCAAAACAATCTCGAGGAGTTGTTCAATCTCGTCACGTTGCTCGAGCCGGGCCTTCTCAGCACGCAGCGCGACTTCTCCAGGCGGTTCATCTCCAAGGGCGACAAGCTGACGCCCAAGAACGTCGATGAGTTGCATGCGCTGCTGGGCGAGGTGATGATCCGCAATCGCCGAAGCACCGTGGGGCTGCAATTCACGCGAAGATACGCGCGCACGGAATTGGTCGTGGCGGGGCCGGCGGAACGCGCGCTGTATGATTCGGTTGCCTCAATGGTGCGCGAGGAATTGACCGCGGAACCAAAAACCGCCGCCATGCATCGCATGACGCTGATCACCCTGCAAATGGCCCTGGGAAGCTCCGCGGCCGCCGCGGGCGCCATGCTCAAAAACCTTCTGGACAAGCCCGGCGTGCCCCAGGGTCGCCGGGAAATGCTCAAACGCTTTTGTGAACAGGCCGAGCTACAGGACCAAAACGCCAAAGCAGATCGGCTGCTCGACCTCTTGAATGAGTTTCCCGACAAGCTCGTGGTGTTCACGCAGTTTCGCGCCACCCAGGAGATGCTCGGCCGGCGATTGGCGGGGGCGGGCCACGATGCCGCGATGTTCCATGGCGGCCTGTCGCGCATGGAAAAGGAAGCCGCCATTGAGCGTTTCCGCGAATCGGCGCGTGTGCTGGTGTGCACGGAATCGGGCAGCGAAGGAAGAAATCTGCAATTCGCGCACGGCCTGTGCAACTTTGATTTGCCGTGGAACCCGATGAAGATCGAGCAGCGCATCGGGCGATTGAGCCGCATCGGGCAAAAAAGTGACGTGCATGTTTTCAATCTTGTCGCCGCCGGCACCGTCGAAGCGGCGGTGCTCCATCTTCTGGAGGCCAAGCTCAACATGTTCGAGCTGGTGATCGGCGAAGTGGACATGATTCTGGGCAATCTCGACGAGGAAAAGGAGTTCCAGGACATGATCGCCGACGAATGGGCCGCGGCGGCCAACGGCGATGAATTTGCCGCGCGGATGGAGGTGCTGGGCACCCGCCTGCTGGCGGCGAAGGCCGCCTATTTCCGCCAGCGGACCCAGGATGAGAAGTTGTTTGGCAATCGATTCGCCCCCGAAGGATGAAACAATGGTCAGCCGGATCGAACAGGATATTTCGCCGCTCGAGCAGTTCGTGCGCGATTACGTCGAGGCGCGCAACGGCGTTTGGGACGAGGTCGAGCCGCAGGTTTACGATCTGTTGATTGGCCCGGAGATGACGCAGGTGGCATTTGATCCCGAGGCGCTTCCGGAACATCCGCAGGCGCAGCTCGCCAGCGCCGGCTCGCCGCTGCTGGATCGCCTGCTGGCAGACGCCGCCCAGCGTTGGAGCGCGGCGCGGTTTCATCGCATTGGGCTGAATCTGCATCCCCAAAACATCGAGCAACGCCTCGGGCGGGCGCTTTCCCTGCCGCAGGGCGCATCGGCGAGCATTCGGCGTGCGCGGGCGATGAGCTTTCCGCAGGCGATTTTCTGGTTTAAGGCCACCTTCGTCGGCGATCAGAAGGAAGAAGAGATTCTGCCGATCGGCATTGACTTGCATTATGCCAGGGAGGTTCGGCATCTGGACCTGCTGCTGGCGCCCAATTGCCTTTCGGAAGATCCGCAAATCCCGCTTCCCCAGGCGCCCCATGTCAGCCTGGCGGCCGGCTACCGCGTTGCCCGCGGGCAGGTGGCGCCGACGGTCTCCTCACTGGCCAATGCCCGGCGTCGGGATTGGACGGTCCGCGTCGAAAAGCAACTCGCCCGAATGTCCGCCTATTACGCCCAACTCCGCGCGGAAGCCAACGAGCAGGCTGATCGCACCGCCGACAAGACCCGCGCCGCGTCCCGGCGCGAGGCCATCGACCGCGAGGAGCAAATGCGCGTCGCGGAGCTGCGCCAGAAATCCGCCGTTCGCACGTTGGTCAATCTCGCCGCCATGATGATCGTGCATCAGCCCAAGCTGCTGCTTGGCGCCTCGATCACCGACAAAGGCCGCTCGCTGGGGGATGTGAGCGTGGTTTGGGACACGATGCTGGAAGCATTCGAGGCCCTGGCCTGCCCCGCCTGCCGCCAGCCCACCTTCGCGCTGCGGCTGTATCGCCCCGGCCTGGGCTGCCCCAACTGTGCGGGAGCCCAAACCTCCAAACTCCCCGCCCCCGTCCGCGGCCGACGCGGCGACTGATGTCCTTTTGGGTGAACATTTCCCTTGGCGCTTAGGCCGAGAAAGGATGCAGCGGCATCCACAGCGAATGGCCGCTGCCCCGGCGGGCCGTTGCCAGGCGGGTTGTTTTGTCGTTTTTTTTCATCCGCGGAGGATGCGGCAGCGGGTCGAAGATCTCAAATGAGGTCGATTGGAAAGCTGGTCATCCACACATCGATCTGCTGAAACCTTGACTTCAGGCGCTCCTTTAACTCGCGAAAGAATTCGAAGCTCTGGGGAGTGTCCGGCACGTCGACAAATACGCGCGTCAGGTCATCACGAATGGTCTGCCCCCGATGCCGCCACTGCCCCTCTACCGCGTGCGGCTCGCACGAAACCGCGCCGAATTGTGATTCTATTTCGAGCAGTGTCTCAGAGACAAGCTCTGCGGGAATCGGGCAGCCATCGTTAAACCGTAGCGGGAGTAGCACTTCGAACCGTCGGAACGTGCTGCTCATAAGTGGCCGGTCCTTCCACGAGGAATGTGACGCCTTCGATCGCGAGTTCCGGCAGCGCGCACTCAGGGACCAGCATCTGGCCGGTGCTCCAACTCTTGAAGGAAAAACGCCCCGCCAGATAGTCTAACGCTCGGCGCTTTGCCGCAGAATCCTGAAAACGAATCAGCACCATGTTGGAATTGTACAAGTGTGACGCGCTGCCGGTCAAATCCGCAGGCGGCTGTGCGCACAACTGCCTGAAGCATAGCGAGCAACAAAACGGGACAGGGCAACAAAACGGGCGCTTCATTGCAGCCTCGCGCGCAATCATTGCGTTGGGCATAAGGCACTCGCCTTAGCCTAAACGCCTGGCTGTCGCCGGTCAATCGTGACTGTCGCGTTTTGCGTTCTCCCCGTTTTGCGTTCTCCGTTTTGCGTTCTCGTGCATATCTTGCCTTCTCCTCGACACTCCGTCCTAAGGCCCCCCCTTAATCATTGGTCTGGCTTGGAGTGGCTCACCGGAAGCGTGAATCGGATCATTCGGAATTATTAGCCTCAGTCGCCGCTGGGCGATTACGTCGCTAAGTATCTCATCGAACCCGCTTGCTTCGTAAGGCGGTGAGTATCGTGGTCCTGAGTACGCGGAGCCGGGATCGCGCCATACTATAGTCAGTGTGGATCCAATTGGGGCCCTTTTCAATGCGGCTAACACATTTCTGAATCCGCAATCACCGATTCCCACCTCAACTCCGTCAATTAGATAAACCGCGCGTTTCGGGTTCGACATGCCGTCATAGTTCCGCCAGGATAAAACCATGCCGGACCGGTCGGGCCGCGCTATTTCGGCGGGTTGATGAAAAGAGCCACTGCGCTGCGCCCCTCTGCACCCTATAACAAAAACGGCACAAAAGACCAAACTTAGCACGACGACGTACATTGTTGTGACCTCAGTGGATTTCGTACTCAATCCCGCTTTGGGACGATCTCGGACGCGGGACGCGGAAAACGGACGCGGAAAACGGGACGCGTGCGTTTTTAGTGATCCCTGCCTTCCCGTCGTTCCTGAAAAATCGCACCTGTCTCGTTAGATTCCGCCGTTAGATTTCGCGTCGTCCCTGAAAAAGCGCACCTGTACCGTTAGAGTCCGCCCGTTACATTCCGCTGTCCCGTTAGATTCCGCAGATTGCACTCGCTCCAACCGTCATATGCATGCCGCCAGCTCTCTGGCATCTGCACGACTGAGGAAGCCGGAAGACCCGTGCCGTCATCGCCACGTCGCTACACGTCATCAACATCATTGTAACGCTTTATCGTTGATAGCCCGATTGCGGCAAGCTATCCCCTGGCAACCAAGCGATGTCGGGTGCCGTTCATTAAATATAACTGCATCCAAAGGGCCGCGGCGCGCATCTCTTGCGCCATTCTTGGCTGCGTATGGGACGCGCCAGAGGGAGCCGCCGCCGAAGTGCAGTGTGCAGTGTACCACGTCCTGGACCGCACCGGCTCAGGCCGTGTTGCGCGTCACATGAGCGCAACATGAACCGTTCGCCGGCCAGCTGCGGTTAACTGGTGTAATGGCAGGTGGTTGTGAAACCATAGTAGCAAGTTTTTGCAATTTCCGCAAGCGCACACGCGCACAAGCGCCACAAAATGTCACAAAGCGCAACGGCGGCATCGCGATTTTGCTTGTAGGAGTCGCATGAACCCGATTGGCGGCCCCGCCAGAGGGGGGAGGGGGAGTGATTTGGCTTTGGGGACGATGTCGCGCGCACCGTGATGCGCGCAACAAAGATCGCTGTGTCGTCGCGGAGCGCGGGCGTTATGGCAGATGGCGCGACCGGCTGTGTTTTGCAATGCGCTACCCGCCGGTTCACAATCGGCCGATGCGCGGGATGCGAAGCGACAGGCTGGGGCGTCAAACACGGGCGGTTTCCACGAAGATCGTTCGCTCATTCTACTTCGCCTTCGCCGGCGTCTGGTATTTGCTGCGCACGCAGCGCAACGCCCGCATCGAGCTTGCGATCGGCGCGGGGGCGTGCCTGCTGGCGGCGTGGCTGGGGATTCGCGACCCGGTGCGGTGGGCCATTCTCGTCTTCGCCATCGCACTCGTGCTGATTCTGGAAGGATTGAACACAGCCATCGAATGCGCGATCGACCTGGCCTCGCCAGGCATTCACCCGCTGGCCAAGGCGGCCAAGGATTTGGCTGCGGGCATGGTGCTGATCGCCGCCATCGCGTCGGTGATCGTCGGGCTGCTGATCCTTGGGCCGGCGTTGTGGAATCGCATTGCCAGATGATTCGGCACTCCGGGGAACGAAGACGATTCACCACGGAGACACGGAGAACACTGAGGCGCTTTCCATTGATCCGAACCATCGCTGGTCCATGAAGCAATTAATTAAATGGTTTGTTGCAAAGTGGCGCTTCAACTCGAATGCGCCTCCGTGCCTCGGTGTCTCCGTGGTTGTTTTCTCTTTGGCTGGCGAATTGTTTTTTTATCCAATCTGCGCCAGCGAGAGTTCATCGCCGATCTGGTGGCTGAGGGCCATTCGCAAATGGCGATGGGCGGGATGGGTGAGGCGGGGATCTTCGGCCAATAGGGCGAGTGCGTCGTCCTTTGCCTGTTGCAGCAGTTCCATTTCCCTGGTGATGTCGGCGAGCTTGAATTCGGGGAGTCCGTGCTGGCGGGTGCCGAAGAATTGGCCGGGGCCGCGCAGCTTCAGGTCCATCTCCGCGATTTCAAAGCCGTCGGTGGTTTGGGTCATGGCGCGCAGGCGCGCCTCGGTATGCTCGTTGGTGGGGTCGGAGATGAGCAGGCAGTAGCTGACTTCGCTGCCGCGTCCGACGCGGCCGCGGAGCTGATGCAATTGGGAAAGGCCGAAGCGCTCGGCGTTGTCGATCACCATCACCGTCGCATTGGCCACGTCGATGCCGACTTCGATCACCGTGGTCGCCACCAGCACGTCGATTTTTCCATCGCGGAAATCGGACATGATCTGGTGTTTCTCGTCGGTGCTCAGTTGGCCGTGGAGGGTCTGGAGGCGCAGGCCCGACAGCGGCCCCTTGCTCAGGCGTTCATGTTCCTTGACGACGCTCCTGGTGTCTTCCAATCCATCGTCATCAATCTGCGGCAGCACGATGTACGCCTGCCGGCCCATGTGCACCTGCTGGCGGATAAACTCATAGGCGGTGCCGGCCTGCGCGGTTCGTAGCCAGCGCGTGTTGATCGGCTGGCGCCCGGGGGGCAAGGCGTCGATCACGCTGACGTCGAAATCCGCGAAGAACGAAAGCGCCAGCGTGCGCGGGATCGGCGTGGCCGTCATCACCAGATAATGCGGCGACAATCCCTTGCCCTTGAGATTCGCGCGCTGGCGCACGCCGAGTTTGTGCTGCTCGTCCACCACCACCAATCCGAGGTTGGCGAATTCCACATCGCCCTGGATCAACGCCTGCGTGCCGATGGCGATGTGCAATTTCCCGGCGGCCAGGTCCTTAAGCGCCTGCCCCTTTGCCTGCCGCTTGGTGCGCCCGGTGAACAGGCCGATGCTGACGTTCGAGCCTTGCAGCAAATTCGTGAGCGTCAGGTAATGCTGCTCGGCAAGGACCTCGGTCGGAGCAAGAAGTGCAGCCTGCATGCGATTGGCGACGGCGACGAGCATCGAATACGCCGCCACCACTGTTTTGCCGCTGCCGACGTCGCCCTGCAAAAGCCGATTCATCGGCTTGCCGCTTTGCACATCGTGGAGGATTTCCCAGATGGAATTTTGCTGGGCGGCGGTCAGGTCAAACGGAAAGCGGGCGCGGATGCGGCAGTCGAGCAGTTTGTCCACGCGCAGCAGCGGCGCGGTGATGCGGCCTTCGCGCAGGCGTTTGCTGATCCCCAGCCCCAGTTGCATCAGCATCAGTTCATCATAAATGATGCGCCGCCGGGCGCGGATGGCTTGTTTCAGAGCGGTTGGCCGATGGATGCCGCGATACGCCTCGCGCCGGGCCATCAGTCCGCGCTTCTGTAACAAAGCGGGATCAAACCACTCGTGCACCTCGACCAGCGCATCTTCGATGTTGTCGGCGACGATGCGTTCGATGGCTTCGGTCGGCAGTCGCAGGCTGGCAGGGTAGATGGAGCGGAATTTGGATTCTTCGATGCGCGCGGTTTGCCCATCCACGACTTCCCATTTGCCCTGCACGATCTTGGGCATGCGGCCATAAAACGAGACCTTCCCCTGCACGCGGATGGTCATGCCGGGGTTGATTCTGCCGCGCAGATACGCGCTGTTGAACCAGATGAGGGCGAGCTTTTCGGTGCCGTCGTCGATGGTGGCCTCGAAGCGTGCCCGCGGGCGCGAGGGGATGTAATCCACCGCGATCACTTCGCCGCGCACCGTTTGGATTTGGTTATCGACGACGCGGGAGATCGGCAGTTCGGAGGATTCGTATTGATAATCGCGCGGGAAGTATTCGAGTAGATCGCCCAGGGTGCGCACTCCGAGCCGGTTGAAGACTTTGGCCCGCGCGGGGCCGACGCCGGTGAGTGATTCGACGGGCCCAAGCAGGGCACTGGAGGTTGCTTCGGTCGTCGGCATTCGGAATGTTTGAATTGGGCGATTGGATGGACTGTGGCCCCACATGGGCCAAGGCCGTTACCGTATCACGGGCGTCCCGCCCGTGCGCATGGCGGGGTAGTCGAAGAATTGCGGTATTGCCAATCTGATAGCACCCTGCACGGGCGGGACGCCCGTGATACGACGAGGTTCCTCGACGACGGAGTGCAAGACGGCCCGGCTATTTCTCGTCCCATCCCTCTTTCCCAATCAGCTTCACAAATCGGCAAGGACATACATCGGTGCTCACGAGCTTTTCGCCCTGGCGTTGGACAACCACCAGCATTTGCTCGGCGTGTTGCCCGACCGGCAGCACCGCCAGCCCGCCATCCTTCAATTGCCCGAGTAGCAATTCGCGGGGCAGTTGCGGCGCGCCGGCGGTAATGAGCATGCGATCAAACGGGGCCGCTTCCGGCCAGCCGAGGGTGCCATCGGCGAAGCGGTAATGGACGTTGCGGATGCCCAATCCCAGCAGGCGATCAAACGCTTCGTCAAGCAGCGGCTTGACGCGCTCGATCGTCCAGATTTCGCCGGCAAGCTTGGCGAGGATGGCGGTCTGATAGCCGCTGCCGGTGCCCAGTTCCAGGACGCGATGGGTGGGCTGCAAGTCGAGCCGTTGGCTCATCAGCGCGACCATGTACGGCTGACTGATGGTCTGTCCGTGGCCTATCGGCGCCGAGCGGTCGGCGTGGGCCTCCTTGCGCATGTTGCTCATAAAGAACAACTCGCGCGGCACCGCCCGCAGGGCCGACAGCACCCGCTCATCGCGAATGCCCCGATCCATCACCTGCTGCTGGATCATCCGTTCCATCGGAGATAATTCGGTCTTTGTGTTTGGCATCTGTACAACATTGTAGGCGAAAACCGCGCGGAAACACCTTCCTGCCCTCACTCTACGCGGCAGCGGTGTCAACTGTTCTTATGGCGGGCGTCGAGTTGAGCGCCGTTCCCCCATGACCCATCCAAAAATACTTGGGCGTTCTTGCGCGAAATATAAGCGTGAGGTCGCAATAAAACTCCACGCCCGTGCGTAGTAAGTATGGAGTTTGAAAATCGAATCCCTGGGGCCAGCGAGCACGACAATGACAAGTTCATATTCATATTATTCGCGTTATCCGCGCGTTGGGGCAGCCGCGACGGCGATGGCGCTTTTGATTCTTCTCGCGGTCATCCCAACTCCCGCACGGGCGCAAGCGCCGGCATGGAGCAGGGACGACGCCGCGCATCTTATTCGCCGCGCCGGCTTTGGCGCCACGCCCGGGCAAATTGATCGGCTGTATGCGCTGGGGCGAGACGGTGCCGTGGATTATCTGATTGCCGGCAAGCTTCCCGAAGGGGCATCGGCGCCGTTCGCCCACGCCGAGCTTCCAGCTTTTGCATTCGATCCGGACTTGCAGGCCAAAAAGCAGGGGCCGGTAACGCAATTCGAGCTGCAAAAGCTGCGCGCCTGGTGGATCGACCGCATGGTCCGCACCGATCGGCCGCTGGAAGAAAAGATGTCGCTTTTCTGGCACGGCCTGTTCACCAGCGGCTTCCGCGAAGTGAAAAACGTGCGATGGCTTGCGAAGCAAAATGAACTGTTTCACAAGGAAGCCATCGGCAACTACAAACGCCTCACCCACGAGATCATCCACGATCCGGCGATGCTTCGATATCTCAACAACGATCAAAACATCAAGGGCCGTCCCAATGAGAATCTCGCCCGCGAATTGATGGAACTGTTCACCATGGGCGAAGGGAACGGCTACGCCGAGAAGGATATCGGCCAAGTCGCCCGCGCCCTGACCGGCATGACCGTCAATCCGCGCCAAGAGGCCGCGATGTTTTTCCCGAAGCGCCATGATGACGGCATGAAAACCATATTCGGCAAGACGGGAAACTACGGCCCCGATGATGTCGTGAATCTCATCTTCGATCGCCCCTATCCGGCACATCATCTGGCCGAGCGTCTGTGGGTCTATTTTGGAACGCCGGAGCCTGCCCAGGCCGATGTGAACGCGGTGGCCGATGCGCTTCGGACGCATAACTGGGAAGTGGCCCCCGCGCTGCGCGTCCTTTTCACCAGCCCGGCATTTTACAGCGATCAAACCAGGGACGTGATGATCAAGAGCCCGGTGGACCTTGAGGTGTCAACGCTCCGGCTTTTGGAAGAGCCCCCGCAGCCAAGGCTGCTGGCGGTGTCGGCGGGCGGATTGCAGCAATTGGGCGAAGCTCTCTTCCAGCCACCCAACGTCAAGGGCTGGGTCGGCGGCGAGCATTGGATCACCTCCGGCACCATCTTCGCCCGCTATCGGATTTGCGAGGCGATGGCCGGCGGCGCGTTTGGCGCCAATTTCGGAAACAACCCTGGCGGAAAATTCGGCGGCAAGGCCGGCAAGTTGAGAAACGCCGCCAAACTTCAAAAGCTGGGGAATGACGCAAATTCCGCCCCGCAGTCCGCGACCGTCGATACAAAGAATCCAGCAACGACGGCAGCGGCGGAAATTGGGGCGAACCAGCCCAAAGCCAACACGACCCCCGCGCCCAAGGCCCCGGCGACCATCGCCGACGCTCGGCGTGATCGTGTCGTCGCCGAGCGAATGGCGCAGCGCCAGCGCGTTCTTGCCGAACTGGCCAAGATTCCGCCCCTGCCGCCCGCTGAACAGATGGTGGCGCCCGCCAAGCTGTTTGCCGCGCTTGGCGCGCACCCGACCGCTGTGCAACTGGTGGACGCCGCCGTAACGCGCTTTATTCAGCAGCCCCTGCCCACCGAGAAGAAAACGGCATTGGTTAACGCACTTGGAAATAAGCCGCTGGTTCTGGGCGAATTGCCGACCGACCAGCGCGTCCGCCAGATGATCGGCTTGCTCCTAAGCACGCCGGAATACCAGATGGAATAGCGAGCGTGTAAATTCCGAAATCCGAATGCCGGGAATGAAATCAGAATTCCGAATTCCCGAATTCCGAATGAATGCCACGGATGACTGCCCTGAAACCGCATGTTACGCACACACGACCACGGACAACCGGCAACCGACAACCCACAACGCACAACTGACAACTGACCACCCACAAACCCACAATTCTTCCGGAGCCCGAAAATGTTCAATCCATCCGATATCGTCTATTCCCGCCGCCTTTTCCTCACGCGCGGCGTGCAGCTTCTAAGCATCGCCGGCACGCTGCCGATGTTTCTGGATCGCAGCGCGCATGCAATGGCTGCCGACTTTGCCGCCAACCCGGCGGGCGCGGGACGGCCGGATCATCGCGTTTTGGTGGTCGTCCAATTGGCCGGCGGAAATGACGGGCTCAATACGGTTGTCCCGCTGGGCAACGATGATTATTACAAGGCCCGTCCGAAACTGGGCGTGGCCCAGGGATCCGCGCTCAAGCTCACCGATCAATTCGGGCTGCATCCGGCGGCGGTGGGTTTTAAGAAATTGTATGATGCCGGCGATCTGGCGATCGTGCATTCGGTGGGGTATCCCAATCCCAACCGCTCCCACTTCCGCAGCACCGATATTTGGACCACCGGCGAGCCGGACAAACTCGGATCGAGCGGCTGGCTGGGGCGGTATTGCGACGCCTGCTGCTCGGGCGTGGATCCGGGTCCCGCGAACGGCGCGCATGCGCTTGCCAGGAAAGACATCGATCCGGCGATGGCGCTGGCCCTCGACGTCGAACCGCCGCCCGCGCTCCAGGGCGTGAAGTATCTGCCCCTGACCTTCCGCCCGGAAAATGGCCCCCGTGGCAAGGGCAACAAGGCCGCGATGGCCCGCCAAAACGCCAACTCCGCCAACGATATTCTAACGAAACTCAACGGCCCCGAAGCCATGCACGATGGCATGGGCGCGATGGCCGCTCATCGCACCGGGGCGGATCAGACCGAGGAGTTCCTTCAGCGCACCGCCCTGAATGCCCGCGTCTATGCCGACAAAATCCGCAACATCAGCAGCAGCATCGAAAACAAGGGCGCGTATCCGCAAACCGGCCTTGGCCGCGACTTGAAACTCGTTTCGCAGCTGATCGCCTCGAGCCTGCCTACGCGGGTGTATTACGTTAAGCTCGGCGGGTTTGATACGCACGCCGAGCAGCTTCAGCGCCATCCGCGCCTGCTGGCCGAGCTATCGGGCGGCATCGCCGCCTTCGTCGAAGACCTTCGGCAAATGGGAAATCTCGATCGGGTGACCTTGATGACCTTCAGCGAATTTGGCCGCCGGGTGCACGAAAACGGCAGCGGCACCGACCACGGCGAAGCCGCCCCCTTGTTCCTCGCCGGCGGCGCCGTAAAGGCCGGCCTGCACGGCGCCTTCTCCAGCCTCGCCCCCTCCAATCTCCATCGCGGCGATGTCCCCTTCACCACCGATTTCCGCCGAGTGTATGCAACGCTGCTGCATAATTGGCTGGGCGCGAACGACGTGGGGATTTTGGGACGCAAGTTTGCGCCGATGGGCGTGTTAAGCGTTTGAATGAGCCGGCGCGATTGGCCGCCCATGCGAACCAAGCGCGGCCCTGCGGGCTACCCGCTAAATAGCGGTGCGCGACTACGCGCTATTCATCCGCGGCAAAATCAGAGGGATGTCACAGCGGGAAATGCAACCGCAATGGTGACACGGGCGTCGGGCGTGCGTGTTGCATGGCACTTCTTCATGCGGTTTGAGTATAGATTGGGCAGACTGCGGGCGCCCATGAGTCTGCGCTCCTTGAACGACCGGACGCGCGGTTAATCTGTGCGGTGCGACTCCAGATCGCGTCGTTCAAGAGGCTACGTCGGTGGATCAGAATGGTGATCGCGCTTGGGGCGCGCGATGGGATAATAATCGGTCGGCTTCAGTTCGAAGTCGCCATCGTCGGTTGGATGGTCGGCCGCGGCTGCTTGTACCGGCGTGGCCGCCAGTTCGGCGGGTTTTTTCGGGGGCGCGGACGCCGGGGGCGCGACGACGGCAGGTGCGCTTTGGGCGAGGTCGCTTTCAAGTTCAGACTCTAATGTCTGGAGCGCCAGTAAGTCCTGATCGGTGAGGCCGGCTCCGGCCTTGGATCGGCCGCTGCCGGAGAAAACTTTGCTGAGATCCGTCCCTTTTTCCCCGGCGGGTTGGAAGATGCTGCCGTAGGCGAGCAGGTTTAGGAGCGTCGGCCAGATCAATCCAATCAGTACAAAGCTGCCGCCGGTCCATAGTGTCATGGCGGTTTTGGGATCGCGCCACCAGGCGTAGCGGTAACTGATCCGCGCGTGATCGAGATACGCCATGACCGTGCCGGCCGGCGTAGCCGCGTTCGGGGTCGATAAGACGAACGGAATTTCCGCGATGAAGCACCGGCGATCCGATACGTCGGCGGCGTGCGAACCTGCCGCCCCGGAGGATGCGTCTTCTTTATACTGCCCGACGACGATATCAACGGGCTTGCGCACTCCCGGGCTTAATTCGATTACTTCGGGATAGACGACAATTCCGGTGAGATGTCCGATTGCCGCCGACGGCGGGCCGACGGCGGCAACGAATTGCGCCTGCGAAAGACTTTCGCCGTACGCGGCGTCCCAGTCCTGACGGCTCATGCGATTTAGCACGCCCAGCGCCGCGCCGGCCACCAGCGAGATCACGATCCAATGCCAACGCTTGATTCGGCTCATGAGCATAAGGGTTGTCCATGAAAGTCGCCGGGCGTGCATCAGCGGCGTTTAGTCATCCACGCCCTTGTTTACGCCGATCGTTCTCAGCCCCGGCCGGGTGAGCGAAATACTTTCAACGTGGTCGTCGGCGAACAGGACATTGCCTCGATACCGATGCCGGGCATAATCCAGCGATTCCTTGCCCCACCCGACGTTGGGTCGTTGCACGAACTGGTTGAAATCGTCGAGCGTCCAATCGGGGCCCTTGTCGAAAACCAGAAGCCAATCATCCTGCCGCTGGTCGCGGGGCCGGCCGTCCATGGCCAGCATGACCAGCGAGGGATGCTTGATGCTGGACAGTTTTCCAAGCGGCGAGGGGGAGCGCCAGTACGCGCGTTCGCGCAGTCCCATGATGGCCTCATTGAAGATGTAGCTTGATGCTTCTCGCGGCGCTTCCCATCCCGGGCCGTCTTCTTTTTGGGTGAGTCCGAGCAGGACGCGCTGCTGCATCGGGCAGTGGAAATGCTTGCGGAGGGCGTCGCTCTCCATGTCCATTTCCAGATTTTCGCGGCTGTCGAGGCGCACGGGAATGCCCATGGATACCGCCAGCGCGACCGTAATCGGCGCCGGGCGCTTCTCGCCCTGATCGTCGTAATAGACATAGTGCGTGGCCTGATCGTCGCGCAGCCCCCTGGGATTGACGATCCCGCCCGGCGGCGCCCAATGCCAGCCGGCGATCGGCAAATACCCGTGATGAACCAGTGCGTGCAGCTCGGCGGCCTGCCCGATCGAGCGGAGCGTGGCCTGGCAACGGAGCTGATAGCTTTGCACGCGCACCGCCGTGAGGGCGGGCATCAGCAGCGCGAGCAAAACCGCGATGATCCCGATCACGACCAGCAGCTCCACCAGCGAAAAACCGCGCCGCGCGGCTGCGGGGCGGCCGAAAAGCGTCGCGCATCCATACCCGGAGCCGGCATATACAGGGCCGGAGCCAGCGTACAAAAACCGCGCGTCCTGCCCAGCACTGCGAACACCGCAAGTGAATAAACGAGGAGGGTTCACCGCAACTCCTTGATTCGTGGCCGCGATTATTTTTTCTCAACCACGTCGATTTCGCTCCAGAACGTCTGACACCATTCATCGTGCGGCTCTGTCGCAAATATCAGGAATATCAAATATCGGTATTTGCCGATGACTTTGTGTTCCCCGCGGATGCTGACCCCATCCTGCCCGACCATTCCATCATGGAGTCCGACGCCGCCGGCCATGGGCCGGGTATCAACCCAGGCGATGGGCGTCCAGCCGCATTTTGCGGGATCGACGCCGATTCTCGGGGCCGGGTTGAAGCCGGCGGCGCTGCCGTCGCTTGCGTAAACGCGGTAGACCTGCGGCCAACGGTTCCCGTGCCGATACCATGAATAGGTGTTGATCTGATCGATGGCGATCGCGCGCTTCAGGTCCACGCCGATTCGGCCTTCCAGCGACCCGTTCGCAAACGCCATCATCCCCGTTTCATCATCGAAGGCATGTGGCCCCAGCCCATCATTGAGTACCCTGATGGCGCCTCCATAGTCCGCCTTGCGTCCATCGACAATGGTGAAGATCGCGTTTTGTCCGGCATCCTCTTTCGAGAGGGTGGGCACGGATGGGAACTTGAAGCTGGGGGTGGCGCCGTTGCCGTCATTATGTTCCGCGAGCACCTTGACGCCGCCGATTCCCGCGCAAGCGGGTTCGTGTGCCGCATCCAGGGCGAAATAGGCATCGCGCTCGGAGAAGGGATATTTCGCGGATACCGTGCCATCTGGGGCGATCATGCACACAAGTCCCTTGGGGTCGGCATATTCTTCGGGGACAGCCGCGCTATCCGGAAAGCGGGCATTGATCCAGGCGCTGTTTCCCACGGATTTGCTGACACTCGTGGGCTTTGAGCGCGATAGATGGATAAGAACCAGTCCGTCCATGCCGGCGAAATGGTCGGCCAGCACGTCGCCGTTAAATGGATCGGGCCCGGCAGGTTCGTCATCAGCCGGGTCGATCACCAGCAACACCGATTTCCCCGCGAAATCCGACAGATGAAGCATCCCCCCGCCGGCGGCCCGCGCGTCCATCGCCGGCGCTGGCGCATGCACTTTGAGCCATCGCAAAGGCTTTAATTCGATTTTTCCCAAATCGACTGCGCTGTCGGTGGCGGCTTGTGAGCCGTTGGCCGACGCCGGGACATGCCCCGCCGTGAACTCCTTTTGTCCGGCAGCGGCGAGATTTGTGTAACTGCTGCCCGGCTGGAAGGCATATGCCGTCAGATGCACGCGATTGGCGCCTGCCGGCACATTGTCGATTTCAAATGTCCCATCGCGCGAGACGGAGAACGGGCGACGCAATTTCGCTTCGCTCGCGGCTCTCCCATGCAGCGTATGTCCTTCGCGTGCGCGCCATTCCGCCCGCTGCTGTCGGCTCATCTTGTCCCAAGTCGCCGGCAGAGGTGATGCGATCCGTGCGGCGACGGGGGCCAGTGTGCCGAGCATATAAACAGTGGGGTCTGCGGAAGCCAATACCGCGCGGCCCTTGATGCGCACACCCGGCGCATTCAACGTCACCTGCGCCGTTTCCCCCGGATCCAGTGCGACATACGCGGACTGCCGATTCCCTTGAACGCGGCCGTAAATCCCGCGCGATTGCGCGTAACTGCTGACGATCATCTCGCCGGGCGCAACCCGCGAAATTTGGAAATGTCCGCCGGGAAGAGCCGGGATCTGGCGGCCAAAATCGATCCCCAGGCCGGCAAATTCATTCGCGTACGGCCAAGGACTGATTTGAATCTGACGATCGGACGTATCCCCCGATCCAAGGATCGTGCCTTCGATTCGCCCCCAGGGGCTGAGGGTGATTGTGCCATCAGCCGGCAGTTCATCAACGCCCACGCATGCAAATCCATCGGAGCACCGCACGACAATCGCCTTCCAATTCGCGTCGACGGCATCGAACGCGAAATGCCCGGCGTTGTCGGTCTTGACCGCCGGCGCCTTGGGGCGGATCTGGTCATATAGATTGACAGGAGTTTGTGGACTGACCAGCAGCACCTGCGCCCGTGCCGCCGGCGCTCCCGCCGCCGTGCGAACCGTGCCGCTGGGCGCGCGCAGCGAAATCGGCTCCGCCGCCGTTGGCCCCGAATCGCGGCCGCCAGCCGAATGGTGCCTGACTTTCCAAAATGCCAGCGCGCAAGCCAACACGATCAGGAAAGCCGTCGCGACCGCCGCCCTTGCTCTGCGCATTTGTTTTTTCCCGCCGTGCGAAGATGACGCCTCGGGCCATAGCCTCCCCTGGCCGGGAACAAAGTAGTGATAAGAAAACACGAATGCAAGCCCGACGCGGATGTGAGTGAAATATTGTTCTAAAATGCGGCGGCATCATCGTGACAGACTCGCACAATTTACGTAGTGTGGCGATGATGATGTGTTAGTTGATTTCTCGTTTGAAAAAAGTGAGCGGGATACCATGCTTCGATCGATCGCAATACTGGCGGCGCTGGGAATATGCGGAACTCTTTTAGCGGAGCCGCCGAAGGCGGCCGTGCCGGATTCCAAGAGTGGGCCCGTGCACGCGATCAGTGCCCCGCCCATTGATGCCCCCAGCCGCCTTTACGTTTCCAACCGCGCGCCGCTGCGGGTCAGCCCATTCGTGCAGCTTCCCACCGGCGCGATCGCGCCGAAGGGTTGGCTCAGGAAGGAACTGGAAAACGAAGCCAACGGCATGGTCGGGCATCTGCCCGAGGTTTCGCACTGGGCGAAATTCAAGGGCAACGCCTGGGCCAATCCCAACGCCACCGGCGGGTGGGAGGAAGCGCCCTACTGGCTTAAAGGCTATGGCGATCTGGGCTATGTGCTGCACGATCAGAAGATCATCGACAACACCAAGCGCTGGGTCGATGCCATCCTCTCCAGCCAGCGCGAGGACGGCTGGTTTGGCCCGCGCTCGCTGCTCGCCAGCAAGGACTGCGACGGCCACGCCGATCTCTGGCCAAACATGCTCGCGCTGAATGTCGTCGAGCATTGGTACGATTATTCGGGCGACCCGCGCGTTCTGCCGTTCATGACCAAATACTTCCGATGGGAACTCGATTACCCGGACAAGGATTTTCTGCTGGGCTACTGGCCCAAGATGCGCGGCGGCGACAATTTGGAGAGCGTCTACTGGCTCTACAACCGCACCGGCGACGCCTGGTTGCTCGACCTGGCTAAAAAGCTCCACGACCACACCAGCAACTGGACCAAGGGCGTGGCCAATTATCATGGAGTGAATTTCACCGAATGCTTCCGCGAGCCGGCGGAGTATTGGCAGCAGGCCAAGGATCCCAAATTCCTCAAGGCCACTGAAAATGATTACGCCAGCATGATGGGCACGTACGGCCAGGTGCCCGGCGGCGGTTTCGGCGCCGACGAAAACGCCCGGCCCGGCTACACCGACCCGCGCCAAGGCTTCGAGACCTGCTCGATGGTCGAGTACATGCACTCCTTCGAGATGCTCTCGAAGATGACCGGCAACCCGCTCTGGGCCGACCATTGCGAAGACGTCGCGATCAATTCCCTGCCCGCTGCCCTCACTCCCGATGAAAAAGGTCTGCACTATCTGACCAGTCCCAACCAGATCAGTCTCGATCCCGGCAACAAAAGCCCCGGCATCCAGAACGGCGGCGAAATGTTCTCCTACAGCCCCGGCGAGGTCTATCGCTGCTGTCAGCACAACGTCGCGATGGGCTGGCCCTACTACGCCGAGAACCTCTGGCTGGCTACCGCGGATAATGGACTCTGTGCTTCGCTTTACGCGGCAAGTGAAGTGAAGGCGAAAGTGGCGGATGGAACGCAAGTAAAGATTTTGGAAGAAACCGAGTATCCCTTCGGCGAAACTGTGAATCTTAAGTTCTCGATGGCCAAGGCCGCGAGGTTCCCGCTATACCTGCGGGTGCCGGCCTGGTGCGATGAGCCGCACGTCAATGTGAAGGGCGCCGACGAAATGAAGATGCTGGATCCCGGCGGGCCGCGTTACCTGGTCATCAATCAATTGTGGTCGGATGGCGACACGCTCACCCTCACGCTGCCGATGAAGCTTCGCGTGCGGGTGTGGGCGAAGAACAAAAACGCCGTCTCCATCGACCGCGGGCCCATCACCTATGCCCTGAAGATCGGCGAGAAATGGCAACGATCCGGCCCGGGCCTTTGGCCCGATTACACCGTCACGGCCACCACGCCGTGGAATTATGGATTGGTGCTCGATGAGAAAAATCCCGCCGCCTCAATGCAATTTGTGCAAAAGCCGAGCGCGGTTTCCGATGATCCGTTCCGCCAGGAGAACGTGCCTGGCGAGATTCATGCCAAGGCAAAACGAATCCCAGCGTGGACGGCTGATGAGAAGAACCTCATCCGTCCGCTGCAAATGAGCCCCGTGAAATCCGATGAGCCAACGGAAACGGTTACGCTCATTCCCATGGGCGCGGCACGCCTGCGCATCAGCGAGTTCCCGGTCATCGGCGCCGGCCCCGACGCCCACGAATGGACCGCTGCCGGCCAATTGCCCAAAGCCTCCTACTGCAACCCCGGCGACACCACCGCCGCCCTAAATGATGGGATCGAGCCGCAAACGTCTCACGATGAGTCGATCCCCCGGTTCACCTGGTGGGACCACACCGGCACCGCCGAGTGGGTGCAGTACGATTTCCCAAAGCCGCGCAAACTATCCGCCGTGCAAGTCTACTGGTTCGACGACACCGGTCGCGGCCAATGCCGGGTTCCCCAATCCTGGAAGGTGCTGTACCTCGACGGCTCACAATGGAAGCCCGTGCAGGCAAAGGGCGATTTCGGCACGGCGCCCGATCAATATAACGCCGTTACTTTCGCGCCGGTGGAAACAACCGGCTTGCGGGTTCAGGTGCGGCTTCAAAAGGGATATTCGGGAGGCATTCTGCAGTGGAAGGTGAAAGAGTAGTGATCACAGCGCCGGACGTCGTCGTCCCATAGGCTGGGGTCGCTCCCCGTAAGGGTTGTCCAGCCGCCAAACGACGATGCGACGCAGGCGAGTAACACGCCGACCCCCATAATTCCAATGTTACGCATGGTACATCTCCATCAAAGTTCTGGGACTTGCGGCGGCGTATATGTACTTCTCCCCCTGATACCCGACAACCCCTTCGTAACAAATCCCCGCCGTCTCTGCGAACCTTTACTCGGCTGGAATGGTCAATGAGCCGCAGACGAAAAGATGGCTTTGGAGGGCACGCACGAGACGATGATAAATGGCAAGCAAGGATCGTTGAGTGGCTATCTTTGCAATCGAGCCAACGCCGCACCGGCAGGCTAAAAACGCACGCGTCCCGTTTTCCGCGTCCAATTGACAACCCCCGGCGCATTGAGTTTCATTCGCCCCCGGTGATGGCATCGATTCCTAATGTCTCGAACATGGACCGCGCGCGTATTTGGCGAGGGCTGCTTGTATTGGCGGTGCTGCTGGGAATCACATGCCGGTTGCGCGCCTATCTCGCCCGGACTTCATTTTGGAATGATGAGGCGTTCATCGTCCTGAACGTGACCGATCACCGGGCGTCGGAATTGATGGGCCCTCTGGATTACAACCAGGCGGCGCCGCCGGGGTTTCTTTGGATCGAGCGGGCGGCGGCGATTGGTTTGGGAACCAGCGAGTATTCCCTGCGGCTGTTTCCGCTGGCAGCCGGATTGGGGGCGATGGGGTTTTTCGCGGCGTTGGCCTGGCGGGCGTTTCCCGGCCCGGCGGCGGTTTTTGCCGGCGGGTGGTTCGCGTTCAACGAGAAGCTCATCACCTACGGCGCGGAAGTGAAGCAATACAGCAGCGATGCGCTGTTGGCGGTTGTATTGATCTGGCTGGCCATTCCCGCCGCGAAATTCGCGCCCCTCGGGTCGTCAAACTCCGATTCTCCAACTCCCACATCGCCGACTCCCGCCGGCCGATTCGTTCTACTGGCCCTCACGGCCGCCATTGGCGTTTGGGTTTCGCATCCGGCGGCCATCATTTTCGGCGCCATCAGCCTGGCGCTGGCGCCCGCCGGCCTGCGTGAGGGTTGGCGCGGGCGAATGGCATGGGTTGCCGGGAATGCGATGGTGCTGGCGTCGTTCGTGTTGCTGTACCGCTTGTCGATTGTGCGCGAGCAATCGCCTTATCTCTATTCCTTCTGGGCGGCGGGATTTCCGCCCACTCAACACCCGGCGCGCGTGCCGATCTGGCTGGCGGGCGGGCTTTATGATCTGTGCAAGCTGGCCTATCCGTCGATGGTCATCGCGACGGCGCTGCTGACGGCATTGGGCCTTATCGAATTGTGCCGGCGTCAAAGTTTTCTCTTGCTGTCGGCATGCGTGGGCCCGGTGGCGCTTTTGATTCTGGCGGCGTTCGCCCGCAAGTATCCGTTCAGCCCGAGCCGTCTGTCGCTTTTTTTGCTGCCGGAGCTTTTGCTGCTTTGCGCTGCCGGCGCCGCGCTGCTGATTGATCGATCGCGCGCGACCCTGGGAATCGCGCGATGGATTCTCCCCGCCCTGCTGCTGGGTTGCGGCATCGTGCAGGCGGGAGGGCGTGTGATCGAGCCGCACTTCCGCTCGCACCTGCGGCCCACGGTGCAATATGTGCGCGCCCACCGCCAACCCGGCGACGCGCTGTTTATCCTTGGGCCGCCGTTCTACCGGCATATGGAGTTCTACTGCTACTGGCGGCATCCGCTGGGGCCTGTCTTCTCAAGCCTGCCGGCGGCGGACGATCTGCCCGTGGGCCGCTTCTGGCTGGTCTTCGCCTTCACACCCGGCCATCCCACGCGGTATATTCAGCAGGCCGTCGATGAGGCACGATCGGTCGCGGTGCAGCAGGGAGAGCCGTTTTACGTTTCCGAGGGTAGCGCGGCCTATTTGTTTGACCGCCCCGCTGGTCTCCCAAGTTCTCGGCGCGCGATTTCGATTTCCCCAGAGTAATGTGTTTGCGGCCTGGCACGGTATAATAAGCGAAAACACCCTTTCAATTTTGCAGGAGAACCCTAATGCGTGACGCATGTGCAGCCGTGATGGAATCGTTGGAGTCGCGGACGCTCTTTTCCGTGGCCGGCGCCATGGCTCAGCTTCAGACGGATGTGACGAAATTCCAAACCGACGCCATCAATTGCAACACGCTCATCGCAATGGACGTGCAGAAGATCAAGAGCGATCAGGTGCTGCCGGCGACCAATGTGGCCCCGCTGGTTGCCAAACTGAATCTTGATCTGCAAAGCGCGAGGTCCGCGGTTTCAGTCGATCGGGGAAACCTGAGAACCGCCACCAGCGGCGACCGAATCGCGGTCAACGTGGATCGGGTGGCGGTTCGACAGGATATCGTGAATCATTCGGTAAACTTGGCCGCCGATGAGAAGACGTTTGCCGCCGCCCAGGCCAGGCTCGCTGCCGAACGCTCGACGTTTGGATCGAAGCTGATTGCCGACAGTTCCGCCGGCTCGGCGGTTGTTCTTGCGGATCGCCAGGCGATCATCACCGCCCGCCTCACCAGCGGCGGCACCGCAACCGTGCTGCAGGACCGCCAAACGCTGATCAACGACCGGCTCAATTGCATCACGCAACTGACCAATGACCGGCAGGCGATCATCGCGGACCAGCTCGCCGTGATCGTGGCGCGGCGCGGCGGGTGAGGTTGAACCCGCCGTGGAGGGGAAATGGAACCATTCTTCCTCCGAAGTTACGTTTGACGCGCACGGGGTGTCGCCACCGCGTTTATTCTCCGTAGGCACAGCGCTCCCGGAAAGCGGTGACGACGCCGCTTCTACGTAGAACTGCGTACACACCGCGTTTATTCTCCGTAGGCACGGCGCTCCCGGAAAGCGGCGAGGGCGCCGCTTCGGTTCGTTGCGGCCCGACTCCCTTGACGCACCCGTGGCCAGCCGCCAAGCTGTCGGCATGGTCGGGTTTATTTCCAGCCGGCGATTCATCGACCACGCCACCGGCCCGGCACATCCCGAACGGCCGGACCGAGTCCGCGCCGTCGCGCTGGCGGTACGCGCGGCGGGGCTGATCGCCTCGCCAAACCCGTTTCCGGATTTCCATCTCGATCTGGGCGAAATGCCTGTCCCTCCGGAAAAGCTCTGCGAGCTGCCCGAGCCGACTGCGGCTGATGAGAAATGGATTGAGTTGGTTCATCCGCGCGGGCACGTCGAACACGTTCGCCGGGTATGCGAAGCCGGCGGCGGCGTGCTGGATCAGGGGGATACGCCCGTCTCGCCGCTCAGTTTTGCGACGGCGTTGCTGGCGGTTGGAGCGATTCTGCAAACGTGCGATGCGGTGATCGCGGGCGACGTGGAGCGCGCCTTCGCGGCGGTGCGCCCGCCGGGCCATCATGCCGAGCCCGATCGCGCGATGGGCTTTTGTTTGTTCGCCAATATCTCCATCGCCGCGCGCTACCTTCAGGCGCATCATGGCGTCGGCAAGTTGGCCATCGTCGATTTCGACGTGCATCACGGCAACGGCACCCAAGCCGTCTTTGAAGCCGATCCATCGGTGCTCTTCATCAGCCTGCACCAGGATCCCCGCACCTGCTATCCGGGCACCGGCTACGCAACCGAAACCGGCACGGGGCCGGGCCTTGGCACGACGGTGAACATCCCCATGCCGCCCGGCTCGGAAGATGCCGCGTATATCCAGGTTTTCCACGCCCGCGTGCTGCCGGCGATTGACGCATTCAAGCCCGAGATGCTGCTGATCTCCGCCGGCTTCGACGCCCACCGCGATGACCCGCTGGCGCAGGTCAATCTCAGCGAAGACTGCTTCGAGCAAATGACCCGCCTGCTCGTGCAAGCGGCGAAGGTTCATGCCAAGGGCCGAGTCGTCAGCGCGCTTGAAGGGGGATATAACCTCGCGGCGCTGGGAAGAAGCGTCGTCAGTCACCTTTCTGGATTGGCCTGAAGACCCGCTCGCATATTTCAGCTTCCAACCGACTCGCCTGCGTGGCGGCCGAGCCGGCGCTTGCGGGGTGTGGCTGGGCCATTCCGCATTTCGGGCACTGGTCGAGCGTGGCGCGCAGATCATATCCGCAGTTAACGCAACAGCCGTCGCGGGCGCGACGGCGATCGCTAAATCGTCTTCGCAATAAAAAGAACGGCGCGATTATTGTTAGTGCCATGGGAGCCCATAATGGAACGACCCACTGCCGTGACATAAATTGCGACTGCCGGGCCGAGCGACGATAAGCGAAGCCGAGCGCCTCCCAATTTTTCGCGGGCACGTCCGTACGCCACGCGCGGTCATCGGCGGATGCGGGGAGTCGATCATATGAAAAACCCGGTGGTGAAAGACTGACTTCGCCCATTGCCATTAGCCAGATTGTTTCCCAAGGTGCCCTGTCGCTCATTCGGACAACTTCCACATTGCCGCAACTTGCATCAATGGTGAATGATTCGGCCGCCCGGCGGTGCCGCAGAATGTCGGCGACAAAATAGCTCCGCCCCCAGATGAAGCACGTCGCCAGGCACAGCGCCAGCGAAATCGCGGACAGGATCGTGAACATGCGGCGGCGCATCGCGGCAATCCTAACGCGCAATCGCGGAAAACCGAACGACACTTCGCCCGGGTTGATCCACGCTATAATCCGTCTCGATGCCGCTTTACTGGTCGTACAAATCGGTCCCCGAACTGGCGTCATTGCCCAGGGTTCGCCGCAGGGTGATTTGGTGGCAATGCCGACGGACGAAAGCCGGGATGCTGTGGAGCGGGGTGATTGGATTGTCAACATATCTTGTGTGGATCGGGGCTTTCATCCTCCTCAATCGCATCGGGAGATATACTGAGGTACTGGCGCGCTACGCAGTTTGGGTTGTTGTCGCGGAAATCGCCCTGATATTGCCGTGCATCGCTGCCGGTGATTGTCTTTTAATCGCGATGCTTATGCCTGAAATTCGCAAGCGCGTGGAAGGCGTCTGCCGCAAATGCGGCTACGATTTGCGGGCCACCCCGGATCGATGCCCGGAGTGTGGAACGATACCAGATCGAAAAACCGAAGTTTCCTAATACGTCCAAACCATTGCGGGCCGTGGGTTCGTGGGAAGAAGGCCGTTTCGTATCACGGGCGTCCCGCCCGTGCCGATGGCGTGGTGGTGGAAAAACCACGATTTCGCTACTTCAAAGCACCATGCACGGGCGAGACGCCTCATCTTTCGTCACATTTTTTCCAGTCCAGCCGCCCGCGCGCCCATGACCATCAGGTGAAGGTCATTCCATCCGCGCCAGAGGGTGAGCCAGCCGGGTGGGCCGTCGGACTTGCGGTTTTGG
>DASRLH010000091.1:0-10685 GCA_035648595.1 Tepidisphaeraceae bacterium
GGGCGTCCATGCGCAAGCTCCTTTCGTGGGTGAAAGCTCAATTTTTGCTGCGAAGCTTCGCGACGACGAAACCAACATACACTCCCCACCGCGCGGGCGATACCTAACATATGCCGAACTTCTCAAATGCGATTGCCCTGCCGGGCCTACGCAGAGTCAACGTCCTCCGTATTGGGGGAAGGAGGAGTAATCGGCTGGCGCAAGGAAGCCGGACGGCATTCATCCGGCCAGCATGAGGGCGGCGGTTTGCCCGCGGTAATGTGCCGTGTTTGCGGGTTACTTCTGTAACCCACTGACAGGCACGGCTGCGTCGAACATCAAATCCCGATCCCCACGACGGGCCAGGGTACGATACAGATTGCCGATGGTCCTGGGCGCCTTCCCCTTGAACAACTCGCGTCCCTTCATCGTGACGACGATTGGCTGATCCAGATCGAGCATCGCATCATTCAACAGGATCGTTAATTGCGTCAGCCCCTCGGCTTTTTCAACTTCGATGTTCTGCCCCTGTCGGGAAACGATCGCCAGCGCGCCGCCCTTGGCTTTTCCGGGGGGCACGGCAAGCCAGTAGAAGCGATCGTGTGTGACGTTGGATTGCATCCAGACCACTTTGAGCGGCAGCGGATTGCGCGTGAAGCCGGCCATCCATTTGACCGCGACCTTGTCTTCCAGGTTCATCCAGTGGGCGCGGCCGGCGTGTAATTTGACGACGTGCTCGTAGCCCCTGGGATCGGCGGCGCGGAGGTCGTCGAGCTTCTTGCCCCATTCCGCCGCCACTTTATTGCGGTTGTAGGCGTCGTCGAGGGCGCCGACGTGAATGGTGAAGCCGATGTTGCGCAGGCCCAGCGGGGAGGCGTCGTTGGGATGCCCGGCCATCATCGCCGCCGCCGCCCAGCGATCGGCCATCCGTGGGGCGAGCTGATAGACGCCGTCGCCTCCCGCGGAATAGCCCATGATGTAAACGCGGTTGGGGTTGACGTCGGCGAGTACAAATGCGTCCTCCAGGAGCCGGCCCAGCAGCGCGTCCACGTTGGCTTCATGCCATAAATCCCAATTGTCTGTCGGGGCGCGCGGGGCGATGTAGAGGCAATCCTTGGGTTGATACAGTTTGATCTGATTGTTCCATTGCTGATCGTTCACCTGCCGCGGCGCGTTGCCGCCGCCGTGCAGGGAGATGTAAAGGCTCCAGCCGGATTTGGGTTTGTTGCCGAACTGGCGCTCCAGAAACTTGAGCGTCTGGCCGCCGGCCACGATGGCTTTGTCGTTCCATTCCTTGACGCGCGAGGCGCGCACGTCGTCGGCGTGATCGTCCCAGAGTAATTGCGTAGCTTGATCGGCTTGTGCCTTGGTCAATGCCGACGCCGCGAACGGCTGACGGGCTAGTTCCGGCCGTCCTTCGCGCGGTTGCGCGAGCCACTGGCGCAGGGCGTGGACGGCAGGTAGGTCGTCCGCCGCCGGGCCGGCGGGCGCGGCAGCCATTGCCGCCGATCCGACCAGGGTAAAAAAAAGAAAAACGGACCAGCGCGGAATCAGAAGCTTGAGGTTCAACATGGTTGATACAGGATAATCCATTTCGTCGCGCGCCCCAAGCAATCGCCGACGACCGGCACTACTCGGGTACCAGTCTCCAACTGTTGTCCGGGTTGTATTGAGTCATTTGTCGCGCGGTTTTCACGGTGTCGGGCCCCAAGTCCTTCTCAAAAACCTTCCCGCGCTGGTTCACGATGAAGCTCATGATTCCCGAGGATCCGTATTGATCGGGAAAGGCAACCAGAGCGAACCCGCCGACCAGGTTGCCGTTGATGATGTAGTTGTATTTCCCTCCCGGCGCCGCCGATCCCTGCCGCTTGAGGATACGGAAGTGATACCCGTGGTATGGGGGGTGCGGGCGAGTCGAAGATGGAGTCGGATATCCTTCCAAAGCAGCCTGCGCCACCAGGGGACCAAAGGGACTGGGTTTCTCTCCGGGTTTGACCTCCCAGTACAAGCCGTCCATGTCGCCTGGCGTGCTGACTAGGCGCTGGGCGTATTTGAGAATGTCACTGGCGTCGCGATCCTTGCGAGCATATAGCCGTTGGGCGCGGACATATGCTCGGCAGACGTCGATGGTGCCCAATTCGTTGGCGCCGATGCGCCGTGCCAGGATTTCGGCTTTGCCGGCCTGGGTATCGAAGAACCACTTGCCGCCAGGGGCCTGCTCGATCGGGATGGGGAAGGGCCAATTATCGTTGCCGACATAGAGAATGGATGTTGCCGGGTCTTTCTTTTCCAGCCGCATGTGTTCAGAGGCGTGAGCGGCAAACTCCTTAAACGCGTTTGCATCCTCGACTTTGTCTCCCGACACCAGTTCCTTCCAGGCCGGGCCCAAAATCTGATGCACTTTATCGTTATCCTGCGCCTTTGCGGCGGCAACGATTGCCTTGGCCGCCTCATCATCGCTGTTGAACACCAGTTGGCCGGGGGCTGGCGCGCCCCGAACCTGGGCCCAAGCCTGGGGAGCCGGTGGAACAGTTGGAGACGAAGCGGTCGGGCCCGCGGAATTAGCCGTTCGAGCGCAGCCGCCCGTTCCCACTGAAATGCCGCCTGCCAGTAGAATCGTGGCAACCCACCGGGCGCCTTGCATTGAGGTTTTCATATCTTGCTCCTATAGATCGTCGTATGCTTGGGGGCCATCCGATGCCGCTGTATTGATCGAACGTCAAGGTCGTTTATTTGCGACCGCCCGCTTTGCCGCCGCCGCCGGAAGACCCCATGGACGTGTGCCCTCGCGCGCTCTGGGCAGCCACGGCGTGGCCATTTCCCGCGCCGCGAAATGCCGATGGCGCGGCGGGTCTGGCCTGTGGCGCGGCGGGCCGGACTTGTGGCGCGGCGGGCCTCGCTTGCGGCGCAGCCGGCCTGGCTTGTGGAGAGGCGGGTCGTTCTTGTGGCGTAGCAGCCGGCCGTGCTTGCGGCACGGCGGGTCTTTCTTGTGGCGCGGCCGGCCTCGCTTGCGGCGCGGCAGGTCTGACTTGTCGCGCGGCGGGCTGTTGCACGCCTCGGCTCTGCTGGGTACGCGCCACGTTACGCTGAACGTCGGCGGATTTTTGATAGCCGCCAAACGCACCGGCCGCGGGCCGGGCGGCGTCGGGCTTTTCGTAGCCTGGACGAACACTCCGCCATGCCTGGCCGTCCGCGCCCCGCCGCAGAACTGGCAGCGGCTTGGCGTGGTCGCGCTCCCATGGCCTGAGCACGGGCCGCTCCCGGTCATGGCGCCGGTCCCATCCATGATTCCATCCGCCGCCCACGCCTATCCGGCGATCGTGCCAGTCCAGGTCGTAGTTCAGCCACAGGCCGCTGGGATATCCCGTACTGAAAGTGATATAGGCCTGATGCCCCCCATCGCCGACGTAGACCGCGTCAGGATCATATTCCGGCACGTACAGCACGTTGTCCTCGGTTGGCAATATCTCGATCCCATCCGGATCCGTCATCACTTGCTGCTGGGGCCCGCTCACCAGGGCGCCGGCGTATTGAGCGCGCGCCCGCAAGCGCTGAACGGCGCTCATGACATCGGCCTGCTGATTCAGAAAACAGACGCCGAGCTGCTGCGTCCAATCAAACTCATTGTTCATCATCAGCAGGACTGCCGGGTAATGGAGAAGCGCCTGGACGGATGGCTCGACCGCCTGGGCAGCGATTGCCGCCTCGCTGGGATTGGGATTGGCTTGCATCCAGTTCGCGACGGCCTGGATCTCCAATGGATAGGTCGATGCGGCAAATACCTGGGCGAGAAGCGGGTCGGGATAAAGCGCAATCGGCGCCACCAATTGCTCCATGTCCGCGGCGTCGAGCAATACGGCCGCCGGCGGCGCGGGGCCAGGATCGTACTGCCCATGTGCCTGGAACGCTGTCGCTCCCAGCATCATCAGAATCACCGACATGATTGTCCGAGGCGCTTTACACTGTTTCATGGACCGCTCCTCAAATTCGTTGCCTGCTCTTGGGAGCCTGCTCCGCAACCATACCGTACGGCAGGCACAATGATCCATCAACAAACGCGATTTGAGACAATGAATTATTCTCGCTGGGCGGCGTGCTGTTCGCGGGGATGGGCGACGCCGAAGAGATCGAGTTGCACGATGTCGTTTTTGAAGAACAGGGCGATGGTCCAATCGAGGATAATTCGGATTCGCCGATCCCAGCGCGGCATCTGCATGACGTAATAGGTCCGCCAGACCCACCAGGCGATGAAGCCGCGGATATGAATCTTCCCGATCTTGCCCACCCCCTTGAAGTGTCCCAGTGCCGCCAGCGTGCCCTTGGTTTGATAGATGAACGGCTCGAGCGGCTGATTTCGGATGGCCGCTGTGATGTTCCTGGCGAGCAGGCGGGCCTCGCGCAGTGCGTGCTGGGCGAGTTCGGGATAGGGCTTTCCCGAAGGGTCTGGAATCATCGCGCAATCGCCCAGCGCCCAAAGGTCTTTCCGGCCCTGGCAGAGCATGGTGGACTGGGCCAGCGCGCGGCCTTTCTTGTCCTTCTCGATCGGCAGCGAGGCGACCAACGGGCTGGGGACCACGCCGGTGCCCAGGACAATCGTGTGTGAATCGATGGTCGTTCCGTCCGGCAGCGTGAGCCGATCCGGCTCGATGGATTTCACGCGCGTGCTGACGCGGATATTCACGCCGCGCCGGCGCAGCACGTCGGCGATGTACGTTCGCAAATCATCGTCGAATTCCCTGGCGATCGAAGCCTCCCCTTCGATCATCTCAACGCGGATTTCATCGTATCGAATATGGGGGTACAGCTTCTGAAGCGTCTTGAGGAAGACGGTAAGCTCTCCGCACAACTCGACGTTCACCAATCCGCCCCCCACGAGCACGAACGTAAGCAGGGCGGCCTTGCGCGCCGGGTTGGGTTCCACGTCGGCGCGCTCGAAGAGCTGGATGACATGGTTGCGCAGGAAGATGGCATCTCCCAGCGTCTTGAAGGTCAGGGCGTGTTCGGAGCCGGGGATCATTTTTGTGTTGGTGATGCCGCCCAGCGCCAGAACCAGGTGATTGAACGGCACTTCATCGGGCGCTCCGCCGGGCGGCTTGATGTTGACGATCTTGCGGTCCAGGTCCACGCCGGTGATTTCCGCCTCGATGAATCGGGTGAAATCGAAAAGGGGCCGCAGCGGATTGACCGCATGCCGGGGCTCGATCACGCCCGATCCGGCCTCGAAGAGCAGGGGCGTCATCAGAAAATAGTTGCTTCGGCTGATGAGCGTGATGCGAATATCGGGATCATCGCTCCAGATTTTTTCCAGTCCATGAGCCGTGTATACCCCGCCAAAGCCGCCGCCCAAAATGACAATGTGAGTAGGCATGTGGTGGGAAATGATAAATGATGAACGATGAATGATGAAGGAGCAAAACATGATAGCAATCGCGCCCGCGGAAGTCAGGGCAATTCCGTCAGATCGTTGATGATCCAATCCGGGCGGGCGGATTGGGGCGCGGCGGCGGCGTCGTGGCGCGCGGCGACGCCGGTCAGCGTGAGGATCGTTTTCATCCCAACCCCGCGAGCGCCGGCGATATCGCTTTCCAGATTGTCCCCGATCAGCACGCAGCGTTCGGGCCGCACGTCGAGGCGATGGCACAACTCATTGAAGAACAGTTTTTCGGGCTTGCCGCAGAAGACCGGCTGAACGCGCGCCGCGTACGCCAGCATTTGAGCCATGGCGCCCACGCCAAATTCCAGCCCGCGCGGGCTGGGATAGACGCGGTCGGCGCAGATCGCCACCAGTGCCGCGCCTTTCCGCAGGAGCAGCATGGCGGCACGCTGGCGATCCTCCGTGGCAAAAACATTCAACGGCACGCCGCAGATCACCGCATCGCAGGGCTCGGCCTCATCCCGCACCCATTGCACCTTCCCTTCGAGCATATCCTGTATGCCTTCGGTGGAGAGGTTGAAGACGCGCGGCATCGGCCCAAATCGCTCCAGCACATAATCCGCCGTCGCCTGGGCGGCGGTGTAGACGTGTTCCGGCCCGATGGCGATCCCCATGCGCCCCAGGCGGTCGGCAATCCGATCAGGGCTGCTGGTGCTGTTGGTCAGGCACGCGAATTTGCGACCACGTGCCTGGAAACGCTGTATCAACTGAACCGCGCCGGGCAGGGCGTGTTCCTCGTGGTATATCGTGCCGTCCAAGTCGAGCAGAACGGCGTCGAAAGCATCAAAGTTGATCAACACGCCGCCGAGTGTAGGGGACGAACGGATTCGAGGAAAGGCAATCCCGGCATGACGCTCGCATGGCGTTGCGATTTGAACAGCGCGGAGTCGCGCACAGCCATTTAGTGCTTCCCGGGCATGCCCCGGCGTGGGATTCGGGTGGTCATCGCAGACTCATCCAGGTAACGCCCGCCAGCAGTACGGCGAGAACAATCGGCCCCGCCAGCGGCCAGCGCGGCGTCTTGCCCGGCAATCGCGACAAACTCACGGCGGCGGCGATCAATACGAACGGCTCGTAATAGCGCTGAAACGCATAATGGGCCGGTATCTGGGCGACCAGAAACGCCGCGACGGCAACGGCCCAGATCCAGCGCTGGCGCAGGGGCAGCACGAGCAACCAAAGTGCGACCGCGAGACCGCCGAAGGCCGCCAGCGCGATGAGGGGGGGGGAGCGGTTGGCGATATAGGGCATGTGCCGCACGATGTTCCAGATGCCTGAGAATCGACCGGCCCGCATGCTGTAAGTGGTGATGGGGATCGCGCCGATGATCGCACCGGCCGCCGTGCCCGCGAGGGCAGGTGACATCCATCGCAAACCTCGTAATCGCGGCAAAACGATCGGTGCGTAGAAAACGCCAAGCATCCCGGCGGTGGCCAACGCCATCGCGGGCGCGGCCCAATTGCCCCCGGCTACCAGCGATTGCTGATTCGGCGGAACCATTCCATGCCAGAGCCGCACGAACCATGCGATCGCGAGAATCGACGGAATGATCGCGCAAGCCATGAGCGCGAGCCTGCGGCCGCGGGGGGCGGCAACGCGAAAAGGAGCGCCGGCATTTTCGCCGCTGCCCAGCCATGCCGCGGCGCACAGCGGCGCCGCGGTCCAGAGATGCGTCTGGCGAACCATCACCAGCGCGAGCAGGGCCAGGCCGCCCGATATGTACGTTCGCGCATCCACGCGCGGCTTCAATGCGACCAGCATCACGCAAAGAACGCCCCACCACCCCGCCCCATCCGGCAGCATCCACACTCCGCCGGGAAAGACATACGGCGAGCAAAGCACCGGCAGGCACAACGCCAACGCCATCAGCGCGTTGGCGCGCCGGCATAATGCCACTGCCAGGGTGATGAGCAGCCCGGCGGTAAAGAGGGATCCGAGGAACTGAAGCGTTCGCAGCCCCGTTCCCGCGACCTGCGCGGCGGCGGCGATGGCCAGGTAATATCCGGGCGTGGTGGCCGCGGGATAGTCGCCAAGCCCGGGCCGCGGCCACTGCGCGAGAAACTGGAGGACGGTCGCGCCGTAAAACGCGCGCTGATCGTAAGCCGCCCGGCCTTTGGAATAGCCGCTGTGAATGAGCGGGGCGGCTGCCGCGAAGAACAGCGCGATCAATACGCCGGCGGTGAGAACCGAGGCTCGGATGCGCGGCAGAGTGGAGTGGGGTTGAAGGGGCATGGCGGTTGATGTTCTTCGGACTTCGACGGCTTACGAGAAGGCATCGCGAGAATGCGCGGCCGAGCTTGCCACGAATTGCAATATTTATTGTTCCATCTTAACGGTTGAAACCTTCGCCTTCAGGCGGAATCCATCCGGGCTGGAGCCGGAAATTCACCTTAATTCCGCATTCGGACCCGTCGGCGCCTGAGCCGTCGCCGCAGGCGGCCAGGTGAATGGTCCTGGGTTGTCGCGTTGCATTCGGTAGTAATAGGTGGCGTCGCCCTGGGCGGGGACATCGAGCCCGCGCCATTCCTGGCGCAGGCCGGGAATGGCGGGGAAATCGACGAGTACATCATGCTTGCCGGGCGGCAGAGTGAGGGGGAGAAGGAACGTGGTTCTGGGCAGCATTTCCCATTGGCGCACGTCGGCCTGGCTGGTCGCCTTGAACAGCAATCCGCCCGCGATCAACCCCAGCGCGACGTAGGGATCGGCATGACGATCAATGACGCCGTACCCCGCACCGCCGACGATCATGGCCGTGCCCAGGCCGCTCTTAACCGCGCGAATCGTGTCGATGCTTTGCCAACGGCGGTCCTGGGCGAGCGCCAACAGATCGACCGGCGGCCGGCCCTCGCCGGCAAGATCGATCAATCGTCCATCCACAAACACCGTCGGCGGCGGAATCGGGCCGGCCATGTACGGCGTGGGCACGAAACCCACGATCGCGCCATCGCCATTGGCGGCCTTGCGCGGGCCGTACCCGTAATCCACCACCAGCAATATGTTTGATTGCGCGTTGCGGGCAAAATCCGCGAGCGGCGCCAGGTACGGGCGAAGCCGCACCGCCTGGGCAAACGCCTTTTGCCCATCGGCGGCACGATCGAGCCGCTGATAGCATCTGCCAAGCATGACGTAGGCCAGGGCAAAGTCGCTTTGTTGAGTCGCGGCTTGATCCTTGTCCTTTGAGGAGGGGTCGTTGGTCCGCAGCTTGAACAGCGCGTTCTCAAATGCGGCGCGGGCATTGTTGTAATCATGCCGCATGTAATAGATGAGGCCCAGATAGAAATTGACCATTGCCCGCTCGAAGGGCTCTCCCTCCCACACGCGAATATTTTCGGAAACCACGACGGCGCCCAACCCGCGCCCCCCGTTGTTGACGCCGACGCTGTTGAGAACTTGATACGCATTGAGAAACGCGCTCTGCGCGGTATCGAGGTCGTAGTTAACCAGGGCCGCCGATCCGAGGCGCGCGTTGTTGAGCACGAAGTTTTCGTCCGTCTTTTTGGCCAACGGCTTGAGCAGCCGTTCGGCCTGCGAATAGTCGGCGGCGAAGTAGTCCCCGACCGCCATTTCCGCCTGCTTCACCTCGGGGGAAACGCAGCCGGTGAATATTAGGAGACAAACGCACACACACGGAATTGAAGGCAGCCTGCGGAGGGAAAAAAAGGACCGCAATTCACTCTTCCACGGAGATGCGCTTTGACGCAGAGGAACGGCACCGCCAACCGTGACACGCGCGTCCCGCTCGTGCGGAGCACTTTCTGAAGTAGTGGAATGTCCGGTCGGCGTGGATCGGCGCCGAATGCACGGGCACGACGCCCGTGTCACGTCATACCCACCAAACGACGAAGGATCTGCGTCGCATTCCATATCTGAGCCACCGGATTTTCGCATCGCCCATTTCAATCCAAAAACCCCTTCACCGCTTTCTTCCGTACTTCATACTTGTCATTCCACAGGACGGTGCGGTCCTTCAGATTCGTCAATTCATAAACACACAGGTAGGAACTGGTGCGCAGCTTCGCGTTTTCGCTGGTCAGGGAGCGAAAGCGCGCAACCAGCGCGTATTCGGGATCGATCGCGCCCGGCGCCGGGCCCAGTGTGTCGGCAATTTCCGAATTGCGCAGATCGTAAAATTCATCGCGATTCAATATCCAGAGGAATCGTCCCTGGTTGTGCCCGCTGAGCAGAAGCCGCACGCGCGCGGTGAACGCCTCGGCCTGTCCGTGCGGCAACACCTCGGCTTCCATCTCGTTTTGCGCCGGCTCAACGACGATCTTCAGTTCCCCCTTTTCCCGGATCGCCTGCCGCACGGCGGGGCTCGCGGCCAGGCTCGCCGCCATCTTGTCGGTCATGCTCTTCAGATCCATCCCCGTGAGCGCCGTATTGTGGCCGCTCTGCAACGCATTGGTGCAGCCGCTCATCAGTGAGAGGGCCAGGGTGAAGATGGCGATACGATTGAAACGCGAAAGGCTCACGACATCTCGCAAAAAAGAGGACTCACCGCTTCAGCGTCACTTCATATTTGTTCGACCAGGGGAGGGTGCGGTTTTGCAGATTAAGAGCATTGAATTCCATGAGGTAATAGGTGCTGCCGCGGCCGGGCAGGTCGGTGACTTTTCCATACAACTCATAATCGGGCTGAATGGCCTGGGGCGCGGCGGCGGGGGCGCTGCCGCCGCCTTGGCCGAAGGTGTCGCGCTCGTTGGCGCCTTCCAATTCCTGGTTGCGCAGGTCGTGAAAGCGCGCCTTGTTTTCGATGAGCGTCACCCGGCCATGGCTTTGCTGCGCGAGGTTGGTTTTGAGCCGCTCCAGGAAAATGTCATAGTTATGGCCGAAGCCGCGATCGCTGGTGTCGTCTTCCATTTTCCCAACGACGATCGTCCAGCGGTTGTGCGAGTTGTTCAGCTCATAGCTGGAGAGCAGGTCCGCCGCCATCTTGTCTGATGCGGAGATGACGTCATAGCCTTGTAGGTCGGAGTTGGCGGGGTCGATGCGATCGGAGGGGGGGCGGGAATTCTGATAGCCCTTGTCGCCGCACCCGGCAAGCCCCGCCGCCAGAATCGCCATCGCCGCCATCGACTTGCATCCACTGAACATATTCGCTCCTTGCATTGAGAATAGCTTCGGTAATCGCCGAGCAGTCCTTCCACGAAGGTGGCCCACTGACTGGAAAGCCGGATGCGGGAAATCCGCACGTCCGGTTTGGCGCGAGGGGAGGCCGAAACCAATCGGCCTTCCCTACCCCGATCAATAAAGGATCTGAATCCACGAATGG
>DASRLH010000092.1:0-3844 GCA_035648595.1 Tepidisphaeraceae bacterium
GGAAACCGAGCGTCGCATCGGCGAATTGGGCGCAAGTCGCGTAGGATTTATTGTGCGTGACATGCTTGTGCATCACGCCCCATAGCCGCTCGATCGGGTTCAGATGCGGGCAATAGGGCGGGATGAAGTGCAGCTTTATTCGCCGCCCCGGCTGAGCGAGCCATTCCCGCACGATCTTCGCGTGATGATAGCGGGCGTTGTCGAGAAAGACATGGATGAGGACCAGCATCGGATAGAACGCCTCGATCGATTCCAGAAGCCTGATCGTCGAGGCGGCGTCGACGGTTTCGACCTCGATCATTCGGGTTCGACCGGTCTCGAGATCGACCGCGCCATGGATGTTGATGCGCCGGCGCCCACTCGTCTGCTCGATCGCGAGATTCTCCTGGCTCGGCGCCCAGCAACCGGCGGGCCGCGCGGCATGGGTCGGATGCACCGCGTCGGCGAACAGCACGGCCTCGTCGTCGGGCAGCGAGTTCAAGACTTTTTCATAGTTCGCGATGAAAGCCTTCTGCTTGTCCTCGTCGAGCTTACGCGGGATGACTTTCGGCTTGTGATATTCGAGCCCCAGGCGATGCAATAACGCGATCAGTCCCGAGCGGCCCGCGTAGACGTGGCCGAATTCCTGCTCGATCCAGGCGCCGATCTGGCGCGTCGAGCGCGGCAACGCCGCCGCGACCCAGGCCTTCAGGTTTTCCTGTTGCTCGCCGTTCATCTGGCAGGCGCTGCCACCGGCCTCGAAACGCGTCAGCCCTTCGATGCCATCCTCGATGAACAAGCCGTGCCACCGGCGGATCGTGTCGTCGTCCGGCAGCAAGGCCCCGGCGACCTTTTCGCAACTCCAGCCGGAATCCAAAAGCACCAGCGCATTGGCACGCCGCGCCAATCGATGCGCCGCCGATCCATCCCGCGCTAGGGCGGTCAGGTCGGCGCGGTCAATGGGAGACAAAAAGCCGGCGCAAATCATGCCCCATGACGAATCCCAAAATCGCCCCATGGCAAGCGGTTTTTCGGACTATCGATGAATCGGGGTATATTTGCGAATTTACCAGAGCGGGCATTTGCAGCATAAGCGAAAATGGTCGGATCGTTCCGCTCTTTGGGTCTCCAATGATTCAGTGCCGGGAATGCTCACTCCGGCGCAAAACGTCTTAGCCCATGATGATCGGTTTTGACGGCTCCTTCTGCCAAAAGCCAACACGTACCAACGAGACCAGAGAATACCAACACGTAACAACGACCCCCAACGATTGGACAACAGAAGGCCAAAGAATTTTCTTGTCACACCCCACGCACTGAAGATGCCAAGCCAAGCTCAAGGCATGATACCGACAGCAATTCGAGCGAACGAAGCCCAGCAGGAGCGCCCCTAAATTCTGGTCGCGACGGCCCGGCGGCCGTCAAGGCCGCGCCGACGGCGCGCCGCTTTGCGGTCCATTGAGCCTTGACCGCCTCGCGCCCTCGCGAAATTGGCTCGGCATGCGCCACGGATCGTCGTCGCCGCCGGCAAGAGCGGGATATACCGCTTGACCTGATGTAGTAGGGCAACGAGCGCAAGCTCCGGTGAGGCACGGCTGTCATGTATTGCTGTTATTGCTACCATTTTGCCGCAGTCTGCAAATGCAGCCTCTCTCACTAGCTAGTGTCCGTCCATAAACGGAGATTTTTTGACGAGCGCAGTGATGGATACAGTATTTGCAGGGATTTGTGCGGCGTTTTTGGTCGGCGGCGGCGATGTTTGAGCAGCTTTTAATGCGACCGGGCGTAAAGCGAGTTGCTGGAGGCGAGTGTAGACATAAGAAGGCGTTCGCCGGCCCGACGCACGGGACGCGCTCGACGATTTTTTGTTTCAGGACTGAGCGAGCGTGGTGAACAAGGCGAGATTGTAGGCCACCACCGATGCCCAGACATAAGAGTGGAAGTGCGCGAGCCCCCGCCAGGTGCAACGGCGCAACCCGAATGCGCGCTTCAGGCATGAGATGTTGGCCTCGATGCCAGCGCGGAAGTTTCGCAGCTTGCGGTACACCCATCGGTTCTTGACCATGTCCTCGATCGCGAGGCGGCACTTCTTGTGGAAGGCGACATCCTCCACACCGAGCGCTTTTGCTTGTTCGAGATTTGCGGTGCTGGCATAGCCGCCGTCGGCCGAAGATTGCCGCGGCGGCGCATCATGGTGTGCAACATGGCGCTCCAGCATCGGCAGGAAGCGAGCGGAATCTGCCGGATTGCCAGCCTCGATGACGATGTCGAGGATCAACCCACTGCGGCCGGTGGCGAGGTTGAGCTTGTGGCCATAGTGGGTATCGCGGCCACCCTTGACGATGATGTCGGCGTGTGTCTCGAACAGGCTGACCAATTTCTCGTCCGCCGGCACCGCCTCGCCGGCGAACACGCGGCGCTCGGTCTGATCGATGATGCGCACGATCAAAGGCAAATAGTGCTCGGCCTCGCAACGCAACGCCACAGCCTCGAGGCTGGGATGTGCCATTAAATGCTGCACGGCGCGGCGCAGCGACACCATGGTGGCGCGAGTGGCCGCGACCAGATCACGATAAAGCTCGTTCTTCCGGCTCCGGCTGTATTGGATCGCAACCGCACGCTTCTTCGCCAGCCGGCGGTAATTGCGCCAGCGCAGCGTGCCATCCAGCAGCTTGTCGGCTTTCTTCAGGATCCGCACCATCACCCGAACCCCGTCCCACAGCAGCGAACTGTCGGTCGGTGCATGCATCAACGCCGCCGTCACCGTGCTGTCGATCCGCACGATCGATCCATCCTCCACTTCGTGATGCTGCGCGCTGTCCATCACCGCGCGGTTGATCTTCTCCCAACTCGCAGCGTCGATCGCACTGATGGTTCGTTGCAGCACTGATTTCTTCGGCGACCATCCCAGCGGCAGCCTGGCAAAAGCGCGGAACGACGCCGAATCCTCCAGATGAAACGCCAGTTCTTCGTAAGTCAGTTGCCGATGTTGTTTGAGCAGCGCACAGCGCAACACCGCCTCCGCCGTAAGGCCGTGCCGTCCCGTGTTCTTGAGGTCATGTCCGCGAAGATTGGCAGCCACCAAACCCAGCAGATCACGATGCTCATCCAGCCACTGCGACATCGCCTTCAGTTCGCATCCGATCTCGTGCGCAGCAAAAATATCGAATAGAGTGCACTGGACCGTGCGTTCCTGACGCATTGTTGGCTCCGGCGGTCGAGGGGTGATTTGTTTCGGTGGAACGATACGAATCATACCCAAAATCGCCGGGATCAACGCCAACAAAATCCAAATTCCGCAAATAATCTCAGTCGGTTAGTGATCCAAAATCCGTTTATGGACAGACACTAGCTAGGCTCATACCCCGGCCCGGTTTGCCCGGGATTGGCCTAAATTCGTTCACTGCTCCTCGGAACGAACCCGCCGGTTGCGCTTTCTCAACGCAACCAATTCAGGAGGTTTCAGTGAAGATTCGGGCAGGCTACGACATTGCTTTTCAATGTCCTTACGCGGTTCCCATGGTGCTCATGCTCACCACCCACCCCTCGCGCGATGCGGACATTCTCAGCGACCAGACGATGCACTTTTCGCCCGGTGTCAACGCGCGCGATTTCTTCGATCCGTACGGCAACATCTGCACGCGGCTTGTTGCCCCGCCCGGCCTGCTTGAAGTCCGCAGCGACTTTGTCGTCGAGGATAGCGGCTTTCCGGATGAGGTGTGCCCCGCAGCGCGACAGTGGGATGTAGGTGCTCTGCCGGGTGAGGCGCTGCCCTTCCTGTTGGCCAGTCGTTATTGCGATACCGAAAAGCTTTCGAATCTGGCGTGGTCGCTTTTTGGCGGCATTCCGGGCGGGTGGCAACGTG
>DASRLH010000093.1:0-5476 GCA_035648595.1 Tepidisphaeraceae bacterium
CACTCCGCTTTGATGCTGCGCGCTATTCGCCCCCTTCCAAGGCGCTGGCGCCTGGGGCCCGTGCAACCACCTCGCGCCTGAACCCCATACTCGTGCCCAGCATATAATAAAGCAACCGGCGAGCCGAACGGCATTAACAAATCGTTGTATAGAATTTGCACATTTGGCGAGTTGCGATGGCTGACCAGCGATCGGCCGGAGTTGTACATCGTGTTGTGATCAATCGACGCGTTTTGCGAGTTGTAGAGCGTTGTTACCGCCGCGGCGTCATTGCCGAAGGTGTTCACATCGTGAATGATGGAGCCAGTCACGATATCGCCCGAGCCGCCGATGGTGACGCCGCTGGCGGCGGTATTGGCGACCTGGCTGGCGGACAATTTATCCGCCGGCCCCATGAGCTCGATCCCGGAAACAAACTGGGTCCATCCACTGGCCGGCGTATAAGTGAGCCTCGCGTAGCCATCGACGCTGTCCGCGGTCGTATGCCGCCGGGTGACGCCGATCAAATCGCCGCCGCTGACCTCGAATGTATAATAGGTCTGGCCGTTGATGATCTGGTCGCGGAGCACCACGAGGTATTCGCCCTGAGCGGCCCGGTCCCGGATGACCCATTCGAGGCTTGCGTTTGGGGGCGTCGGCAACTGAATGAGGACGGCGTTGTTTGCCGCGAGCGTGGCATTGGTGGTCAGGGGACGTCCCTTGCTGGCGAAAGTTGGCGCAAGCTGGGCAATCGTCGGCGTGCCCGAGCTCGACGCGATGCTGAACCCGAACTGCCGGAAGGTTGAGTTGGGGTCGCGGGTGCCGGACGTGCGGTCGATTTGCGAAAGGCCGGTGGCCTGTGCGTTTTGGACCACGTCGCCCGTCGAGGCGTCGTCCGTCGCGACAGTGGCCGCCGTAAAGTCGATCGCGTCCAGCGTGATGTAGGATTTGCTGCTCAGGTCGAAGGCGACGTCGCGCGTCTTGACTTCGACGTTCGATGGAGCGGAGGCGCTATATAGATGGAGGTAGAGGTTCGCCGGATCGACAGTGCTGGCGTCGGCTTTGGAGTAGTGGTCGATCACGTACGCGCCGCTGCCGCTATCAAGACTGACCGCGTATCCCGGCGTCATGCCTGGGCTGGCAGAGGTCGTCGGAAAGTCTGTAAGATAGTAATAGTCGCCGGCGTTGAGCGCATATAGGGGCGGCGCGGTCGACGAGCTTGGAAGCGAGGTCCCCGTCACCAGCGAGCCGCTGCTCGAATCCGTACCGTTGTGCCCGAAAACCGAGTTTGGATTGACGGTGTAGGTGAGTTGCGGCGTGCCGTTGTCCTGCGCTATGGCATTGATCCTCGCTGTCTCGGCAATCCAATGGGTGGGACCGGTGCTCGCGCCGGTACTGGGTCCAGTGACGATGTGAATGAGTGCGCCGACCAGGTAGCTCTGTAGAGCCGCAAGCGTCCTCTGACCTGACGGGACGACGTTCCACAAATTGGCGTCATCGAATGTAGATTGGAGCAGGTAACCGTGGATGCTCTGGCCCGCGACCGTGACATTATAGTCGGGATCGAGAACGTAGTTATTGGTGATCCCCGTTCCCGGGACCGTAAGCAGGCTCGCGGGCGTCTCGGCGAGGGGGACGCCGGAACTGTCAACTCCCGAAGCAGGCTGCGGATAGCGAGCGCTGGTGATCTGCTGGCTGGACTGGAAGACCTGGTTGGTGCTGGTTGTCGCGGTAGCGCCCAGCACGGTCAGGTCGGTCGTCGCGGACCAGTGGGCCGGCTGGTTTGGATCATAAAAAGTAGTCGGGATCTGCGCTGTGTAGACGTTGGTTCCGTCCGCCGCGAGTGTCAGCGAATTGGTCCCGCTGATGGTGACTTGGCCCTGAAACGCGCGGTAGATGATGGGGGATGAGCTGTCTCCGCTGTTCGCGGGAACGACATCCTCGCGATAGGTTCCGGGCGCGATCCAAACGATGCTGCCGGCGGTCGCGACGTTGGCGGCGGCCTGGATGGTTTGGAAGGCGGTGTCGGGCGTTTTCCCATCGCCGCCGGCCGGGGCGGTTGGATCAACGTACCAACTGGGGCCCTGAGCCATGAGGACCGCTGGCGATATACCCGGCGTCGTCACGGTAATTGGCGCCGATGGCAGGGAACTTAGCGAAGTGCCCCATGTGCCGATGGCCACGATCTGGTAGTCATAACCGGTGTTGGCCGATACGCTCGTGTCCTGGTATTCCGGGAGAGCCGTGGTGGCGATCGTGGCGAAGTTGCCGGTGCCCGAGGGAGCGCGCTGCACGTTGTACCCGCCGTACGTGTCGCTGTCGGAAATCCACAGGAGGTCGATTTCGTTGCGGCTGACATTCGTCGTTTGCAGGGCCGTGGGCGCGGAGGGGGGCGTCGTTGCGCTGGCGGTAACGCCCCAGGTCCCTCCTCCGGAAGTCACCGCCTGCACCAGATAGGTATAGCTGGAGTTTGGCGCCAGGCCTGTCACCGCATAGCTGGTTGCCGTGCCAGCGAGCGGCGACGGATTCACCAGAATATATTGATAACCGTCATCCTTGTACACATTCACCGCCGTCGCGCCGCTGGCGGTTACGGTCCATGACAGGTTGATCCCGCCGGGCGATACGGCCACGGCGCTGGCGTTGCTGGTTCCCGCGACCGGCGTGCTCACCGACACGGCGCTTGACGCCGCCGAGTTTTGATGGCCATCCGGGGCGACCGCATACACATTGTACCAGTAGGTCTGCCCGGGCTGGACGGTCAGATCGACGAAACTGGTTGTGCCGCCGGTATTTCCCACGGAGTGATAAGTCGATCCGCCGTCATCGGAGCGTTGCACCACGAAATCGGCCGCGCCCTGCGAATTGTTCGTCCAGTTGAGTTGCACCTGATTCGAGGGCGCCAGGCCAGCGACCGCGGTGAGTCCCGATGGGGCGTTGGGCAGTGTCCAAATATCGAACGGCGCGCTGGCATCGGAGTAGGTTCCGCCGATATTGGCACATGCCCGGTACCAGTAGTGGGTGCCTTCGGTGAGGCCCGTGTCCGTGTAGCTGTTCGCAATGCCGGAGAGAGTGGTGATTAACGCGACGTAGCTCACGCCATCCACTGAACGATCGAGCTCGATGCTCGCCGCGGTTGGCGCGTTGACGTACCAGTTCACATTGGTAGACGTCGTCGAGGCGGCGGTCGCGTACATATCCGTGATGGCCGAGCGCGTCCAGGCGTCCGCCGTGGCGCTGTAGGAGGACGGCCCGCCGGGACGCTGGGCGCGCACGCGGTAGTAATAATGGATGTCGCCGGTCTGCGCGACGAAGGTGTCGATGTAGCTCGTCGCGCTGCCGTTTAGATTGGTGGTGATCGGCGTGAAGTTCGTTCCATCGGTCGAGCGGTCCACTTCAAGATTCGTCGCATCCGTCACGTTGAGCGACCAGGTCAGATTAACCTGCGCGCTCGATGGCGCGGCCGCGACAAGATTGGAGAGAGCCGTTAGCGTGGTCGTGTTGACGGAGGCGGCCGGCGAAGCGGCGCCGGCGGGAAGCGTCGCGGTGATCTGATACCAATACTGCGTGTTCTCGGCGAGGGAGGTGTCGGTGTAGGTTGTCGCGGCGGCAGGAAGGTTCGCGATGGTGCTGAACGTGTATCCATCCGTTGAGCGGGCGATGACGATGCCCGTCGCGTTGGAGACGTCGACATGCCAGTTCAATGCGATGCTTTGCGCACCGGCCGGCGATGCCGCCGCGAGCGTGATGGGACCGGGAACGAGCGTGATCGGGGCGCTCAATGAACCGGGTTGGCCCGCGTACGGACTGCCCGAGGCATAGCCCACCATCTCCGTGATTAGCGCGCTCGCATCCGTCAGCGGATTGGGCGAGGTGCCCGAAACGGCGAATCCGCCGTTGCCGTTGGCGGCGAGGGTCGCGGCGACGAACGTGCCATTGCCCCAGTCAATCGAGGCCGTGTAGTAAGAAGCCGTGGACGCGTCGGCGGTGGGGTTGTTGCTGTCGGTGAAGGAGCCGACGGGGCCGGAATAGACCTGGTTGGCGAGGGCGGCGATGGTTTGGCCGATGGGCTGGAGTACGCGGGCCTGATTGGGGCCGTCGATGGTTTGCAGATAATTGCTTTCGAGCAGGGCATAGTCGGCATTGTTGGTGCGGCCGTCGTAGTTGAAATCGGCGGTGCTCCATGTAGTGCCGGACTTGCCGTAGTTGGCGGTGAGGGCGCGGTAGTCGGTGAGGTTGACGGTGCCGTCAAGATTGGCGTCGGCCATCACCGTGTATTTGTCGATCACATCGGCGCTGGTGACGGGCACGCCATCAAAAGTGCCAAACGGCGTGGTGAGGCTCCCGTTGAGCGCGAAACCCTCCGCGGTCTGCATGGCGGAGCCGACGCTCATGGCGGCGTTGGAACTGCCGATGCCGGCGCCCAGCCAGTTGCCCCCGTTGAAGGCGCTGGCGACCAGGGATTGCATCAGTGTGACGCCCGCCGAGCCCGCGCCCTGGAGGATCATGTCGTTGTCGGTGAGATTGATCGTGGCAGTCGCGGCCATCAAAAGTCCGCCCGGGCCGATCACGATATAGTTGCCATTAGCGCCTCCTCCGCCGGTGCTGGCGGTGAGCTTCGTCGAGCCGGCGAGTTGCAGGCCCCCAAGCGTTTGCGGGGAGTTGAAGACGGCGTTGGTGCCGTCTCCCAATTGCAGCGTGACATTCTGCCAGTCGGAGCCGGCCTTCGAGAGATCGGCGTTGAGAACGAAGCCGCCGGCGGTGAGATCGACATCGTAGGCCCCGGCGTTCCCGGTGACGTTGTAGGCGACGTTGCCGGTGGTTTGCACGCTGGCGGGAAGCGTTACGCTGAGCAACATGCGTTACTCCATCGCCTCTGCGACCGCTGCCGCCGCGCGACGAACGCGGCGATCGGTTTTCAAGGATTTCGTGGTCGAGATGGAATAACGACGGCTGCACAACGCGCGGATCGCGGCGGCGAGTGAAAACATTATTGCCTTCGGGTGGCGGAATGGTTCTGATCCGCGGCGGAAATACAAGCCGTCGCGACCCTGCGTTGAAAGGGCAGGATGGGTGGATTGTAGCGACCGACGCAGCGCAAAGCAACGCGCTCCTTCGACGAATTCTCTATTGGAGCATCATATGCAACACACTGCCTCCGTCGGCAACTCGTTGTGACTCTCCCGTTGCCCCGTTCGCCTTTCCAGCAACGACGGCTCAGGCCGTGTTGCGCTTCTGTCTTGCGCGACATGGTGTTTTCGCAAGGTGGCGCCTCATAAGTCCCGCGATGACCCGTGGTTGGAGAAAACAAGTAGCAATATTGCGATATTTTCGTAAGCGCAAAAGCGCCACAAACTGTTAATGCCGTTCGGCTCGCCGGTTGCTTTATTATATGCTGGGCACGAGTATGGGGTTCAGGCGCGAGGTGGTTGCACGGGCCCCAGGCGCCAGCGCCTTGGAAGGGGGCGAATAGCGCGCAGCATCAAAGCGGAGTGAC